>NHFK01000008.1 GCA_002171375.1 Alphaproteobacteria bacterium TMED109
AGCCTTTAAACATACACTCAGGTGCAGTTTATTAGTTTAATTTATCCTTTAATTAATAATAGCTATTTGTAATTATTGAATTTTTGAAAAACTAGCTGGTAGTAATATTTTACTCTCTTGGTATTTATGTAGAGTTGGTTAGATAGTGGTATCCCCTAGGAGAATCGAACTCCTCTTTCCAGGATGAAAACCTGGTGTCCTAACCGATAGACGAAGGGGACACACTTAGTGATATATAAGTAGTAATTAAAGTAGTCAATACTTTTTAAAAATTAAAAAGTTAAATCATTAATTCACATTATGATTTAAAGTATGTATTACTTAATTTAATTATTCTTACTGTTTGTGGGGACAAAAAATGAATATTAAAAATATTATTATAAAATTATTTTTTATTATACTTATTGGTTTTTACNGTTCATCTNTATCTTATTCAAAAGATAATATTAAAATTGGAACATTNCTTCCATATTCAGGCGTTTACACAGTTCTTGGAGAAGAAATTACAAATGCAATGTCATTAGCCTTTGATGAAATAGATAATACTATAAATGGTAAAAGTATTGAAATAATTAGAGGTGATACAGAAGTAAAACCAAATATTGCATTACAAAAAAGTAGAAAATTAATTTCTTCAGATAAAGTAGATATTCTAGTTGGACCAGTTTCATCATCGGTTGCATTAGCTCTGCGAGATATTGTTGTTCAAACTAAAACACCATTAATTATTCCAAATGCTGGTGCAAATATTCTTACNGATGCAAAATGTTCAAAATTTATAACTAGAATTTCTTTTTCTAATTATCAAATAAATGCTCCTATGGGAACATGGTTAGCTAATAAAGGAATTAAAACAGCATTTCTATTGGCCCCTAATTATGCAGCAGGAAAAGAAATGATGAGTGCATTTAAGGAAAACTTTGAAGCAGCTGGAGGAACTGTACTTGGAGAAGAATATACACCCTTTAGAAAAACAAAAGACTTTGGTCCATACTTAGCAAGAGTTAAAGATAGTGGAGCAGACGCAGTATATGTGTTTTATGCTGGCGGAGAAGCTATAAATTTTATAAAACAAGCCCATTCTTTTGGTTTATCTAATGTAATGAAGGTTACAGGTGCAGGATGGACTACATCACCATTATTTTTACCTGCACAAAAAGAAGCTGCAATTGGTTTTATAGGAAGCTTAAATTATGTNCCTTCTATTAATACGGAAGCTAATAAACTATTTATTACTTCATATAAAAATAAATTTGGAAGAATTCCATCAGAGTTTGCTGTCCAAGGCTATGATTCTGGAAAAGTTATAATTGAAGCGTTAAAATCATTATCAGGAGATACTTCTAATAAAGATGACCTAGCTGAAGCTATTAGAACAGTTTCAATAGTTGGTCCACGAGGACCTTTAACTATAGATAAAAATACTAATAATGTAATACAAAATATATACATATTTGAGGTAATANCTGGAAAAAATGGGCCAGAGTTAAAAGTCTTAGATACAATTAATGCAGTTCAAGCACCTGGTGAAAAGTGTAACCTATAGGCCTTAATTTTATGTTGTTAATACAATTTCTTAATGCGCTTCAGTTCAGTATGACTTTATTTTTATTGGCCGTGGGTTTAACTATTATATTTGGGCTTATGAAAATAGTTAATTTAGCTCATGGAAGTTTATATATGATTGGAGCATATGTTGGATTATCCATATGGTCTTATTTTGATTCTTTCTGGCTTGCATTTATTTTTGCTCCAATAGTTACAGCTCTAGTTGGCGCATTTTTATATTTTGTATTGTTTAGACATATTCAAAATGCAGACCCTATGAGACAAGTTTTACTAACATTTGGGCTTATATATATAGGNTTAGATTCTGTAAGAATGATATGGGGAACCATGAGTCATTCCATATCTGCCCCAGACGTATTATCAAANTCTATTATATTAATAAGTGAGCCTTATCCNTCTTATAGATTATTTGTTATATTTGTAGGTTTTTTTGTATTAATTTGTTTATATTTTATTTTAGAAAAAACTATTATAGGTGCAAAAGTAAGAGCNTCGGTNGACGATCCTGAAACGGCAAAATTACTTAAAATTAATACAGATAAAATTTTGTTTTATACATTCTCATTAGGGTGTGGTTTAGCTGGACTTGCTGGTATTACTGTAGCACCAATTCTAGGAGTAGAGCCAGGTATGGATATGGAAGTTTTAGTTTTAACATTAATTGTAGTGGTTGTTGGTGGACCTGGTAGTTTAAAAGGTGCATTAATTGGTGCTCTTTTAATAGGATTTGTTGATAGCTTTGGAAAAGTATATATGCCGCAATTAGCACAAATAATAATCTATGCTGTGATGGCATTAACATTGTTATTTAGGCCAGATGGATTGTATAAGAGATAATGAGAGCAGTAAATTATAACCCAAAATTAAGACTACAAATAATGATAATATTAGTTTCATTATTAGTAATATTTAATATATTTGGAGGATATTTTACAAGGTTCTTTATTGCAGAAATAGCAATCTTATCTATTTTTGCAATTAGTTTAGATTTTATAGCATCAAGAGGTGGGATGGTTTCTCTTGGACATGCTATGTTTTTAGGTATTGGGGCTTATTCAACTGCTATCTTATCTATAAACTACGGAATACCTCCCTTCTATTCTACATTTCTTTCCATTATAATTGGTTTATTAATAGCATTATTTATAGGCTATTTTATTGTGCTTTTAGATGGCATATTTTTTATAATGGTTACGCTGGCATTAGGAGAAATGTTTCATGCATGGGTATTTACATCAGAATTACTAGGTGGATCCGATGGTATACCGGGAATAATGAGACCTAGTTTAACCTTTATAGGTTTTGATTTAAATGAACCATTAATTTTTTCTTTTTACAGTATATTTTGGTTAATTATTGCTTATTATTTTATTGCTAAAATTACTGATGCNCCTTTAGGGCGNAATTTAGATGCAATTAGACAGAATACTTCTAGAGTATCTGCAATTGGCGGTTATACAAAAGCTTATAAAGCAATTGCATTTAGTATATCAGCTGGAATAGCATCTTTAGCTGGGTCTTTATATGTACAATTAAATGGGTTTATTTCTCCTGAATTAACTCATTGGACTGTATCTGGTGAAGGACTGATTATGATAATAGTTGGAGGAATAGGATCTGTTTCTGGAGCTATATTGGGTGCGTCAGTAGTACATATAATTCAACATGAGCTATCTAATATTATAAGTTGGTGGATGTTTATAATAGGTTTTGGTTTTATATTAGTAGTATTATTTATGCAAGATGGGCTTTGGGGCCTAATNGAGCGTATAAAGAAAAAATTTGGTTAATAGATATGAAATTAGAAATAAATAATATTAGTAAATCATATGGTTCAGTTAATGTTTTAGAAAATATTAATATATTNTCTGATAAAAAAGAATGTATAGGAATTATTGGTCCAAACGGGGCAGGTAAAAGTACTCTTTTCAAAATTATTTCAGGGATTATTAAACAAGATAATGGCTTAGTAGAATTCAACAAGAAGAATATAAACAACTACAGTGTAGAGCAAAGATCTAGATTAGGAATATCTCAAAGTTTTCAAAAAAATTCCTTATTCTTAGAAATGACCGTAAAAGAAAGTTTAATGTTAGCCTCTAGTCATAAATATAAAATATCATTTAATTTATTTAAACCATTGATAGCAAATAATTTAATAATTAAAAATGCAATAAAAATAGCTAAAGATATAGGGCTTGAAGATTACTTGGAAGTTAAATCAGAATTTTTAGCTTATGGCTTACAGAGGCAATTAGAACTTGGAATAGCAATAGCTTGCAGTCCGAAGTTATTATTGTTAGATGAACCTACTGCTGGAATGAGTCCTGCAGAAACAAAAGATATTATTAAGTTAATAAAAAAATTATCAAAGGATTATTCTATTATTATAGTAGAGCACGATATGGAGGTAATATATAATTTAGCTAATAATATATATGTTCTTGATAGAGGAAAATTAGTATTTGAAGGTAGCCCCAGTGCTGTAAAAAAATCAAAACTAGTACAAAAAATTTANTTAGGAATATAAAATTAATGTCAATACTTAAGATAGAAAAATTAAATACTTATTATGGTAAAAGTCATATATTACAAGGAGTAGATTTTGATTTAAATAAAACAGGTTGTTTAGCTTTACTTGGAAGAAATGGGGCAGGAAAATCAACTACATTACGTTCTATCGTTAACTTAACTAAACCTGTTTCTGGTAAAATTACATTTAATAATATAGATCTTGAAGGTTTATCTACTTATGAAATTGCAGAAATAGGTCTTACAATGGTTCCGGAAAACCGAGGTATGTTTTCATCATTATCAGTATTAGAAAGTCTTAATATTATTAATAATAATAATAAAACATGGAATATTGATAGGGTATTAGAAGCATTTCCCCAATTAAAAACAAAATTAAATAATAATTCTATTAGTTTATCTGGTGGTGAGCAGCAAATGCTTGCAATAGGTAAAGCTNTNATGACAAATCCGAAATTAATTTTATTAGATGAGCCTACTCAAGGATTAGCACCAAATATAGTTAAAGAATTGATCACAATTNTAAAAAATATTTTGAAAGAAAAAATTTCACTTCTAATAGTTGAGCAAAACGTAAATATGGCATTAGAAATAGCTAACCAAATATCTATTCTAGGTAAAGGTGTAACTAAATGGAACGGTAGTAAGGTAGATTTTAAAAAAAATATTAGCCATCATAAGGAATGGATTGGCATATAATTATTTTTTTAAATTCACATATTCATAACCTATATCCATATTATTAATCCCTCTGTTAGGGGCTGCAATCCAACCAGCAGTCTTATTTACNTCTGTTACTTGAACCATAAGACTATTTATAAATTCTTTATCATTTTCTGATGGAAGCCATGAACCTAGCTTATTATCATACTCATTCTTACTAATTATTTTACCATCAGGATTAACATCCACTCCTGCCCATATACCTATATTTCTTCTAAACCTAGTAGAAGGTAATTTTAGTTCGATATTGTAGCCAGATTTTTTGATTAACCTATTCCATCGTTTTAAGCCAACNTCACAGTCAGTAACGTAAGCTCTTCTCGTTATTTCGTTCATAGCATTTCTCATAGGAATAGTTTGAGTTTCAATAGTATTTTCTAATGAAAGTCCATCAAAAGTANAAGTTGAGTTCTTTTCNGAATGATCTTCATATCNCATCTCATCAGGTCTACCTTTGAGTCCGTTAGCGAAAGCTGTAGCTGAGTTAGATGATATTTCAGATCCAAATAGGTCTAAAGAAGAGGAAAACCAAAAATTTATATATCTTTGAATGGTCTGTAAGTCTATAGCACCAGCATTTCTTATAGCATCAATTGAATCAGTTTTTAATTCATTCATAACTTCCAAAGTTCTTTGAATCATTCTAGTTATACCGGTTTCTCCTACTTGCATATGATGCGCTTCCTCAGTAAGCATAAACTGGCATGTTCTTGCAAGGGGATCAAAACTACTTTCAGCTAGAGATTTCAGCTGATATTTACCATCTCTATCAGTAAAATATGTAAACATAAAGAAACTAACCCAATCAGTTATTGGCTCATTAAAAGTTCCAAGTATCCTNGGATTNTCAACATCTCCAGAATTTCTNTCNAACAATGCCTCAGCTTCTTCTCTGCCATCTCTTCCAAAGTATGCATGTAATAAATAAACCATAGCCCATAAATGTCTGCCCTCTTCAACATTAACCTGAAAAAGGTTTCTTAAATCAAATAAAGAAGGACATGTCTTACCTAATTCTCTCTGTTGTTCAACTGAAGCTGGTTCTGTATCTCCTTGAGTCACTATAAGTCTTCTTAAAATTGANCTGTAATCTCCAGGAACTTGTTGCCANACTGGCTTACCAATATTATCACCAAAATGTATTTTTCTTTCTTCAACTTTATCATTAAGAAATATGCCCCATCTGTATTCAGGCATTTTTACTTTACCATAAGTAGCCCAACCATCTGCATCAACAGATGTTGCTGTTCTTAAGTATACATCGGATGCTTGGAAGCCTTCAGGGCCCATTTCTGTCCACCAGTTCTTAAACTTTGGTTGCCAATGTTCTAAAGCCCTCTGTAAAGATAAATCTGTACTTAGATCAACATTGTTAGGAATTTTTTCTTGATAGTTTAAATTAGTCATTTTTATACCCTCTTATTATCAAATTTTGCTCTGGAACCAGTTCCAAATAANTTTAAAGCACCNTTTTCACTTACAGCGTTGGGTCTATTAAATATCCAGTTTTGCCAAGCAGTAAGCCTNCCAAATATNTTAGTCTCACAAGTTTCTTTTCCAGGAAATCTTAAATTAGCTTCAAGTCCAGTTAATGCATCCGGGGAAAAACTTGTTCTTTCTTCAACGCTTAGTCTAATTTCTTCNTTCCAATCTAANTCATCAGGAATAACTGTTATTAATTCTTCTTCAAANGCTTCTTCTGCATTTAACNTCTTACCTANNNTTTTACGTAATGCGTTAAGTTTTGGTTCATCATTATTAAATCTTGTAGCTAGTCTAGATANACCATTTACCATTTCTAANGAAATAAAATTAATATCACTTAATGTAANAAAAGGACCCTTAGTATTTTCTGGAGACATAGNATTATTAAGCATATAAGTTCNATCGGCAGCAAATAATAGCTCCGCCAAAAGTCCAGAGAAACAACTATTATTATCAATTATAGTAAAAATTGACCTTGAAGACATATCTAATCTNGATAAAGTTCTTCTTAGTAAACCAGTTATTTCATTAATGAACCAAATATTTTTATTGTCTTCTAATATTGATGTAACACTTAAAATATCATCAGTACTACCTTCTGATGTAATAGTTAAAACTCCTACNTCTAACTCATTAGTTCTTAATAACAANATTAAATCTTCTAATTCTCTAGCAAATTTTAGTGCCCACCAATTACTTCCCATTTTTACAACTTCATTAATATCTATAACATCATCTGATTTAGGCCCAATTATATGAATATTAGCTATTCTATCTTCTCTATTTATTTTAGCTTTTATAGTATCGTAATCTATTCCTTCATTTGTAATATTNCTATTTAAAGCTTTTANTTTAATNCCATTTTCACCATTACGTAATTTAACTGAAGCTGTAACTTTTGATACTCTTTCATTTATAAGATCATCAAACTTTGAAGGAGGAGCAATATAATCAACAAGTTTCCAGTCAACTGCTTTNTTTCCCCTAACTCCATCAGCATTAGTACAAAAAATATCAGCAATATCTTTTCTTACTTTTCTTTTATCTATCAATCTAGTAACGCCTCCNGTTCCAGGTAGAACACCTAATAGNGGAACTTCAGGTAAACTAACTGTGCTTGATCTATCGTCTACAAGTAATATTTCATCACATGCGAGAGCTACTTCATATCCTCCGCCAGCACAAATTCCATTTACAGCTGCAATAAATTTTATGGANCCTGNATAGCTTGAATCCTCGAAACCATTTCTAGTTTCATTTGTAAACTTACAAAAATTTACTTTCCAAGTATGTTCGGATTGTCCTAACATATAAATATTAGCTCCGGCTGANAAGTTTTTTTCTTGATTTGAAGTAATAACAACTACTTTAACTTTAGGATGTTCAAATCTAATTCTTTGTACNATATCATTTAACTCAATATCNACTCCTAAATCATAGGAATTAAGTTTTAAATCGTAACCTGGTTTTATGCCATCTTTTTCAGAAACATCTAAAAATAAAGTAGCTCTATTTTCATTTACATCTACTTTCCAATGTTTATAGCTATCAGGTTCTCTGTCGAAAGTTATCATAATAGTCTCCCAATAAAGTGCAATATAATGCACTATTTAAAAATATCAAATTAAAATAGCTTAGNCTTTAATTTTTTATAAGATTCACCTATCGATATGTTTTCAGTATTAATAGTTAAATCAGCTTTAGAATAAAGAGTTACTCTTTCATTTAATATATTGTTTAAATCATCCATTGCTCTAGGATTTGAACTCATTGGTCTTGAATCTCCCTGATTTAAAACCCTCTGCATATGTTCTTTTGGGCTAGCCTTAATCCAAATAGTGAAGTAATTGTTTAAAACATAATTAAAGGTTTTATATTCTGAAACAATACTACCGCCTGCTAGAAGTATTAATTTTTTATGACTTTTACATAATGTTTTAACCACATCAAATTCAAATCGTCTGTACATGCCTTGTCCACCTAATTCAATAATCTCATTTATATTCATACCCCCTAAATTTTCTATTTCGTTAGTTGCTTCAAATAGTGGATAGTTAAACTCTTTATGTAACATATTGCCTAAAGTGGACTTTCCAGCTCCTCTTAAACCTATTAAAGCTATTTTATTTTTATTTTTATTACTCTTATTTTCCTTATANATATCATTTATTAAATCAAAAACTTTACTTTTTTGTATAGGATTAAAACTATTAAGCCTGTGATCAATTAAATCAAAATTAACTTTATTTTCACCATTAGAAAAAAATTGATATAATGAAATATTTAATGCATATGCAATATCAGTGATTATAGATATAGAGGGGTTTCCATTTCCACTTTCTAATTGAGCTAAGTATCTAAGAGAAATACCAGACTTATTGGCTAAAATTTGTCTTGTTAACCCTCTTTTTAATCTATATTTTTTTACTATTAATCCAATATTTTTTTTATCGTCTTCATCTTTAAAGTTATTTGACTCAAATAAGAGATTATTTTTATGGCCTACTATATTATTCATTTACAACTTTCATAACTAATGATAGATAATATATGCATTATAGTGCATGTAAGTTAAAAATGTAAACAATTTAATAAGGATCTATAAGATGGACTCTGAAAAACTGTTAATTTTAGTAGCTACTATGACTGGAACAGCTCTTATGGCTGCTGAAGATATTGCAGAATATTGTAGCGAAAATAATATCAAAACAAATATTATAGAAATAGATAATATAGAGACAAATGTATTAACTGACACTAAAGGACCAGTTTTAATATGTTCTTCTACTTATGGACAAGGCGATGTACCAGATAGCGCTCAAGAATTTTATAATAAATTAAAAGACTTATCACCAGACCTAAACCATATTAGATATGCATTATTTGGTCTTGGTGATATGACATATAGAGATACTTTTGCCTATGGAGGTAAAAAGTTTTCAGATTTGCTTGATTCACTGAATGCAACTAAGATAGGAGATCCTTTTTATCATGATGCCTCAGACGGAAGTTTACCCGAAGAAGTTGCTGTAGATTGGTTTGCAAATAATATTAAAGAACACATATAGAATATTGATTAAGTATGATTACAGAAAAAAATAAAATTTATAACGCAGCTTATGATCTTATCTATAGAAATATTAGAGACAACCCTAATAAAATAGCTTTTATAGATAATAATAATAAAATTACTTATAACGAACTTTATAACAAAATTAAGGCATTCTCTTCATCTATTAGAAATGTTAATATTAATGTTAATGATAGAGTTATAATATGTATGGATGATAATGTTAATTATCCCGTAGTATTTNTAGGCCTAATTTGGGCNGGAATAATTCCTATTTGTATTAATACTTTATTACCAAGTAAAGACTATAAATATATGATTGAAGATTCTGAAGCTAAGGCTGTGATTGTTTCAGAAAAATTATTAGATAAATTTAATTCTTTAATCCAAAAAGATAATNGTATTTTGATTATTTCTAATNGCAATGAAAATTGTATAGATCTTAATNNCCTAATTAACCAAAATACACATTATATGGAAAAACCTTTCGAAACTCATGAAAGTGATACAGCTTTTTGGTTATATTCATCAGGTTCTACAGGCTCACCAAAAGGTACACTTCATATGCATAAAAGTTTAGTTGCTACAGCAGATACCTANGCAAAAAAGGTTTTAAATATCACCAATAATGATATTTGCTTCTCTGCAGCTAAATTATTTTTTGCTTATGGATTAGGAAATGCGCTTACTTTTCCAATGAGTGTAGGTGCAACGTCTATANTAATGTCTGATAGACCAACACCAGAATCTGTTTCTAATATTATAAAGAAANATTCAGTTACGTTATTTTTTGGAGTTCCTACTCTTTATGCAGCCTTACTAAATTCTAAAATAAGTTCTTCATTTTTTAAATCCTTAAGACTATCCATATCTGCGGGAGAAGCACTACCNGCTAATTTATACGAAAGATGGTATAAATTTATTGGAATAAAAGTGTTAGATGGAATTGGCTCTACTGAGATGCTGCATATATTTATTTCAAATACGATAGATAATATTACGCCTGGAGCTTCTGGAAAACCAGTTAATGGCTACGAAGCTAGACTTATAAATGATGATGGAAAAGTTGCTTCTGATGATGAGATTGCAGAATTAGAAGTAAAAGGACCATCTAGCGCTAGTTCATATTGGAATAAACCAAAAAAATCTAGTTTAACTTTTAAAGATGAATGGACCAAAACTGGAGATAAATATATACGAGATGTTAATGGAATATATACATATTGTGGACGAGCTGATGATATGATGAAGGTTTCTGGTCAGTATGTATCTCCTTTCGAAGTTGAAGCGGCTTTACAAAGCCATGAAGAGGTATTGGAAGCTGCAGTTGTAGGAAGTAGAGATAGCAATAATTTAATTAAACCTAAAGCATTTGTTATACTTAAAAATAAATCTAAAGAAACTGAGAATCTTAAATTAGCACTTACTAATCATGTTAAAAATCAACTAACCCCTTTTAAATATCCACGTTGGTATGAATTTGTTAATGAATTACCAAAAACAGCTACAGGAAAAATCCAAAGATATAAATTACGAACTAATAATGACTGAAATTAATGATTATATTTTGATAGATGATACTAAAATTGAAGTAAAATCTATCATACATAAAAACTCTACTCTTGAACCAATAGTATTTCTTCATGAAGGTTTAGGTTCAGTAGCATTATGGAAGAACTTCCCTAGAGAAATTTATAATTTAACAAAACGAGATATAATTGTTTATTCAAGATTAGGTATGGGCAATTCTTCTCCATTAAGAGTTGCTAGAGCATTTGATTATATGCACCAAGAAGCAATTAATTATCTTCCTAAAATTTTAAATTTATTAGATATAACTAACCCAATTTTAATGGGCCACTCGGATGGTGCATCAATAGCATTAATATATGCAGGAAATGGTAACAAAGTTAAGTCAATGATTTTAGAAGCACCTCATGTATTTGTAGAAGATATTTCTATTATAGGCATTAAGAATGCAAAAAAACAATGGAATAACAGTAATTTAAAAGAAAAACTTAGTAAATATCATAAAGATCCAGAAGGAGCTTTTACGGGTTGGTGTGATGCATGGCTTTCTAAAAAATTTAAATCTTGGAATATAGAAGAATACCTAGATAATATTTCTGTCCCAATACTTCTAATACAAGGCAATGAAGATACTTACGGAACTATTAAACAATTAGAGAGTATTGAAAATAAAACTAAAGGTTATGTTGAAAGGTATGAGTTAGAGGACTGTGGGCACAGTCCTCATACTCAATTTCCTAGAGAAATATCAGAAAAAATAAAGACTTTTTTGACAAATAATTAGGCAGAAACAGATGGTAAATTTGCTAAAGCCATTGCAACTTCACTTTCATCATAGTCTTGATCTTTAAGTTTTCCACCAAAATAATCTGTATATGCTTGCATATCAAAATGACCATGACCACACAAATTAAATAAAATCGTCTTACTTTGGCCTTCCTCTTTAGCCTTAAGAGCTTCTACAATTGCACCTTTTACTGCATGATTTGCTTCAGGAGCAGGAAGTATACCCTCAGCTTTAGCAAAAGTTACTCCAGCTTCAAAGCATTCCAATTGTTTATAAGAGGTACACTCTATTTCATTTTCATTAGCTAAATGACTCACTAAAGGCGACATACCATGATATCTTAAACCACCTGCATGAAAACCTGGTGGAACAAAAGCTGAACCTAAAGTGTGCATTTTTACTAAAGGAGTTAAGTGTCCTGTATCACCAAAGTCATAAGCATATTTACCTTTAGTTAAAGTAGGACAATTTGCTGGTTCAACTGCAACTATCCTTGTTTTACTTTCTCCTCTTAAATTTCGACCAATGAATGGAAAAGCTATACCAGCAAAATTTGAACCACCACCTGTACATCCAACTATAACATCAGGCTCGTCTCCAGCAATTTCTAACTGCTTCATACTTTCTTGCCCAATTATGGTTTGATGTAATAATACATGGTTTAATACACTACCTAATGCATACTTAGTATCATCTCTTTGAGCTGCCATTTCTACAGCCTCTGAAATAGCTATCCCAAGACTTCCTGTACTATCTGGACTGTCTTTTAAAATAGCTTTCCCAGATTCAGTTTCATTACTCGGACTTGCAACACATCTAGCTCCAAAACTTTCCATTAAAGCCCTTCTATATGGCTTTTGATTAAAACTAACTTTAACCATATATACATCAACTTCTAAACCAAATATTGATCCAGCAAAAGCTAAGGAAGATCCCCATTGCCCTGCACCCGTTTCAGTAGTTAGCCTTTTAACTCCTTCTTGTTTATTATAATATGCTTGAGGAACAGCAGTATTAGGTTTATGACTGCCTGAGGGACTTACCCCTTCATATTTATAATAAATTTTAGCTGGTGTATCTAGAGCTTTCTCTAACTTTCTAGCTCTATAAAGTGGACTAGGTCGCCATTGTCTATAAATTTCTCTAACTTGATCTGGAATTTCAATTTCTCTATCAGTACTAACCTCTTGCATAATTAATTCCATTGGAAATAACGGAGCAAGGTCTTCTGGTCCAATAGGCTCTCCTGTTCCTGGATTTAATGGAGGTGCTAGTGGTGTTTTTAAGTCAGAACAAATATTATACCAATGTGTAGGCATTTCATGTTCATTTAGAAGAATTTTTACTCTTTCATTCTCATAATTAGTTTGATCTAATGCAGACAGTACGTCTTGCTCGCCCTTTTTAAACATTATCCTCTCCCCTTGAATTTTTACTTTTTGGATTTAACCCATATACCTTTATCATGCAATAGTTTTATCTGTTTATCAATTACTTTAGTTTTGTACTCTTTATGCTTCATAGGAACTCTATCAAGATAGAGATTTTTTGGATAAATAGGATCTTTATATAATAGCTGATATAACTCAGTTCTAATATCTTTCATCCAATTATCCCATTGTGCATTTTCTCTATGAAACCTTAAGGCTTCTATATCTATTACACCTGATACATATGTCGAAGAACCACCATAATCTTGTCTACCGACAATTTTACCTTTATAATCTATTATATAAGATCTACCCCCAAAAGTGTCTATTGGTGTATCACCTTCTTTATGTAAATAATATGTTCCCATATTAGGAGCTAAAACATACATATTATTATCTAATGCTCTTGCTCTACTCTGAATTTCAAACATATCATTTCCTGTAGCAGGGTGAGGATAAGAAGCTCTATAAACAATCTCTGCGCCATTTAATGCTAATGCCCTAGCATTTTCTGGATAAGAACCTTCATTTGCCATCATAATACCTAATCGTCCTATATCAGTCTCCACTACAGGCCAGAAAGCATCAAGATTATTACCATATTTTTCTATCCACCAGTCGTATATATCATGAGGGCAAACAGAATGTTCAACAGGAAATAAAGGAGATACTTTATAGTGTACTAATATTACTTCACCGGATGGATCTATAATAAAACCGCAATTAAAAAATCTATTTGGCCAATCTGGATGTTTAGCTTTAGCTTGAGCTATTATATAACTATTATACTCTCTTGCTATTCCACCTAGCATATCTGTTTCCCATCCAGGAATATCTATACAGCAAGTTTTTGCAAAATCTTCATGTTCTGCATCAAGAACTTCATCATTAAATCCTTGAAGTGCTCCCTCAGGAATAGCAATTAACCTAACTGGAATATCTAAACTAGATAGCCATGAAGCTGCTTTAGTTAAATGTTTAATATGGGTTAAATTATGCTTGATATCCGACCTATGTCTGATTCCTCTAACGGTAGGAATTAATCCAACAGCTGTATATGGTTTAATACTCATTTTTTTTCCAAAATAAAATCGTTAGAATGGGATTAGATATTTTTTAAAAGAAAATGTCCATATAAATATGAAATAATTATACAAGTAACTTTAAAATTGAATTAATAACTTTTTTAGTATTAGCTGTCCCACCAAGATCAGGAGTAAATGGACCTCCAGTATTAGCATAAAGCTTAATAGCCTTAAATATTCTATTAGCAGATTTATATTCACCTAAATGCTCAAGCATCATCATACCACTCCATATAGCACCAATAGGATTAGCATTATTCTTTCCTACTATATCAAAAGCAGATCCATGAATTGGTTCAAACATTGATGGAAAATTTTTATTTGTAGCTATATTTGCAGTAGCACCAATACCTAAACTTCCGGTAAGAGCAGAAGCTAAATCAGATAAAATATCTGCATGTAAATTTGTTGCAACCATTACATCTATTTTTTCTGGATTATTTACCATAACCGCAGTTGCTGCATCTACTAACAATTTATTTGTCTTAACTTTGGGATAATATTTTTTAACTTCATAAAATATTTTATCCCATAATTTCATACCATGTTTCTGTGCATTAGATTTAGTTATTAATGTTAAATGTTTTTTTGGTCTTTTAGAAGCTAATTTAAAAGCATAATCATGAATTCTTCTGCAGCCTTCTCTCGTAAAAACTGCTACTTCGCTTCCAATTTCAATAGGTAAACCTTTATGGACTATTCCACCAGAACCTGCATATTCGCCCTCGCTATTTTCTCTAACTATTATCCAATCAATTTTTTTTGCTAAGTGTTTATTTAGTGGAGAATTAATACCTTCTATGTATTTAGAAGGTCTTATATTTGCATATTGATCTAATCCTTGACAAATCTTAAGTCTTAGTCCCCATAGGGTAATATCATCATCAATATCTTTATCCCCTACTGCTCCAAAAAATATAGCATCATGTTTTTTTAATTTCTCTAAACCATCATCTGGCATCATTAATTTATGCTTTTTATAGTAGTTACTTCCCCAATTATATACCTTTTCTTTAATAATTATATTATCTAATTTTAAGGATTTTTTTATAACTTTTAAGCTTGCGTTAATAACCTCTGGTCCAATACCATCACCAGGTAATATTGCTATGTTATATTTGTAATTGTTGTTTTTATTAAATTGTTTCATATACTAATATCTTATAATATTGTTTTGATAATATATATATTAAATCAAGGGGGGATGGAAATGATTAATTATACTGAAGATTTTTCAAGCAAAGTAGCCATTATAACTGGAGCAGGAAGCGGTATTGGTAAAGAAACGGCTAAAAGAATGATCAATAATGGNGCTAANGTAGCTCTTTGGGATTATAATGAAGATACATTAAANAATATACAAAAAGAATTAGGAGAAAATTCTCTATCAGTTTTAGTGGATATTTCNAATGAGAATTCAGTTAGTGAAGCAGCAAATCANGTTAGNACNAAATTNGGAAAACCATCTATTCTAGTAAATTGTGCAGGTGTTGCAGGAGTAAATGCTACTATAGAAAATACTGATCCAGATGAGTGGAGAAGAGTAATAAATATCAATTTAAATGGAACTTTTTTATGCTGTAAAGAAGTTATTAGTGATATGGTAGAAAATAAATACGGACGTATTGTAAACATAGCCTCTGTAGCAGGTAAAGAAGGTAATCCAAATGCTGCTCACTACAGTGCTTCTAAATCAGGAGTAATCACATTTACTAGGTCTCTTGGAAAAGAGCTTGCAGAGACTGGTGTATTGGCAAACTGCATTACACCTGCTGTAATAGAAACTGAAATGTTATCTCAAGTAAGTGATGAGCATAAAGCATATATGGTATCAAAAATCCCAATGGGAAGAATGGGACAACCAAGTGAAGTAGTAGCACTTATTTGTTGGTTAAGTTCTAATGAATGCTCTTATAGTACTGCTGCTGCATTTGACTTATCTGGAGGAAGATCTACTTATTAAACTAGAATCTATTTAATTTTTGCTTTTTACTGTTTTATGTAGTACTAAAGCTATATAAACATATTTACTTTGGGGCATTAAAATGGACAAAATTATAAAAAAAATACTAATGATTACTATTGTGGGTACAATGATAGTTGGTCTTTCTGCTTGTCAAAATACACAAATGGCATCAAAAGAGGCTATTAGTGCAACTGGATCTTCAGAACAAATGCAAGATGATTCAATTGCTTCAGCACAAGCAGCTGCTGATGCAGCTAATACAAGAGCTAATGAGGCTTTTCAAGCAGCACAAACTGCTAGAAGAGTAGCAGAACGTGGCGTCGAAATGGCAAATCAAAATCAGGCAGCTTTAAGAGCGCTTAATGATAAAATAGATAGAATGTTTGAAACTATTTCTCGCAAATAATTAAAAATATCATAAATTTTAGGGCCTTAATTTTGATTAAGGCCTTTTTATTTTGATATCATAACTTCTGTAGGTACTCCTTTTGAAAGCTTAACTGCTTTTTTAACTTTATCCCAATCAACTTTTGTAATATTTAAGCCTGCAGCCTTTTGGATTACTTNATAAGCTTGAGGATATAAATCAGTACTTCTTATTACTTNTTTTTCTTCACTACTAGTTACATAATCAGGTAAAACATGAACTTCTATATAAAGTTTATTATTTTTCCAACCAGCTTTAATAGATTGATTAACTATGTTAACTCTTGTACCTTCATTAACTAAATCATAAAGAATTTCAATATCTTCTGGATATAATCTAATACATCCGTGAGATACTTTCATTCCAACACCATATGGTTTATTAGTTCCATGTATTAAATATGATGGCATTGATAAATAAATAGCTCTATTACCTAGAGGATTATCTTCTCCTGCAGCAACAACTTTAGGTAAACTAGGGTCTTCTTCTCTTACTGATTCTGGTGGTATCCATATAGGATTTTTCTTTTTTTTTATAACTTTAGTTTTTCCTAATGGTGTTTCCCATCCACTTCTACCAATACCAATTGGAAAACTAGCTATTAATTTTTCAGATTCGTAGTAATAAAGTCTAAGGTCACCTATATTAATTATAATCCCATCTCGCTTACCAAAAGGTAATATATGAGCTTTAGGAATTAACAATTTATTATCTTTACCTGGAATCCAAGGGTCCATATTCACATCATTTGCTGATAAAATATCTGCAAATGAAATATTAAATTTTCTAGCTATACTAATTAAAGTATCCTTTTCTTCAATTGTGTAATAATTATTTACTCCGTATAGGTCATCACTTATAATATTATCATTTGATAAAGATGAACTAGAGAATATACAAAAAAAAGGAATGATGATGAATTTAAAGAGTCTCATAAGAACAGTCCCAAATTATCCTAAGCCTGGTATATTATTCCGCGATATTTCAACATTACTATACAATGGAAATGCATTAAAATATATATCTGATATTTATTTTAATAGATATAAAGAAAAAAATATAAATGCTGTAGCGGGTATAGAAGCTCGTGGATTTATCTTTGGCGCAATTATAGCAGAAAGACTTGGTATATCATTTGTTCCTATTAGAAAAAAGGGAAAACTTCCATGTAAAGTTATTTCAGAAGAATATTCTTTAGAATATGGAACAGATACGCTAGAAATGGATATTTCATCTTTAAATAAAAATTCTAATATAGTAATTATAGATGATTTAATAGCTACAGGTGGTACAGCACTTGCAGCAGGAAATTTAATTAAGAAATTAAATGCTAATATTCTTGAATATTCATTTTTAATAAATTTACCTGAACTTGGTGGTGCAAAAAAATTAAAAGATAATAATTATAATGTACATTCATTAATGGAATTTGAAGGAGAGTAAATTACTCTTTTTGATCAACATCCTTCTTTTTTGTTAAATCTTCAAGCCTACTATAAAACTGTTGATGCTTTTCATTTTTTAATGAAAATACCCAATTACTAAAATTAGTATTTAATCTAATTACTTCTTCTTCTACATCTTTATAACTATTCATTTCAGGTAACCCTACGTTAACTGGTCCATCTGCAGGCAACTCTCTTCTTAATTTAATATCTGAGGATGCATTAAAAGAGACCCAATTAAAACCTTTAATATTCTCATTTTTTATTATTATTTTTAATCCATCAAAAGTTGTATAAACTATAGTAGTAGCCTTATCTGTAAAAGAAATATCATTTTTAGATCGTATGTCTACCAATGCTACAGTATCAAGAGCGCTTCCTAATTGATTGCCAACATATGGGTTTACCGGTAAAGTATCATCATCCAAATTTTCTAATTTAAAGTACTGTTCAGCATAATTATCTCTTTTAATAATTACCTCATGGCCGTCTGGATGTGTAATGATAATATCCGCTATTCTTGTTCTATGAACTGTAAATAATGTATCATCAAGCCAGTCTATTTGTGACTCAGGTACATCAAAATTTCTCCAAACTAACCAACTTTGATTATCATTTGGTTTCCTAGCATATCTAGTTTCCACTCCAAATTTTGAATCGTTACCAACTAAAATAGAGGCTACTTCACCTTTATCATTATTAATTAGAGTAACCTTATTAGCAGTATTAGTATTAATATCTATACTATTTAAACCTAGTTCTCCATGCAAATCAGGGTTTTTAGTTTTTGGTTCTATTGTTTCTAATTGAGCAACCCCTACAATAACTCTTTTAATTTTATCAAGAGGAACAGGAAAATTAGCTAAATCAGGAAGATACCAATTATCTTCATTTCTAATAATAGAAAAGTTTTCATTAAAACTAGCAATATTAATCTCAGCAATTTCATTCAATAATTTAAGACTATTTACATCAGTAGAAACGCTTAGCTCAGGAAATAAAAATCTTTCCCCTTCTACCCTTCTGTTCTCTGAATCTTTGTATAAACTTACAATAGATGTAATTCCAACAAATATTACAGTAACTATTATTATTAAGTAAGCATTTGACTGCTTCATTACTTTTAATCCTTTATTATTTAGTTCGCATACCTGCTAAATGATTAATTCTTTTTCTTCTTCTCATTAAAAATACAAGAACAGCCGAAATAGCCACTAAAATAGGAGCAACCCATATGTTATAAAGTTTTAACATTAGTCCTAATTTCTCTATATCTACTCTTAAATCCCTTTGAACATCTCTTAATTGTTTTCTAATATTAATTATTTGATCTTTAAAGTCCTGCAAAGTATCCGCTTGCTCTTTTGATAAAATTGGTGCTCCATCCTGAGTAGCTATAGATGCCCCCCTTTGTAAATCTCTTAATTTATTTTCTGTAATCGTCAAATCATTTTGTAAACTTTTTTCAGTCTCTCTATAGGCTGTTTCAGCTTTCTTTTGAAGTTCTTCTACAACTATAAATGGTCTCATTGATGTACCTCTTGTTCTTAGAGCAATCAGTTCTCCTCCACCTGAGAGATATTCAACAGCATTAATAACCAGAGAACCATTATCAGAAATTGGAGTAAAAGTTTCTTTTCCAAAGTTATCCTGCTTTTGTGTCCAAATAGAATTTGAAAGCATATCTGTATCTGCAAATATTAAAATATTGCCTTTATTCGTTTCTATTTTATGGTTTCTATTTATAAATGGTTCCCCTCCATCTTCAGGCGTAGGAGGTCCATCTTTAAAGGCTGAATTAAATTGTCCTGTTAAACTAACAGCCAAATTTTTAGTTGCCTGGTCAGATTGAAATTCAGATAGTAATAAAGTTGGATCTGGTCTAAATTGTATTTTAAACCTCTCAATTAACATAGAGTCTGCATTGGAACTATATAATATTTCAAATTTTGATTTTGCATCTTTAGACCTTACTATACCTCCAGGCGTATTTGTTAAAATAGATTCGAGTTCATTTGTAATTAGATTATTTGGATTCATTAAGTCTTTTGTCAATGACAACCATAATACATATGTAATTACTCTGGAATTTTGGGATCTTCCAATTGTAACTTTTCTTCCAGATATTCTATCCCCAACTATCATACCTGGCTCCACATAGGCGCCATAATTACTAAATAACGTATTTAAATTTGAACCAGGTATATAAGTTCTTCTCTGCTCTATTGGTAATGCATTTCTTTCAACTTCAGAATAAGGATCAACAAAAAATATAGTACCTTTTCCAGACATTACAAATTGATCAATTGCATATTTAGTTATATTGTCTAAATCCTTAGGATGAACTATCATAAGCAAATCTATATCGTCGGGTATCCTTATACTATCAGAAGGAATACTAATAATTTCAAATGCCTCTCCTAACCTATTATAAATTTCCCAAGGAGAAACATATTCAGAGGCAGGTGCATCAGGATAAGCTAATCCTCCATTGATAGGTAAGGAACTTATTAAACCTAATTTCTTCTTCTTAGGATTAGCAAGATCGTTAACGATTCTACTAATATCATATTCTAAATATGTCTCTCTATTTTGCTCAAAAAAAGGAATTGTAGAAATATCATCTGTTGAATTTGTAGCTACTAAGCCAAAATAAAACTTCTCTCCAGCTTGTGAAATCTGCATACCTTGTAAGCCATATAAAATAGCTAAATCTTCATTATCAGTAAATGGTTCTGGATCAACTCTTTCTAATCTAATCATACCATTAGATCTAACAACATATTCCTCAATTATTTCTCTTACTCTTTGACCATATTCCCTCATAGGGGCAATATCTCTGCTTAATTTGTCTGAGAAAAATAATCTTAAAGTAATAGGTTCTTTTATCGTTTCTAAAACTTTAAACGTACCAGAGTTTAATGTGTAAAGATTATTTTCAGTTAAATCTAATCTTGCACCTGAAAATAGCTGATTACTTAATGTATTTAATGAAATAAATAAAATTATTACTGCTATAGAAGCAAATCTAACTAAAATTGCTGATGATGTATTATCATTTTTTAATAAGGAAGATAACATACTATATACCTTTTTTAGAATTTATAGATATAACATTAAGTGTTAACGCCCCTAATATTAGAGATAAGAAATATATTATATTTCTAATATCTATTACACCTTGAGTTAAATCAGTAAAATTAGATATAAAACTAAAAGATGCAATTGTATCAAGAAGTGCTTGCGGAGTCCATCCTGAAAAAAAGTTTAGCACAATTGGCATACCACTTACCGTAA
This sequence comes from Alphaproteobacteria bacterium TMED109, assembly GCA_002171375.1. Lineage (GTDB taxonomy): Bacteria > Pseudomonadota > Alphaproteobacteria > TMED109 > TMED109 > TMED109. The sequence goes on from NHFK01000008.1 coordinate 21,347, forward strand.
ATAAAAAGCATACAGCAATAGTAACAACAAAAGCTATAACTTGATTTTTTGTTAAAGAAGAAATGCACGAACCAATAGCTAAATAACCACCTGCCATTAACAAACTACCCAAGTAACTGGCAACTATAGTTCCATTGTCCGGGTCTCCTAAATAATTAACTGTAATCCACATAGGAAAAGTTAATATTAAAGAAATAGCGGTAAATATCCAAGCTGCTAAAAATTTTCCTAATACAGCCTGTGATGTACTAATTGGTAAAGTCATTAATAATTCAATAGTGCCATTTCTTCTTTCTTCTGCCCATAATCTCATTGAGATTGCAGGAATTAAAAATAAATATAACCATGGATGCCAATCAAAAAAAGAAGTTAAATCTGCTTGTCCTCTCTCATAAAAACCACCCATATAAAAAGTAAACAGACCAGACATAATAAGGAATATAACTATAAATACGTAGGCTACTGGGGTAGCAAAATAACCATTTATTTCTCTTTTAGTTATAGATAAAATTGTATTCATTATTTTATTTCTCCAGGATTACCTATAGTTAGAGTTCTAAAAACATCATCTAACGTTGAACCCTTTGGTGAACCCTTAAGTAATTCTTTTGGTGATTTATCAATTATCATTCTTCCTTGGGCTATTATCATAGCTCTCGTACACACAGCATCTACTTCTTCCAAAATATGAGTTGAAATTATAATAGCCTTAGTTGAAGCCATCTCTTTAATTAGCTTTCTAACTTCATGTTTTTGATTAGGATCTAGACCATCTGTAGGTTCATCAAGTATTAATATATCTGGATCATGGATTATTGCTTGAGATAAACCAACTCTTCTTTTGTAGCCCTTTGAAAGGGTTTCTAATTGCTGATATAAAACCAACTCTAAGCCTAATTTTTTAACAGCATTTTCTATTGCTATATCTAATTTACTACTAGGTATTTTTCTAACATCGGCTATAAATTTTAAAAAATTTAATACTGTCATTTCACCGTATAAAGGGGCGCCTTCTGGAACATACCCTATCTTTTCTTTTATTTGTAGAGGATATTTAGCAACATCATTATTACATACTTTAATAGTTCCTTCGGTAGGTGATAGAAAACCAGTTATCATTCTCATAGTAGTTGTCTTACCTGCACCATTAGGCCCAAGAAAACCGAGAACTTCTCCCCTATTTAATGAAAAGCTTATATTATCCACTGCTATAAATGGACCAAAGCTTTTAGTTAATTTATCAACTTCTATCAATACAGACATATAGTTGAACCTTCCCCTTACAAAATTTATTGCACATAAATAGTATCACTTCACAATAGTTTCAAGTATATAATGATATTTAATAATATTAATTATTAAATTTATAAGGCATATTTATAAATTATGTTAACTCAATCTCAAAAAATTAATTCTAGTTTTGTCGCGAAAGACTTTAAACTTCTTGGAGTTGATAAAAAATATTATACTTTAAATTCTATAAAAGGATCTAAAGCAACATTAATTTGCTTTATATGTAATCACTGTCCTTATGTTAAAGAAATAATATATGACCTAGTAAAAGAGACTAATGAATTAAGAAAATACGGTATATCTTCAGTTGCTATTATGCCAAATGATGTAAATACATACCCAGAAGATAGTTTTGAGAATATGATTTTATTTTCAAAATCAAATAAGTTTAATATTCCTTATCTATATGATGAAGAGCAAAATATTGCAAAATCATATAATGCAGTCTGTACTCCAGATTTTTTTGGTTTTGATGAGAATTTAGTATTAAAATATAGAGGTAGAATAAATAATCCAAAAAATAAAAATGATAGGGAGTTATTTTCCTCAATGCTTTCTATAGCAAATAAAAAGGATATTCCTTTTAATAATCCTAGTATAGGATGCTCCATCAAATGGAAATAAAATGTCAAATAAATTAACTAATATAAAAATTCCAAAATATAATTTAAATTATGAAATTCAAAATAATAAAAATATCATAGATGCATCATTAGATAAAAATATTAAATTAGCTTACAGTTGTAAGTCTGGGATTTGTGGAACATGTAAAGCTAAAGTTGTTAGTGGTGAAATTAATAAGAATAATAAAGTTAATCATATTTTAAATGATAGCGAAAAAGAAAATAATATCGTTCTCCTCTGCCAATCTAATGGGTTGTCAAGAGAGGTTATTCTTGAATTATTATCTCCTCTTCCTAAAAATCCTAAATTAAATAAAGTAAGAGAATTAGTTTCAGAAATTCTAAGTATTAAATATATTAATAAGTCTATTATTGAACTAAGTATTTCTGTTCCTAAAAGGTTCAATTATGACAAAAAAAACAATAATTATATAAAAATATTAATACCAGGCTTAGAAAACAATGATAAATATCCTATTATAAATTCTTTAGAACAAGAGAATAAATATAATGGTGTAATTAATATCCTATTAAATATAAATAAAAATGCTAAAGCCAATAGCTATTTTAAAAAATCCTTAATACAAGGAGAGACATTATCTATAAAAGGTCCTTATGATGAAAATAATACTATATTACCGAATAATAAACCTCTTTTATTCATAGTCGAAGATAACTACATTATACATTCATTAAATATGATCAAAGTCTTAATTTCACATAATTATTCCTTTCCAATAATGCTCATTTGTAATTTTGAAAATAAAACAGATATAATATTACTAGATGAAATGCATAGACTTACATTTATTAATAAAGGTTTTTCTTATAAAATATCCCTTACAAATAAAGATAATATAAATAATATTGATAGATTTTTATACGGCCGAAGCATCAATATCATTAGTAAAATATTTCCAGATTTAAGTTCACATTATATTGTTATTAATGGAAAAAATAAATTTTTAAATGAAAATTATAATAAAGTTATTCAATTAGGAGCAATTAAAAATAATATTAAAAAAATACTATAGTCTTTAAAATTTTTTATCTTCATCATCAGAAATGTCTATATATTCAGCATCAGTAAAATTATCAGTATTATCTTTTAAATTATCGTTATTACTAAATTTATTTTTAATAATTTTATATATATAAAATATAGCAAATATTCCTAAAATAAATATACCAACAAAAAAACCTAGAAATAAAATAGCAGATATAACAATAGTACCTATTAAAAAGCCAACACAACCAATATTTCTGGTCAATGGAAAGGAATAAAAATTATTTCTGTTATTAAATGACATGTATTTAAATATTAACTTATTTTAGAATAAGCACCTAAATAATAATCAGAATTACCCAAAAATGTATCGAGCATAGTAAGTCTTTTAAAATATTGCCCTATTTCCATTTCTTCAGTTACTCCCATACCACCATGCAACTGAATAGCCTCTTGAGCTAGTTTTCTTCCTCCAATACCTATGTGAATTTTAGATGCATAAATTGACTTATTTCCTTCGGAACTATCATTAGCTTTCAAAGCCGCCATAGAAGCTAAAGACTTCATTTCATCACTTAGGATTAACATTTCAACAGTTCTATGCTGAATAGCTTGAAATTTTCCTATTGCTACACCAAACTGTTTTCTAGTTTTTATATATTCTAAAGTCATCTCGTACATTTTAGACATTATACCTGATGCTTCAGCTGCTACTGCAACTAATGTTTTATCTCTAGACATCTTCATAATTTTATAAGCTTCATTTTCTTTACTAATTAAGCTATCTGCAGAAATTTTTAAATCATTAAGCTTAACCTCTGCTGCTTTGAAACCATCTACTGTTGGATAATCTTGTATTTCTAGACCTGGATTATTGCTTTCAACAATAAATAAAGATATTCCAGATTCATCGTACCTATTTCCGCTTGTTCTAGCAGAAATTATAATATAGTTTGACTGTCCGGCTCCAAAAACTACAGATTTATGTCCATTTAATACCCATTGTTTATCTTCTAATTTCGCAATCGTACTTACATCATTTAAATTATACCTAGAATTAGGTTCAGCATAAGCGAAGGAAACTTTATTAACTCCATTTATTATATTATTAATAATCTTATTTCTAATAGCACTATCTGGGCAAAAAGATAAAATTGAACCAGATAAAATTACAGTAGATATGTAAGGTTCTACAACTAATCCCCTACCAAAGGACTCCATTATAATATTAAGATCCATTAGATCTCCATTAAAGCCTCCATCTTTTTCTGAAAAAGGCAAGCCTAACCAACCTAATTCTGCAAATTGCTTCCAAATATTATCATCTGAACCTAGATTATTTTTAATAGTTTTTCTTCTACTTTCACTATCATAAGTTTCAATAATAAACTTTTCTACTGAACCCTTTATTAGTTCCTGATCTTGGTTTAAAGATAAATCCACTTACTTACTCCTTATAGTTCTAAAACCATTTTAGCTAAAATATTCTTTTGTATTTCGTTAGAACCACCATAAATAGTTGTTTTTCTCGTATTAAAGTATTTTGGTGCAGCAGCAGAAGACCATTCAGGACCAATTAGAGGTTCATTGTTACCAATATCCATTATATTTGGTTGGTAAGGGTTTGCATAATAGCCACTAGCTTCTAGTACCAATTCTGTTATTTCCTGCTGTATCTCAGAACCTCTTATTTTTAGCATACTAGCTTCAGGTCCAGGAGGAATTCCTTTAACATCATCAGAAATACTTTTTAACTCTGCATATTCTAATGCTTGAAGTCTAACATCACATTTAGTTACCTTATCCATAAATCTTGAATCATCAGTTAAATTAGAATCTCCATTAATATTAAGTTTTGCTATTTCTCTTACTTTTGACAGAGCTTTTTTCGATCTAGATACGGCAGCAATAGATGTTCTTTCATGACCTAATAGATATTTAGCTACTGTCCAACCTTTATTTTCTTCATAAATTAAATTTTCTTTAGGAACTTTAACATTTTCAAGATAAACCATATTTACTTCATGCCCTCCATCAAGTGTTATAATAGGTTTAACAGATACACCTGGAGATTTCATATCTAAAAGCATAAATGAAATACCTTCTTGAGGCTTACAATCTGAATTTGTTCTAACCAAAATAAACATCATATCAGCATGCTGTGCTAATGTAGTCCAAGTTTTTGTGCCGTTTATAATATAACTTCCATCAATTTCCTCAGCCTTAGTAGATAAAGAAGCCAGATCAGAACCGGAACCAGGCTCTGAATAACCCTGGCACCACCAATCCTCACTAGAAAGAATTCTTGGAAGATATTTTGCTTTTTGCTCTTTAGTTCCAAACTTAATTATAACTGGGGCCACCATAGTTACTCCAAATGGTAAAGCTGAAGGAGCTGCTGCTGCCCCACATTCTTCATCAAATATATATCTTTGAGTAATACTCCATCCTGTACCTCCATACTCCTCTGGCCAATTTGGAGCCATCCAACCTTTTTCAAATAATTTCTTTTGCCAATTAACTAAATCATCTTTACTTAAATGATGTCCATTATTAATTTTCTTTTGTGTATTCTTATCTAAATTTTGCATAATAAAATCTTTAACTTCTTCTTTAAACTTTATATCTTCTTGGCTAAATTTTAGATTCATAAGAAACTCCATTCCTAGATTTTTAAAATTAATAATGAATTATTAACAATTTTTAATATTTTAGCAATCATCCTGCAACTATAAATTATGTAGTGTCTTTATATTATACATAAAGTTCTTTTATAAATTTTATAATTAACCCAGTTTGTCTCCTGTTGCTGGGTTATTTATAAAATGTTAGATTAAAATTCAAAATCATTTAATTAAGAAGTCTATTATGAAAATATTACTAGTTGAAGATGATTTATCTACATTATCCTTTATTAAAAAAGGACTTAAAGAATTTGGTCATATAGTCGATGCATTTTCTAATGGTAATGAAGGATTAGATGCAGCTTATTTAGCTGAGCATGATGTTATAATATTAGATAGAATGCTTCCTGAAATAGATGGATTAACCATAGTAACTAAATTAAGAAATAATAAAATTACTACTCCAGTTTTATTTTTATCGGCTTTAGGTGAAGTAGACGATAAAGTAAAAGGACTAAAAGCTGGTGGAGATGATTATTTAACAAAACCCTTCTCATTTTCAGAACTAATTGCAAGAATTGAAGCATTAAATAGAAGACAAAACCCCAAAAGTGATATTGATGTTTTAAAAGCATATGATTTAGTCTTAAATAAAAAAAGCAGAAAAGTTACAAGAAATTCTATATTGATTAATTTACAACCTCAAGAATATAAACTATTAGAAGTTTTAATGGAAAATTCGAATGAAGTTATTACTAGAACTATGCTTCTTGAAAAAGTATGGGACTTACACTTTGACCCACAAACTAATATAATAGATGTACATATAAGTAGGCTAAGAAAAAAAATTGATAAAGGGCATAAAGTACAATTAGTTCAAACCATCAGGGGTGCAGGTTATAGCATCCAATATAATAAAACTTAAAAATGTTTTTGAGTTATTTTAAAGCTTTAACTGCTAAAACAGTATTAATTTTTTCACTGTTTTTTATATTTGTCATTATTGTATTATCTATTTCAGTATATGAATTTACATACAAAGTAATGAAAAAAGAAAATAATAGAGTTATAAATATAGAATACGAATATTTAGTTAAAACTTATTTAAAATATGGACCTCAACAACTATATTTAACTATAAATCAAAGGTCAAAAAACCAAAATACAGCAATTTATATTGCAACAGATTCTTTTAATGAAAAAATAGCTGGTAATCTTAATTCATGGCCAGAGGAAAAAATTGGGAATGATGGCTTTATTAATTTTGAAATAAGTCGTTCCCTTGGCTCAGAAATTATTACTCATAATAGTAGAGCAAGAATTATTGAATTTAAGAATGGAACTAAGCTTTTAGTTGGAAGAGATATTCAGCCAGAATACTTAATTTCAAAAGCATTAACTAATCTTATGATATTCACTATTATTTTTATATTATTCTCTGGTATATTTGGAAGTATATTCTTAGGTAGATATAGCTTAACAAAGGTTAATATTTTAAATAATGCAATTCAAAATATTACTGATAACGATTTGAATGGTAGAATTAATAATAAAAGAATCAACAACGAGTATAAACAAATTGCAACTAACGTTAATAGAATGTTAGAGAGAATAGATGAATTAGTTGAAAATTCTAAAAATATTTCTGGCAATATTGCTCATGATTTGAAAAAACCTTTAACAAAATTAAAGTCTAATTTAGAATTACTTTCTTTAAAGGTGAAAAATAAAAATAGTATACAATATATATCTCAAGCAATTATTGAGGCTGATAATCTTATCAAAATATTTAACGCGCTGCTTGACATAGCTGGCTTTGAAAGCGAGAAAAAGCATGACTTCAAATTAATAAAAATATCTTCCTTAATGAATTCTATTATTGAGATTTATAAACCAGTTATAGAAGAAAAAAAGATTATTTTAAAAAATAATATTCAAAGTAATCTAAAGTTATTTGGAAATAAAATATTATTAACACAGTGCTTTACAAATATTATTGATAACGCCATTAAATATTCAAAAAATGATAAAAATAGTTTTATAGAAATAAACTTATTTATGGAGAATAATTCAATCTACATTGAATTTAGAGATAATGGAGAAGGTATTGATGAAAAAGATTTTAATAGAGTATTTGACCGATTTGTCAGATTAGAAAAACATAGACAAACCACAGGTAATGGTCTTGGATTAAGTATGGTTAAAGCTATCTTAAAACTTCATGAAGCACCAATTTCACTATCTGATAATAANCCAGGCCTTATTGTAAGCATTATNTTTAAAAAAACTTAACCAATAACATGCCCACCATCTACTCTAATAACACTTCCAGTCATAAATGAACCTAATTCAGAGCATAATAATAATAAGGCTCCATCAAGCTCTTCTGGTTTACCTAATCTTTTTTGAGGTATAGTTTCTATCATTTCTTTTCCTTCATTAGTATCAAAGAAATTTTTATTAAGGTCAGTTAAAATATAACCTGGTGCAATTGCATTTACCTGGATATTGTATTTAGCATATTCNAAAGCTAAAGTTCTAGTTAAATGACTTACCGCTGCNTTNGAAGCACAATAAGAAGATAAGTATTCTCCTAAAACAATCTCTGCTGCAATTGATGATATATTTACAATTTTACCAGCTTTTTGTTTAGCTACTAATCTATTTGCAAAAACTTTGGAACAAGCAAAAACACCTCTTAAATTTGTATTCATTACATTATCCCAATCTTCAATTGAAGTTTTAAGTGATGATTTAGAAATTGCTATTCCAGCATTATTTATTAAAATAGATACTTCTCCATATTTTTTTTCNGCTTTATTAAATGCATTATTAATTGAATCTTCAGAATTTACATCCATATCGACAATATAGCACTCTCCATTAGATTGCTTAATAATTTCTTGTGTTTCTAATAATTTATCTTTATTTCTNGCNGCTAGTACNACATTAGCTCCCATATTACTTAATACAGAACTAAACCTTCTTCCTAATCCTCTTGACGCACCAGTAATCATAGCTGTTTTATTATTAAGCTTTATTTTTTCTAAAATAGCTAAATCATGCATATTTTTATCCTTTATTTTTTTTTCATTTAATATAATAATTACATACNATATGTAATATAAATTTTAAGGTCAAAAAATGATAAAAATAGATATAGTATCTGATACAGTCTGTCCTTGGTGTTATATTGGAAAGAAAAGACTAGATAAAGCTATCGAAGATTACAAAGGTCAAGAGTTTGAAATTAATTGGCATGCTTTCCAATTAAATCCAAATATGCCAATTGAAGGGATAAATAGAGAATTATATCTTTCTACAAAATTTGGAGGAAAAGAAAGAGCAGATANTATCTATGAGCAAATAAAANNAGCTGGTTCTTCTTCTAATATTTCTTTTAACTTTAATGAAATGTNTATTATGCCTAATTCTTTTTATTCCCATATGTTAATTGAACTTAGTAAAGAACAAAATTTGCAAAATGAAATAGCTGAATCATTATTTGATGCTTTTTTTATTAAAGGTAAAAATATTGGAAATTTAAGTGAATTAACCAATATAGCTATATCAAATAATATTAAAGATTTTAATGAGGACTTATTTAAGAATAGAAAAGATTTAAGAAATATAATTCAAACATCAGATGAAAATTCTAGATCTAAAGGTNTTTCAGGAGTTCCTTTTTTTATTATAAATAATAATTATGCTATATCTGGTGCTCAAGAGAGTGAAGTATTCAAAAAAATATTTGAGACTTGCTTATTAGAAAATGCAATTTAGTTATCTATTAAATTTTTAATTTGCAAAGTAATATCTTCTAGTATATCAAGTCTTTCTTCTATACTATTCCATTTATAACTAATATTAATTTTTTGGTCAGTTCTTATTTTCACATCATATATTGAAGATTTTAGCCAGCCTATAAATTTTTCTGGATCTATATATCCATTATTTATAACTTCTAATGTTGCACCATTTATACCACTATCAATTCNCTGTATNCCAGCACCTTCACAATNTAATTTAATTTTCATTACTTTTATTAAATAGTTGAGCTCTTTAGGAATAGCTCCAAATCTATCTATCAATTCAATANCAAAAGATTCAAATTCATTATTTTCTTTTAAATTACCNAGTCTTCTATAAGTTTGCAGTCTTACACTAAGGTCCAATATATAATTTTCTGGAATTAGAGCAGGTGCTTGAATATTAATTTGTGGTAATATATTTTTTTTACTTTTTGTTATACCTTTCAAATCAGAAACAGCTTCATTTAGGAGTTGTTGGTATAAACTAACGCCTACTTCTTTTATCTGACCGGATTGTTCATCCCCTAATAAATTACCTGCCCCTCTTATATCTAAATCATGCGCAGCTAAGCNAAATCCTGCCCCTAATCCCTCTAAAGACTGAATTGCATATAATCTNTTTTCTGCATTAGAGNTCATTGTTCTTTTATTACTTAATAAATAATATGCATATGCTCTCTTATCTGATCTTCCTACTCTTCCTTTCAATTGGTATAATTGTCCTAGACCAAACATATCAGCATTATAGATAAAAATAGTATTGGCATTTGGTATATCTAATCCATTTTCTATTATAGAGGTTGCAATTAAAATATTACATTTACCTTCATAGAAATCTATCATTGTATTTTCTATTTCATTTGATGACATTCTACCATGAACAGAAGAAATAAAAGCATTATCAATTAAAGTAGAGATTTTATCGTGAACATCTTTTATATCTTTAATACGAGGGACAATAAAATATACTTGCCCACCTCTATGTAACTCTCTTTGAATTCCTTCTTTAATATTAAAATCATTAAAAGGAGTTACGAATGATCTTATAGGCAATCTTTCTTGAGGTGCGGAGGCAATTATAGACAAATCTTTAATACCTGACAAAGCCATATGTAATGTGCGAGGTATAGGAGTAGCAGTTAAAGTTAAAATATGAGAATTTATAGTTAAATTTTTTAATTTTTCCTTTTGACTTACTCCAAATCTTTGTTCTTCATCTACTATTACTAAACATAAATTTTTAAATAAAATTTTATCTGATAATAAAGTATGAGTTCCAATAACTATATCTACTAAACCATTTTTTAAATTTGTAGTAATAACTTTCTTCTCTTTATCTTTAGTTAATCTGGACATATGCGCTATAGAAATATTATCGTCACTAAATCTTTTAGAGAAAGTTTCAAAATGTTGACGAGCTAAAATAGTAGTTGGTGCAATTACTAAAACTTGAGATTTGGATTTGGCTGCAATATATGCAGCCCTCATTGCAACTTCAGTTTTACCAAATCCAACATCACCGCAAACTAACCTATCCATTGGTTGTTCGGAATTTATATCTTTTAAAACATCTTTTATAGCATCTAATTGATCATCCGTTTCATAATATTCAAATTTTGATACAAAATCATCATAATCATTAGTATTACAAGTTAATTTAATTGCTTTACCTAGCTTTCTTTCAGAAGCTACTCTAACTAAATTTTCTGCAATATCTCTAATTTTTTCTTTTACTTTTCGTTTTTTATTACTCCACGTCTTACTTCCTAATTTATCAAGAAGCGCTTCAGAATTCTTACTAGAAAATTTGCTTAAAAGATTAATATTTTGGACTGGAACTAATAATTTATCTTTTGATAAATATTCTAATTCTAAACAATCATGTTTAACATTATTAATATCTACAACTTTAAGTCCATTATACCTACCTACTCCGTATTCTAAGTGAACTAAATAATCACCAACCGTAAATGATTCTGCCTCTTCAAGTGCAATTTCTAATTTTTTAGATTTATTAATTCGTGAATATTTTTTTCCAAAAACATCAGTCTCTGATATTATTATATTAGCATCTATTTCAAAACCTTTTTCTAAATTACCAATTAAAAGAGAAATTTTCTTGTTTGAACTAAACTCTTTAATGTGCCATGAATTATCTAAATCTAAATTATAGATACCATATTTATTTAACTGCTCAGAAAATAATTTTCTACTACCATTAGATTTACATGCAATAATAATTTTATAATCTTGTTCTATTTTATTATTTATAAAAGAAATTAAATCTTCAAATAAATCTGTTGATTTAACTTTCTTATTTAACCAAAAATTAGGAACATTTTTACCTTCTAAATTACTATCAATTTTGGGGTTTCTAAACGGGGAAATTTTTATAGATAATTTATTAGAAATAAAGTTATTTAATTGAGTTTCATTAAGATATAATTCACTACTACAAACAGGCTTATAACAATCCGTAACATTTTTATTTTTTATAGCCTCTTTAAAAGCTATATCTCGTGTATTAAAGTAATCTTTTATATCATCAAAGCGCATTTCACAATAATCATCAAATGAATTATCAAAGATATATGAAAAATTATCATCTAAAATATCAAAGATTGATTCAAGTTTTGGATAAAATAAACTAGCCCAATGTTCTAAGCCAGGATAATGAATTCCTTCGGATATAGACTGAAAAAATTCATCTTGTGATGCATTACTTCCAAAAGTTTTTCTATAATTGTACTTAAATAAATCAATATTATCAGTATTTAAAAGTATTTCAGAAATTGGTAATACTGTTACATTATTAATTGAAACTTTTGTAAGTTGAGTTAAAGGATCAAAAAACTTTAATTCTTCTATTTCATCTCCAAAGAAATCAATTCTTATAGGATCCGTATAATTAGGTGAATAAATATCTACAATACCTCCCCTAACAGTAATTTCTCCAATATCCATTACATTGCCAGTCCTTCTATAGCCTGTATCAATTGCATTTTTTACAAAGGAGGATAAATTTATTTCTGCACCTATAGTTAGCTTCCTAATATTATTAGGAAAATATTTTAAGGGTATATTTTTTTGTATCAAAGCATTTACTGTTATTATTACCAAACGAACTGGATTATTTTTATCTATTATTTTTAAAAAACTATTTATTCTTTCCCCTGAAACTCGAGTACTAGGCGATAAACTATCGTAAGGCAAACAATCCCATGCTGGAATATTTACATAATTAATATCTGGATAAAGCTGCTCAAATAACTTAGAAATTTTATATAATTTATCTTCATTTTTTACTACATATACAATAGATATTTCACTATCTCTTAATATTGTTTCTCCAATAGAGAACACATCAAGCCCTTCTATTATGCCTCCAATATTTTTAGTATTATTATCTTGAATAAATGATTTAAGAATTGTTCAATCCGTTTTTATTTGAATAAATTTCTAATTTATCTTTTAAACTATCTGAGAGGTTATTAGGCCAATTAATTTTACTAGTAAAACAATTATATAAATCATTATCGGATAATGGTATAATAAAATTTTCAATTTCATTAATCTCTTTTAATGAAAAATCTTTCTGAAACATATCGAAGAAACCACCCATTAATATATCCATTTCTCTCATTCCCCTATGCCATGATCTAAACTTTAATTTTTTAAGTTTTTTATTCACTTTTATAATATCCTTAAAAATTATATATTGCTGTTATCATTATATAATAAAAAATACAGTGATTATAATATATGTAGGAGCAAAATACATAATGTCTCTAAAATTACTAGATGAATTATATAATAAAATTGATAAATTAAATGGGTTTGGGCCAAAAAATATACTTTTATTTGATAAACTATGCGGCAGTAGATTACTAGATATTATATTTCATCTCCCAAATTCAATAATTAAAAGAATAAAAATTAATTCATTAAAAGATGAATATATATACAAAAGAATAATTATAAATGGAAAAGTTAAAAGTAGTTGGTCTAGTTATAAGAAACCCAAAATATCCATAGTAACATTAGAAGTTAATGACCAAATATTAGAGATTATTTACTTTAATGTTAATCGAAATTGGTTTTTAAATAATTTTATAAAAGATAATGAAATTACAATTAGTGGAGAACTAATAAGAAAAGGAAATAAATGGCAAGTAATACACCCAGATTATATACAAATTAAAAAATTAGAAGAAATTATTCCTATTTATGAAACTACATATCCACTAACTTCAGGCTTATCACATAAAAAAATTAAAGCTGCAGTAAAATATTCTATTTCAGAAATTCCAGGATTTAGCGAATGGATCAATTCAGAATTATTAAAAGATAAAAATTGGCAAAGTTTTAATAAATCGTTATTAAAATTACATTTTCCAAAAACATTAGAAGAAGTTGAAAATGCCCATCTATATAAAGAGAGACTAGCATATGATGAAGCTCTTTCGAGACAATTAGCTTTAAATTTAATTAGAAAACATAAACATAAAACTGAACAAAAAACTCTAATAAATATTAATACATTAAAAGACAAATTAATTAATAATCTACCTTTTAAGCTAACTGATGATCAGCAGGATGTTTTAAAAACAATATATGAAGATATCAACTTAAATAAAAGAATGTATAGACTATTGCAAGGAGATGTAGGAAGTGGAAAAACTATAGTTGCATTCCTATCAATTCTTCACGTAGTGGAGCATGGATTCCAAGGTGCATTAATGGCTCCTACAGAAATTCTTGCATACCAACATTATTTATTCTTTAAGAAATATGAGAATATAATAGGTATTCGTATAGCTTTATTAACTAGTAAAATGCAAAAAAATATAAAAATAAATATTATTGATGATATTAATAATGGAAAAATTAATATTATAATTGGAACACATGCTCTAATTCAGTCAAATATTAAATTTAAAAACTTAAGATTAGCCATTATTGATGAACAACATAGGTTTGGAGTTTATCAAAGATTAGAGTTATCTAAAAAATCTCCTAATACAGATTTTATGGTTATGACTGCGACACCTATTCCTCGAACTTTAGTTCTTACAGATTATGGCGATATGGATATATCCATAATACACTCTAAACCAATAAATAGAGCAAAAATAGAAACAATTAGTGTTAGTATTCCCAGAATGAACGAAGTCATTAAAGCTATTTCTCGGGCAATAAAAAATAATGAACAAATATTTTGGGTTTGTCCCTTAGTAAAAGATTCTGAAAAACTAGATTTAGCAGCAGCAGAAACAAGACAAAAATATTTACATAATATTTTTCCAAATAATGTAGCTATTGTTCATGGTCAAATGGATAGTCGGGATAAAGAGAATTCATTACTTCAATTTAGTAAAAACGAAAAAAAAATATTAGTCTCAACTACTGTAATTGAAGTAGGTATAGATATACCAAATGCAACAATCATGATTATAGAGCACGCAGAAAGATTTGGCTTAGCTCAATTACACCAACTTAGAGGAAGAATTGGTAGAGGTACAAAAAATTCGGTCTGTATATTACTTTATGATCAAAAAATAGGAGAAATAGCCAGAGAACGCTTAACAGTTATGAGAGAAACAAACAATGGTTTCTTAATATCAGAAAAAGATTTAAAGCTTAGAGGCGCAGGTGAAATATTAGGAACAAGACAATCAGGAGGTCAAATGTTTAAAATATTAGATATTAATATACATGAAAATTTAATTAAAATAGCAAATAAAAATTCAAAAATGATTATAAATGAAAATCCTAATCTTATCGGAATAGAAGGTGAAAAACTTAAACAACTTTTATATTTGTTCGGTCAAGATAAGGCAGTAAAACTTATTAAATCTGGATAATTTATATACTAATTTTTATTCTTCATATATTTTTTTTTAAACTTTGGTGTTACTATTCCACCTGAAATAACCATTTTAATACCTTCTTCTACATTCATATTTAGAACTCTTAAATCTTTTCTCGGAACAAAGAGTAAAAAACCAGATGTTGGATTTGGAGTAGTTGGTAAAAACACATTAACCAGTTCATCTTTTGATGATTCTTGAACTTCTCCTTTAGTATCTCCTGTAATAAAACCAATTGCCCATATTCCTTTTCGAGGGTATTCAATTAATACAACTTCTCGAAAAGATTTAGATGATGTTTTAAGTACACTTTCAAAAATTTGTTTTAAAGCACCATATACAGATCTAATAATAGGCAATCTTGCTATAATTCTTTCACCAAGTTTAATAATGTATCTACCAATAATTCCTGCTGTTAAAAAACCTATGAAAGTTAACATAATAAAAACAATTAAAAGGCCTATTCCAGGTATCTCGAAGGGTAAAATATTATCATAATGATATTTTACTGGTATAATATTTCTTACTTTACTATCAATGAAACCAATAAATAGAAAAGATACATAAAAAGTTAATCCTATTGGTGCTGTAACAATTATACCGGTAAGAAAGTATCCTCTAATTTTTGTAAATATACTTTTTGTATCTTTCATATTAATCCAATTATATTTCTCATTTATTTAAAAAATTATTAATTAATTCATAAGTTTCCATAGGTTTTTCTTCAGGAAGAAAATGTCCACAATTTACACTTTCTCCTTCTACATTATTTGCCCACTCTTTCCAAACTTTTATAGGATCATATAGTTCTTCAACTGTAGCTTTTGCTCCCCAAAGAACTTGAAGAGGACAAGTTATTTTTTTAGTAAAATCTTCCTTGTGATGGACTAAATCAATACTTGCTCCTGCTCTATAATCTTCACAAGATGCATGAATAGTTTCAGGTGTAAAACATCTTAAATATTCTTTTATTATTCCTTCAGTTAAATAATCATTATTTGCCCCCCACATCTTAAGTTTAGACCTAATATAATATTCTGGATCCTTTCCAATCATAGTCTCAGGATGTGGAAATGATTGTATCAAGAAAAACCAGTGATAATAGCGTTTCGCTAATAAAGCATTAGTATTATCAAATACATGGGAAGTTGGCACTATATCCAATAAAGAAAGTTTATTAATACTATTTGGATAGTCTATAGCCATTCTATGTCCAACTCTACCTCCTCTATCATGTCCAACTAAATAATATTTATCAAAGCCGAGTACTTTCATTAATTCATTTTGATCAAAAGCCATAGATTTTTTTGAATAAGTAAGGTGTTTATCATCTGATTTTGGTTTATCACTATCCCCATAACCTCTCAAATCAGAACATACTACTGTATAATTTTTAGCAAATAAATGTGCAACTTTTCTCCATAAAATATGAGTTTGAGGATAACCATGAAGAAGAAGCAAAGGTTCACCTTTACCCCCTATTTTATAATTTATGTTTAAACCATTAACGGTAATTTTATTTTCTGAAAAATTTTCAAACATGAGCACCTCAAATAATATTAAAAGTAATTAATTATATCTTAATTATATGTTATATATAATATTTAATTAACAGAAAATTATTCTTATGATTAAATATTTTTTATTATGCATATATATATGTTTTTTAAGTACTCTTTGCTATAAATATACTTTTTCTTATGATGAAGGTGATTTAGAAAAACTGCTTAAAGACAATAAATGTATTAATTGTGATTTATCTGAAGCAGACTTAAGAAAAAAAAATTTAGTTGGGGCAAACCTAGAAGGTTCAAATTTAGATAAAGCTAATTTATGGAGAGCAAATTTAGAAGGAGCAAACCTTAAAAACTGCTCTTTAGAAGGTGCTAATATTAGAAGAGTTAATCTACAAAATACTAATTTGGATAATAGTTCATTTAGGTGGGCAATAATTAGGCATTCTATGATGGATGGTGCTTCAGCAATAAATGCTGATTTTAGAAAAGCTGGAATAAGAAAAACAAGCTTTAAAAATGTTATTTTATGTAATAGTAATATGAAATATGGAATTGATAACTCAGGATGTAAGAAAAATGATTAAATTCTTAAAAATTATTACTACTATTCTAATAATTTCACCAAAAATATTAATGTCTGCTGATATGTCTGGTTACTTGCTTAATAAAGCTATCGAAGAATTTAATAATAAAAACTACGAGTCTGCTTATAAATCTCTTACAAACATAGCTCCGACAGGAAACCCCGTAGCAAATTATCTTTTAGGACAAATGTATCTAAAAGGATTAGGTATAGAACCTAATTATAAAATTGCGTATGATAAAATCTTATACTCTTCACAAAAATTATTTAAACATGATAAATCTTTAGCAATAGAATCTCAAATAACACTTTCAAATATGTATGCTAATGGAATTGGAACTGATATTGACGAGTCAAAAGCCTATATGTGGTCATTCATAGCTTATAAAACTAGTGAAAATATACATTTAACATATTTAGAAAGCCTTCAATCATCTATTTCAGCAGAAGATATTAAAAATATAGAAGAAAAAGGCTTAAGACTTTTAAAGAATATTATAAAAGATTAACTTATTTCATTATTGATAAATCAGTTGATTGAAGGTTTTTTACAACTATAGCATCTCTATCAATTAATGTTGCAACTATTGGAGATATTTCCTTTACCCATCTATCGCTTTTATAAACTTCTTCATATAGATTGTCTTTATGCTCTAAATTTTTAAAGCGTCTGATCCAAATATATGTCTCATCATCATCTTGTACAGAAAAACTGCCGTGTATGACCATTCCCTTTGAAACTTGAAATGGTATTATTGTTTTTTCCATATACCTTAACCATTCTTTCATCTTACCTGGAAAGACCTTATATGTTCTTAATTCAAAAAATGCTGACATTATATTCTCCTATATTTTATTTTTTAAAATATTTAATCTCATCGGCTGAATAAATTCATATATAGAATTAGAATAATTTGCTAAACTATTAAATTTGTTTAATAAAAATTCTTTATTATTCTCAATAAAACTAATCCTATTTACATCTACTTTTGATAAAAAATTAATGCAATCATCACCACTATTAAAAGCTTTAACTTCATTATATTTCAACTCTTTAATAATTTTTAAATTATACTTATTACAATTATTAATAACTTTATAAGCTTCATTTCGTACTTTTGTTTCATCATCTATATTTTTAACAAAATTATGAAAATTTCCTTCAGCAATTGGTTCAATAATTAATATACTTCCATTATTACTAATTTTAGTTTTACAATACTCTATAGATTTTTCCATTAAATTAATTGGTATATGATGTAAACTATTAAAAAAAAATATTAAATCATACACATTTATTAGATCATTAATATCTTCTGCACCTGCTTTGATAAAATTTATTTTATTATTATAATTTCTACTTTTAGCTTCAGTAATTTGTATTTCAGATGGATCTATAGCATCAACTTGGCTGCCATTAGCGCTTGCCCAATGACTAAACCAACCATTTCCACATCCTACATCTAATACAATTTTCTCTTTAAAGTTTAGTTCATTTAATAATATTTTTTTTGATTCAGTCCAGCCTGACATTTTACACCTAAATCTATTTGTTCTCTTTTTGTTCTTATGTTAAAATATTATTCCAAAAAGAAAGATAAAATCTATGAAACATAAAAACCAAAACAATTTACCATTTATACATAAAGATACAAAAGAAATAACTAAAAATGGTAAAATATTATTAATAATAGAAAAAAATAAATATTTATTGGAATACAAAAATAAAAAATATATTTGCATAATAAATAACAAAAAAGAAATTTGCGCTTGTTATAATTTATGGAGCTAAAATTAATTTTTAGTGGTGCGGCCAAGAGGACTTGAACCTCCACGAGATCTCTCTCACAACGACCTCAACGTTGCGCGTCTACCAGTTCCGCCATGGCCGCTATGTCTAAAAAATACCAAAGAAATCACAACCGTCAACATTTAATATATTTTTCAGCTAACGTAATATCTTCCGGATTATTTATATTAAAGAATGGATCTACATCATTAAAACTCCAATCTACTGTAGAAACATTATAAGAAGAAGTAAATGCATCTATTTTTCTTACACCATTACTTAAAGCTTTATCTAAGTGATTATCTAAAGAGAGTGACCACATACTAACAACTGGATAAATATTATTATTAGAAGAAGCAAAGATTATATCAGATTTTTTTATTTTTAATTCTAAGGACATTCTGTGCACTAAATCTATGGGCAATAGAGGAGTATCTACTGGTACAGTTATAACATGTGAAACTGGATTAATAGATTTTTTTGCCCATTTTATTGCAGATGAAATACCTGCTAATGGTCCTGAGCCTCCCTCCTCTGTAATTAAATCCTCTATAATAGGGTAGTTATATTGAGAAAAACTATTTTTATCTCTTGTATTTATGGCTACTCTGTCTACTTGAGTTTCAATTTTACGCAAAACTAAGTCAATTAAAGAAACGCCTGAAATATTTATAAATGCTTTACCCTTACCTCCTAATCTTCTTGCACTTCCTCCTGCTAATATAACACCAGGAAACATCTATAAAGCAAACATAAAATAAATATTAATCATAAATAATTCTCTCTAAACCAGATAATGCAATAAATCTTTTGCCCTTAGCTCTTCCTATTAGAGTAAGATTAGCTTTCCTAGCTAAATCTACTCCAGCTGCCGTAAAGCCAGAACGCGAAATTAAAATAGGAATATGCATTTGTACAGTTTTTATCACCATTTCGCTAGTTAAACGACCAGTAGTGTATAAAAGTAAATCTTCTGTAGCAATTTTATTAAACCAAAGCCATCCAGCAATTTTATCTAGTGCGTTATGCCTACCAACATCTTCAATATATATTAAAGGTTTATTATCTTTACATAGGACACATGAATGTATTGCACCTGCTTCTAAATATAATGATGGCTGTGTATTTATTTCTTTAAGTAAAGAGGTAAGCCATGATGTATGAAATTTGGAATTATTATTTAATTTAACACTCTCAAATAAATCAATTACATCAGAAAACATAGTCCCAACTGCGCAACCTGATGTCCTAATTTTTTTTTGCATTTTTTCTTCATAATTAGTTTCTTTCTCAGTTCTAACCACAATTACTTCAGCTTCCCAATCTAAATCTATTGAAGTTATTTTATCATTTTTACTAAGCATACCTTGATTAACTAAAAAACCTACAGCCATCCATTCAGGGTGGTCGCCAACAGTCATACTAGTCACTACTTCCTGCTTATTTAGATAAATTGTTAGAGGCCTCTCCATTACAACATTTTGTGAAAAGGCATTTCCTAAATGATCCTTACCATTAACTTTCTTCATTAACCTTTGATCATTAATGTCAGGTTTAATAGATAAATTTTTATTCATTCTGTAAGAGAAGCCTATTATTTAAATAATAGGCTTCTAGTCCTATTTACACTATGCCTTAAAGCCTGGATGCGTATTCTCTACAAAATGCTTCTTGTTAACTGGTTTTATTAATAAATTAGAGAAAAATGCAATTATTAATAAGCATGCCATAGCGTACATAGTGGTATTATACAAACTTGGAGTTGGGTCAACAGTTCCTGCAGGAGCAATCTCCATTAATTTTGAAATTGTTACTGTTTTTGCTTTAACTAACTCATCTACCTTTTCTATAGGCGCACCAAACTTTTCTAAAAATGCTGAAGGATCTATTGTTGCAACTAATTTATCTAAAGAATTTGTCACGGATAATTTTCTTAGCTCAGCAATAGCAACTGGCCCTATTACACCAGCGGTACTCCATGCAGTCAACAATCTGCCGTGAATACCTCCTACATGCATAGTTCCAAACATATCAGCAAGATAAGCAGGGATAGTAGCAAAGCCTCCGCCATACATAGTAAATATGATCATTGTTGCTGCATAAAACATTACTAAGTACATTATTTTAGGATCAACACTTACTGCATTTGCTGTAAAGGGAATAGATAAATACAACAATGTTCCTATTACAAAGAAGCAGTGATAAGTATTCTTCCTACCTATAAAGTCAGATAAAGATGCCCATATAATTCTTCCACACATATTAAAGACGCTAATCATTAATACGTAAGTTCCAGCAAAACCAGCAGTAACCATAGTAGCCATTTCACTTCCAGCAGGAGCTGAACCAAATATTTCTGACATCATTGTTTTAGCAACTCCTATAACCCCAATACCAGCAGAAACATTAAAACATAATACGATCCATAGTTGGTAAAATTGAGGTGTCTTAATAGCTTGATTAATATGAACATTATTGAGAGTTTTCATTTTAGATGCAGATTCATCTTTTGAAGGAGGTTTATAACCTTCTGGTAACCAACCTTCTGCAGGCACTCTGTATTGGAATGCAGCAATAATCATAATAATGAAGTAGACTATTCCTAAAGTTAAAAATGCTCCTCCGGCACCAGTATCACCTGTACCAACCACATATACTCCAGCATCACCTGGAATTGCCATTTGAGCAGCTTCAGAAGCTGATGCAACAACTACTTCAACTTTTTCACCAGCTACTTCTGCAAATCTTCTGCCACCTTCTGTAATTAGTGTAACGGCCGATTCTAAACCTAAATATTCTGGTGCTTTAGCATAATAATCAAGAAGAAACTTTTTAAGTGGTGCTCCAATCATAGCTCCACCTCCAAAACCCATGATGGCCATACCTGTTGCCATACCTCTTCTGTCAGGGAACCATCTAATAAGCGTAGAAACAGGAGAAACATATCCTAAACCAAGTCCGCAACCACCCAATACTCCATATCCTAAATATATCAACCAGAGTTGATGTGTCATAATCCCTATACTACCTACTATAAAACCTCCACCCCATAAACAAGCAGCTGTCACTCCTACACATCTTGGCCCTACATCCTCTAACCATTTACCAGCTATAGCTGCTGCAAGACCCAAGCAGACAATTGCTACAGAAAAAATCCAAATAACACTACTAAGCGTCCAATCGTCAGCAGCACTAGTTACAACTCCTAATTCTTTAATTAAGGCTGGGTTAAAAATACTCCACGCATATACAGAGCCTATACATAAATGAATAGCTATAGAGGCAGGAGGTATTCTCCACCTATTATAGCCTTTTGGTGCAACTATCTTATCTTTCATTAAAAATGAAAACATTCCTGACATTAATTATCTCCCCCTTGAAAACTCTAAAAATTCTAAATTAAACCATAGCTGAGCCAAAAAAAATTGCAAACGCAATATGTAATAAATATTTATTCAGCTGCGATTTCAATTTTATCTACCTTAGCTGCACAAAATTTAAATTCAGGTATTTTACCAAAAGGATCTAATTGCGGATTTGTTAAAATATTTGCGGCAGCTTCATTAAAACAAAAAGGCATAAATATCATTCCTTCAGGTAACTGCCAATCCTGTCTTACTGCTAAAGATATATCGCCCCTTCTAGTAGAAACTTTTACATTTTGACCAGGTTCTATCTTCATTTTTTGCATATCTACAGCATTCATGCATAAAATTGCGTTAGGTTCTAGACCGTCTAAAATCTCTGAAGTTCTAGTCATAGCTCCTGTGTGCCAATGTTCTAATAATCTTCCTGTAGTTAATACTAATGGGTATTTCTCATCAGGTATTTCAGCAGGAGAAACCAGCTGTGCAGGAACAATTTTACCTCTTGTGTCTTCTGTAGGATAACCATCGACAAATATAATTTCATTACCAGGACTATTTACATCATCACATGGATAAGTAACACTATGCTCTTTCTCTAATCTCTCCCATGAAATGTTATTTAAGGATGGCATAATCATAGACATTTCTCTAAATACATCAGAGACATCATCATATTTCCAATTCATATCTAAAGCATTTGCAATATCAATAATAATTTTCCAATCTTCTCTAGCTTCACCAGGAGTTTTTATTGCTTTCCTTCCCATTTGAACTTGCCTATTAGTATTTGTAAAAGTACCATTTTTTTCTGCAGCAGCAGAAGCAGGTAATATGATGTCTGCAAACCAGGCAGTTTCAGTCATAAATATGTCCTGAACAACCATATGCTCTAATTTAACCAATCCATCTAAGGTGTGATTTTGATCAGGGTCTGACATAGCAGGATTTTCTCCCATTACGTACATACCTTTTATATTATTGTTAATTACTTCATCAAGAATTTCTACTACCGTTAAACCTTTTTTCTTATCTAATGTTTGCCCCCAAAATGTCTCCATTTTCGTAAAAATTTCTTCATTTTCTACAGAATTATAATCTGGATACATCATAGGGATTAAGCCGGCATCAGAGGCACCTTGAACATTATTCTGACCCCTTAAAGGATGAAGACCTGTTCCAGGTCGACCAATTTGACCAGTAATTAATGATAGAGTTATTAAACATCTAGCATTGTCTGTTCCGTGTACATGCTGCGAAATACCCATTCCCCAAAAAATTATTGATTTTTCAGAGTTAGCATAAACTCTAGCAACTTTTCTTAAAGTTGAAGCATCTATGCCACATTTTTTAGACATATCTTCAGGAGAAAACCCTTCAATAGACTTTTTTAAATCTTCAAAGCCATTTGTCATAGATTGAACATATTGCTTATCATAAAGTTCTTCTTCAATAATTGTATAAATTAAAGCATTAAGCATTGCTACATCCATACCCGGTTTAAATTCTAAATGCTCCCAAGCATGACGAGACATATCGTTCTTTCTTGGATCCATAATAATAACTTTAGTACCTTTTTTGGCAGCCTGCTTTATATAGGTTGCAGCAACTGGATGATTAGTAGTTGGCCTAGCACCTATTACGATAGCACAATCTGAATCTTCTGTAGCTGTAAATGGAGCTGAAACTGCACCTGACCCAACACATTCGAGTAAAGCTGCTACAGAAGATGCATGACATAATCTGGTACAATGATCTACATTATTAGTAGCAAAAGCAGTCCTTATTAATTTTTGAAATAAATAAGCTTCTTCATTAGAACCTTTTGCAGACCCAAAACCACATAAAGCAGATGAACCATTATCATTTAATATATTTTTAAACCCTTTAGCAGAAAACTCTATAGCCTCATCCCATGAAGCTTCTCTAAAATAATCTTCAATTTTTCTATCTTTCTTTTCAAGAATATACCTATCTTTAGGAGCATCGTCTCGTCTAATTAACGGTTTTAATAATCTGTTATCATTATGAACATAATCAAACCCAAAACGACCCTTGACGCATAATCTTTGATTATTTGCTGGTCCATTTCTTCCATCAACATGTAATATTTTATTATCTTTAACATGCACTTCAGTCTGACAACCAACGCCACAGAATGGACACAATGAATCTACACTTTTATCACTATAATTGACTCTTTTTCCATCTTCATTTACTAGTGACTTTTCTATTAAAGCTCCTGTTGGACAAACCTGAACACATTCTCCGCAGGCAACACAGCTTGAATCTCCCATACCATCATCAAAATCAAAAGTAATCTTTGATTTATGACCTCTATAAGACATGCCTATTACATCATTAACCTGAACTTCTCTGCACGCTCTTACGCATAAGTTGCAATTAATACATGCGTCTAGGTTTACATGCATAGCTTTATGAGTAATATCTCTTTCTACATTTTTAATTTTAGGATACTGACTAGTATTTATATCCATTCTATCTACCCAATTCCAAAACTTTGATTCTGGATCTGGGTGGTTTTCTCTACAAGGTTGGTCAGCTGAAAGAAGCTCAAATACTGATTTTCTTGCAGAAACAGATCTTAAAGAATCTGTATTAATTTTCATTCCTTCAGTAGGTTTTCTTATACAAGATGCAGCCAGAACTCTTTCACCTTCTATTTCAACCATACATGCTCTACAGTTTCCATCTGACCTATAACCAGGCTCGTCAGCATGACATAAATGTGGAATATCTATATTCTCACGTTTAGAGACTTCCCATATAGTTTCATTACTACTAGCCTCTACTTCATTTCCATTTATATAAAATTTAATTTTATCTTTGCTCATACTACTCACTATATACTATCTATTTGTTCTGGAAAATATTTTAATACGCAAGTAAGAGGATTTGCAGCTGCTTGTCCAAGCCCACATATGGATGCATCAGTCATAACATTCCCAACATCTTCAAGTATTTTAATATCCCATTTTTTTTCTTGCATTAATTTAACTGCCATAGTTGTTCCATTTCTACATGGTGTGCACTGTCCGCAACTCTCATCTTCAAAAAATTTCATTAAGTTTAAAGCGACATCTTTAATATCGACCTTATCAGAAATAATAACTATAGCTGCTGAACCAATGAAACAACCATAATCTTGTAATGTATCAAAATCTAGAGGTATATTAGACAAACTCGCAGGAAGTATTCCTCCTGAAGCACCTCCAGGAAGATAAGCAATAAATTTATGGCCATCTAGCATGCCATCACAATATTCATTAATTAAATCTGATACAGAAATACCTGCTGGTGCCAACTTTACTCCAGGGTTTTTAACAAAACCCGATACTGAAAAAGACCTTAAACCAGTTCTATTATTTCTTCCAAATGATAAAAACCATTTAGAACCTTTTTCAAAAATTTCTCTAATCCAATATACAGTTTCTACATTATGTACCAAAGTTGGAAGCCCAAAGACTCCATTTTGTGCTACATATGGAGGTCTGTGTCTTGGTATACCCCTTTTACCTTCAACAGATTCAATCAAAGCAGATTCTTCTCCACAAATATAAGCTCCAGCCCCTCTTCTTATCTCAATAAAGTCTTTTTTTACTAGACCTATTTCAATTAATTTTTCTACTTGTTCTCTTAATATTTTAATTATTCCAGGATATTCATCTCTCATATAGATAAAACATTTTTCAGCTTCTACTACATGGGCGGCTATTAAAGTACCCTCTATAAATCTATGAGGATCAGTATCTAAATAATATTTGTCTTTAAAGGTTCCAACTTCACCCTCATCTCCATTTATACACATCATTCTAGGGCCTTTATTAGCTCTTACAAACTCCCATTTTTTTGACGCTGGAAAACCTGCACCACCTAAACCCCTTAAGTTCGATTCTGATATAACCTTACTTAACTCTTCATAAGTTACTTCTTTTGACTTTAACTTTTTAAATAATGAATAACCGCCACCTTTTATATAACTATCCAAATCAATAAACTTACTAATAGCAGGATGAAATGCTTTATTAGTAATTGCCTCTTCTACCTTATCAAGTGTTGCATTATCCACATGGTTATGTTCAAGCTCTAATGCAGGTGCATAATCACATTTTCCCATACACGGGGCTTTTAAAATTCTAACTCTACCTTTATATTTATTGGATAAATCATCATATAACTTTTCACTTCCAAACAAACTACAAGTTAAACTATCACAGACCCTTATAGTTATATCAGGAAGCTTTTCATCTTTGTCATCAACTATAGTAAAATGTGCGTAAAAAGAAGCAACTTCATATACTTCTGCCATAGAGAGTTTCATTACACTGGCTAATGCCCTTAAATGTCTAGCATATAAAAATTTAAATTTATCTTGTAAAAAGTGCAGATATTCAATTAAATGATCTCTTCTTATATCATTAAGAGGTAATAAATTTTTAACCTCCTCTAAAGAAAGAGGGTCAAGCTGTCTACCTTTATCAAAAGCAAACTTTTTTCTTCTACCTTCACCTGGTTTGTATTTACTATTCATTATATCTCTACTTAAGCTTATATTAATTATTATCCAGTTAAACTTATAAGCATCTAATAATATAATGCCATAACATAGTAAAACTTAAAATAGCTCGCGCCAAATTTAGGCGCGAGCTAAACATTACATTCTAATGTGAATGTGCTGTTGCAGTAGCTTTGTAAATTCCACCTGAATCTGTAGAAATATATAAAGCGTTGTCCGGACCCATTACTAAGCCACGGAATCTATCTGTCATACCAACAGGCATATGAATTACACTTTTCATTGATAATCCATTGTCAGCAATATCCATGATGTCGATTCTGCTTCCACCAGGAGTATCACCAAATGCTATACCCATAATACCAGCTACCATGCGGCCTTCGTAAATGCCCCAATTGCTTCCTGTAAGGAATGCAGCAGAACCAGTACCTTGTGAGTATCCATTATTCTGCCAAGCTGGTGGCATTAGATCAGCAAAACGTGTGTCACTCATAGGAGTGTATGCAGCACGTTGAGATGGATCCATTCCATCCATTTGATTTGGCTCATATCCACAATACTTATCTGGACAAGCACCTCTGCCGCCTCTTTTTTCAGCAGGATCCCATCCACCATTACCGCCATTAACTAGCATAGTAATTTCGTCATTGTGCCATGGTCCATGTTCTGCAGTAAATGCACGTCCATCACTTGGACGGAAAGCAATACCTTGAACATTTCTATGTCCATATGTATATATTCTGTTGTCTTCAGCAATTTTATTGCCGCCGTGACCATTACCATCGCCATCAATTCTTAAAACAACACCACATATTAATGTATTATCTTGAGGACATATACCTCTATGTCTGTCACCAGTACCTACCCATAGATATCCATCAGGCCCAATACGAATTCTTCCGCCATTATGAGCTCCAGGTCCACCAAATGGTTGATCTGATTCATATGGTTTAAACTGAATATCTTTTACAATATCCACTCTATCTGAAACACTCTTCATATCGTTAGCAACTGTAAACTTCATTACAATGTTTCCGTCACATCTTTCGAAGTTAGTTTTACAGCCGTCACCATGATATTTACTTGAAGTTGAATATAGATATAATGTTCTGTTATTATCAAAATCAGGATCTAACACTACACCTAACATACCTTCTTGTGCACCATATGAAAAAAGGTCATTATGAGTATCTGCATACCCAGATGAACCCTTCATACCTAAAAGTTTATGTACTTTACCGCCCATTAAAACTGATAGACCATCAAGTTTTTCTGTGAAAAACATAGCTGAACCGTCATTAGTCCAAGCCATATCCCACGGATTTTTTAAGCCATCAAGTACAGTAGTCACTTCAATCTTAGGAACATTCATTCCCATTCCATGTCCATCTGAATAACCAACTTTAGCTAAACCAAAAGACAAAGAGAAAATAATTGCTACTAAAATAGAAAATTTAGATTTAATATTCATATTCTCTATCCTCTCTTAAATTAATTATTAACACTCGATAAGTAAGCTGCAAGAACTCTTATTTCCTCATCAGACAATTTTCTTGCCATAGCTATCATAAGACCAGAATTAGATCCAATTTTCTCTCCGGACCTATATCTATTCAACCTATCGACAATATATGAAACGTCTAACCCAGACACTTTAGGATAACTAGCAACTCCCATACCAGCCTTACCATGACAATTATGACAATTTTTATGGAAACGCTTATCTCCTGCCTCAATGTCATTAGCTAATGATTTTGATACAAAAAATATTACAAAGATACTAATCAGTTGAAAAACTTTCAACATCTCCTCCCCCTCTTAGCAGCGAAATATCACTACAAACACATATAAATATTATATATTTAAAATTTACATATATTATTGTTATTTAATGTATGTGAATGATATATTAAATCAACAATTTTATTAGGAATTATTCATGATTTTAGGTCTAGCTGGTTGGAGTGGAAGTGGCAAAACAACACTTATTAAAAATTTACTCCCTGAATTAAAAAAAATAAATATTACTGTATCCACTTTAAAACATGCTCACAAAGGGTTTGATGTAGATAAACCAGGAAAGGATTCTTACATTCATAGAGAATCTGGAGCACAAGAAGTATTAATATCTTCTAAAAATAGATTTGCTTTAATGTCTAATTATGGAAACAAAGAAAAAACTCTAGCACAGCTTATAGAAAAGTTAGATCCTGTAGATTTAATAATAATTGAAGGATGGAAAACAGAAAATATAAAAAAGATAGAAATTTTTAGAAAAGAAATAAATAAGCCCTTATTGGCAAAAAATGATAAAAATATTATAGCAATTGCAACGAGTGATAAAAGTATCAGCGTAAATAATACCGTTTTATTAGATATTAATAATTATAAAGAAATAGCTATGTTTATAAAAAATTTAATTGAACAAGAAGTATAACAAATGACACAGTTGACAAAAGATTTAAAAGCATTTGGAAACAAATTAATCAATTTAAATACTGCTATTAAAATTATAAAAAATAATTTTAATCTTCAACAACATACTGAATTAGTAAATTTAAAAGATACTCTAAATAGAATATCTGGAGAAAATATAATATCTTCCATTAATGTTCCAGCGCATTCAAATTCTGCTGTCGATGGTTATGCAATTAATTTTAAAGAATATTCTAATGGAAATAAAAAATTCAAAATTATAGGCAAGTCTTCTGCAGGACATCCCTTTAATAAAAAAATACAAAAACTTAAATCTATAAGAGTTTTAACGGGAGCTATGTTACCTCCTAATTTAGACACTATTATTATGGAAGAAGACTGTGAGATAATAAATAAAATATTAATCCTCCCTGATAATGTAAAAAAAGGTATAAATTACAGGTATTTAGGCGAAGATATTAAGAAAAATAGTATTGTATATAAAAAAGGTCATAAAATTAAACCTCAAGATATTGGAGTTTTAGCTTCTTTAGGAATTAAAAAAATTAGAGCTTATAAAGCATTAAAAATAGCAATTTTTTCTAGTGGAGATGAACTTGTTGATGCTGGCAAACCACTAAATAAAGGGAAAATTTATGATTCTAATCGTGAAATGATAAAAGCTTTCCTAAGTAAATTAGGTTTTTTAGTAACAGATCTAGGTATTTTAAAAGATAAATCAGATATTATTGAAAATAAATTAAAAATAGCATCCATTAATAATGATTTGATTATAACTAGTGGAGGTATGTCATTAGGGGATGAAGACCATATTAAAAATATAATAGATAATAATGGAAGCATCTATGCATGGAGATTAGCAATTAAACCAGGTAGGCCAGTAGGATTTGGTATGTTCAATAAATGTCCTATAATAGGACTACCAGGGAATCCAGCAGCGGCGTTCATTACATTTTTAGTAGTCGCAATTCCTATATTAAAGCAGATGTCTGGACAGATTTTTAATAAATACAATTTAATTCCAATTACTGGTGATTTTTATTACACTAAAAAAAAGGGAAGAAAAGAATTTATAAGAGTAAAATTAATTAATAAAAAGAATAAACTTACATTACAAAAGTTTCCCAAAGCAGGTGCAGGTATTCTAACATCTACTACATGGTCATCTGGAATTGGTATATTAGATGAAAAAGTTGAAGAAATAAAACCTGGTGATAAAATAAATTATTTATCATATAACGAAATATTAAATTAAAATGCCAAATAATAAGTTTATAATTGACCTATTAGGATTGAAATGTCCTCTTCCTGTTTTAAAAGCAAATCGTATTGTAAAAAAATATAAAGCTGGTGATATACTTGAATTTTTAGTTAATGATAAGTCAGCCCCAGATGATTTTCAGGTCTTTTGTGATACTAAAAAATTTAAATTATTGTCCATTAATAGAGATAAAAATATTACAATAAAAATTAAAATTTAATTAAAAACTATAGTTTTATGCTTATTTAATAATACACGTCTTTCAATATAAAACTTTACAGCTCTAAATAATACAATTCTCTCTACATCTCTTCCTGCAGCAACCATATCTGCAGGAGATGTAACATGCGTTACTCTTGCTACATCTTGTTCTATGATAGGACCTTCATCAAGGTCAGAAGTAACAAAATGTGCTGTAGCACCAATTAGCTTTACTCCCCTTTTGTAGGCTTGCTTATATGGAGAAGCTCCTTTAAATGAAGGTAAAAAAGAATGATGTATATTTATTATTTTTGAATTATATTTATCTGATATTTCTTTACTTAATATTTGCATATATCTAGCTAATATAATGGCTTCTGCATTATATTTTGAAACTAAAGACTCTAAAGAATTTTCTGCATTTTTTTTATTTTCACTGTTAACCTTAATCAAATGAAATGGAATATTATAACTTTTAGCTAATTCTTCCGTATCTGAATGATTTGAAATTATAGCTGCAATTTCAGCCTTCAATTCTCCTGTTTTTACTCTATATAGCAAATCTACTAAGCAGTGATCAAATTTAGAAACCATAATAATTATTTTAGGTATAATAGAAGTATTATATACATTAAACTGCATTTGTCTTTTTTGAGCTATTACCTCAAAATCTTTTCTAATATCACTAATATCTATATTGTCATTATTACTAATAGATAAAGCTTTAACTCTCATAAAAAAAGAATCCGTCTCTGAATCACCAAATTGATTAGATTCTTTTATTGTCAACTTTTGCTCAGCCATAAAGCCAGCAACTTCAGCAACTATTCCAGAAGTATCAGGACAGGATAAAGTTAAAATAAGCTCTGTCTTATCTTTATTATTCATTTACAATCCAAATATTGAAAATTAATCACTAATAAGTATCATGTCATAACGAAGATTTTAATATTAAACAATAAAAAAAACTAAGGATTTAAAATTGAATGAATGGCTCAAATTAAGTTCAGAAGAAAAAGAATTATACTTAAACCCTAAAAAATCAGTACCTGATCATCAAGTATATCAAAAATTTGCAACAAAATCAGCAGATAAATTTAGAGAAGTATGTAAGAAAAAATATCTTAATTTATCTTATGGACATAGGCCTAATCAAAAATTAGATATTTTTTTACCAGATAATAATATTAATAATTACGCTGTACAAATATATTATCATGGAGGATATTGGATTGGTCGAGATAAATACGATCATTCACATTTAGCATTACCTGCCATTAAAAATAATATTATACACGTTTCCGTTAATTACGATTTATCACCCAATGTCAATATAGATGTAATTGTTCAAGAAGCATATGAATCTATACTTTGGGTAATTAAGAATATTGGTAATTTTGGAGGAAATGTTAATAATATAAATTTGATAGGACATTCAGCTGGAGCTCATTTAGTAGCAATGGCATTAACTAAAAATTATAAAAAGAAAGATTTTTTAAATTCTGCGACGCTTATTAGTGGAATATATCAACCACAAATTACAAAATATATATCCATTAATAATATTATAAATATATCAGATGAAACTATTAACTTAACAGATGTATATAAACATCCCTTAGTTAATAAAACTAATTTCCTCCTGGTAGTAGGAGATGAAGAACCAAATTCTTGGAAAATGCTTACTGCAGATTATGGAGATTCATTAAAAAATAAAAACATTCCATTTATATTCTATAGTGCTATAAAGTTAAATCATTTTACAATTGTAAGAGATTTAGCAAATCCAAATTCACAGTTAGCTAAAAAAGTATTAAAAATGTGTCAAAAAGAATGAAAAAAAAATTACATATTCATTTAGATCCGATAGGAGGTATCTCTGGAGATATGTTTATTTCTTCGATGATAGATGCAGAACCTTCTTTAAAAAATCAAATAAAAATAATTTCTTCTAAAATTATAAAAGATGTAAAGCTATCAATAAAAAAATTAACAAATAATCATATAGCCGGAACAAAGTTTAATGTAGATCTTGTATCTAAAAAAAATAATCATCATAGATCATATAAAGATATAAAATTACTTATTAAAAAAAGCTCTATAGATGAAAAAATAAAAGAAATTGCAATTGATATTTTTCATATTTTAGCAAAAGCTGAATCAGAAGTTCATGGAGTAACATTAGATAAAGTTTCATTCCATGAAATTGGCGCATGGGATTCTATTATTGATAATATAATATCAGCTTTTATAATAAATAAATTTAATACAGAATATGATATCACATGGTCATGCAGTGCTACTCCTATTGGAAGTGGAATGATCAATACTGCTCATGGAATTCTATCTGTGCCAGCTCCTGCAACTGCCCTAATACTTAAAAACTTTCCTATTGTTGATGATGGCATTAAAGGAGAAAGAACTACTCCTACTGGAGCAGCAATTTTATCTCATCTAAAGCCATTACCTAACATATCTTCAGCAAATTTAGGAAATATAAAAATTCATAAACAAGGAATAGGTATTGGCTCTAAAGATTTCAAAACTATTCCAAATATTTTAAGAGTGTTAATTTTTAAAACAGCTAATTCTTCAGTCAAAAATACTACTAATGAAGTAATTTCTGAGATCAATTTTGATATAGATGATCAGACTCCTGAAGATTTAGCCCTTTCTCTTAATACAATTTCTAAAAGTAATGGCGTACTTGATATTATTCAAAATCCTACTTTAGGAAAAAAAGGCAGAGTTTCTATTAATATTAAAATTTTATGTAGAGTCGAAGAAACAGAAAAAATAATCGAACATATATTTAATGAAACTAGTACTATTGGGCTTAGACATACGATAAAAGGAAGATACATTCTTAATAGAGAAGTAAAAAAAATAAGTCATTTTAATATAAAAGAGACTAAAAGACCTTCTGGTAAATTTACTAAAAAAGTTGAATCAAATGATCTTAAGAATTATTCTTATAAAAATAGAAAATCTATAAAATCAAAAATAGAAAATAACTAGTATGTTGCAACCCAAATTAAAAAAAGTAATAGAAAATATTATAGTTAAAGAAAATACTAATCCAACTATAGCTGTAAGTGGAGGTATAGATAGTGTTACATTAGCAGTCTATATAAGCTTAATATTTAAAGATAAAAAAGTAAAAGTTTCGCATGCTGTTGGACCAGCTGTTCCAATAGAAGCAACTAATAGAGTAAAGTCCTTATCTAAAAAATATAATTGGGAATTAAAAATAATTAATACTAATGAAATATCTGATCCAAGATATGCAGCTAATCCAATTAATAGGTGTTTTTTCTGTAAAGAAAATCTCTATAAAACTATTAAAACTTATACGGAAGGTAATATTTTTTCAGGAGCTAACTTAGATGATTTAAATGATTACAGACCTGGCTTAGATGCTGCAAAAGAGGCGAATGTAAATCATCCATTTATTTTAGCAAAAATAGGAAAAAAAATAATCAGGAAATTAGCTTTAGATTTAGGCCTAGGAGAACTATCAGAACTACCCTCTTCTCCTTGCTTAGCTAGTAGAGTAGAGACTGGTATACCTATAACTCCGGATTTATTAAATAAAATTGATAATATTGAAAGATACATAAAAACTTTATTTAGTAATGCGGATATACGTTGCAGATGGATAAATCAAAATATAATAATTCAATTTAATTATCCAAATTTAAAACAAATAAATAATTCTCAAAAACAACTTATACAAAATAAAGTTATAGAAATATTCAATATAAATCATTCAAAAATTAAATTTAGTGAATATAAAAAAGGAAGTGCATTTATAGCAAAAAATAGAGAAAAGAAAATATGACTAAAGAACATTTAATAGATTTTGATAGAAAAAATAGAATTGGAATACCTGAAACAATTTTCTGTCAAGATAAAGATATAAACCAAATAAAAAATATATGTAATGATTTAGATAAAGAAAAAACCACTCTTTTTACAAGATTATCTATTGAAAAGTATTCAAAACTACCCAAGGGAATTCAAAAAATATTAAAATATAATAATATTTCGAACTCTGCCATCTATGGAAAAATACCTTCAATAAAAAAAAATAATAGTATCGCAATAGTTTGTGCTGGCACTTCAGATATGCCAAGTGTTTCAGAGGCTCACCAAACACTAATTTCCTCTGGGCAATATAGTAAAATATTTGCAGATCTTGGCGTTGCTGGTTTATGGAGAATTCAAAAATATCTTGAAGAAATAACAAAATTTAAGATTATTATTGTTGCAGCAGGAATGGATGGAGCTCTTCCAAGTGTATTAGGAGGTTTAGTTTCTCAACCAATTATTGCTATTCCTACATCTACTGGATATGGAGTATCCAATAAAGGTAAGACTGCCTTAAATTCTATGTTAGCTAGTTGTTCACCAGGTATTACTGTAGTAAATATAGATAATGGTTATGGAGCAGCAACGGCAGCTATAAGGATATTAAATGCAATCTAAAGAAGTAAAATTATTGTATGGCAAGAATGGTATTACCCTAAATATTCAAGATGACTGGAATGCAAATATTATAAGAAAACCATTAATGCCAATTATAAATGATATATCAGGTGAAGTTAATAAAGCACTAAATAATCCCATAAATTCACTCTCCATAGATAAAATTTCTAGTAAAGGTAAATCAGTATGTATTTTAGTATGTGATATAACTAGACCTGTTCCCAATAAACTTTTTTTAAAGCAAATTATTATAAAATTCATAAATGCAGGGATCTCAGCTGATAATATTCTAATAATAATTGCAACAGGTTTGCATAGACCAGCATCGCAAGATGAAATAAATGAAATAATTGGTTCATCTTGGGTACTAAAAAATATTAAAATAGAAAACCACTTTGCAAGAGATGACAGTATGCACAAAAATATAGGTACTACAAAACAAGGTAATATAGTTAAATTAGATAAAAGNTTTGTAGATGCTGATATTAAAATAGCAACAGGTTTGGTAGAACCACATTTTATGGCAGGTTACTCTGGAGGAAGAAAAGTTATAGCTCCAGGTATCGCACATGCAGATACAATAACCACTTTTCATAGTGCAAGGTATATGGAAAACCCAAATGCTACAAGTTGCAACCTAATAAATAATCCTTTACACGAAGACCAGCTAGAAATAGTAAATATGATAGGACAGGTATATGCTATAAACTGTGTAATTGATGAAGAAAGAAATTTATCATATATAAATTTTGGCGAGATAATATCTAGCCATATNAAAGCTGTAAATTTTGTTTCTAGTTTTGCAAAAGTTAAATGTAATAATAGCTATAACACTATAATAACATCCGCTGCAGGCGCTCCTTTAGATGGTACTTTCTATCAAACTGTAAAAGGAATGGTTACTCCATTAGAAATACTTAAGAAAGGTGGAGATTTAATTATAACTTCTGAATGCTCTGAAGGATTAGGGTCAGAAGAATTTATTGCATCACAAAAAAAACTTTTAGAAATTGGTCCTAATAAATTTTTAGAAAATATACTAAAAAAAGATTTTGCTGCCATAGATGAGTGGCAAACAGAAATGGAAATAAANTCTCTTATTAAAGGTAATATATTCCTTTTTTCAGAGGGCTTATCAGAAAAAGATAAACTATATACTGGTGTTAATATTATTAATAATATAGCAAAAACTATCGATGANAGTATTAAAAGGCATAATAATAATAATATAGCTATAATNCCAGAAGGACCTTATGTTATTCCTGCAATTTAATGACGTTTCATTGTATATTTATTAATTTTTTTTGCTAAATCNGTCATATTCATTCTACATTTTTTTAACTCAAATTTCATTANATTATCTTCACTTTTCTTCATTATAAAAATTGAACCTATAGACTTATTTTTTTTACCATTATATACAACTAGCGCTAAACCTATTTTTTTTCGTCTTTCTTGTTGGTCATATACCATTAAATAATCTCTTATTTTGAAATTTTCTGGAACTGCTGGAANTAAAGGATCAAAATTATTTTTTCCTTTTTTTAGTTTATATAAATATATACCATTTATAGGTTTATATTTAAATGCTGGGATAGACCTACTAGTGAAAATACCATCTCTACACAAAAAACCGCTAGGTAATGTCTTTATTAAATAAAATTGTGTTTCCAAATGATTAATAAATTTAAAGCTATGGTGATTATTAAAATGTTTAATAGTAAGCCCTTCTTTTGAAATACACAGTTTTAAATCATCGGATACAGAGGTTATTTTTATATTTTTTTCTTTGCATAAATTTTTATATTCTTTGCTAAAAGCATTATTGCAAGTAAATACCGTCAAAAAAATAATTAATAAAGTCAAATTTTTTGCATATTTTATCATCATTTAAATCCTAATCATCAAATATTAAACAGTATTATTAATATACCTATTAAAATTATTAATACTCCTAGTATCTCATTAGCAATAATTTTTTCTTTAAAATATAAAATAGATGCAANAATAGTAAATATAAGTTCTATTTGCCCTAAAGCTCTTACATAGGCCACATTTTGAANACTCATGGCATAAAACCAACATATAGATGCAAATGCACCAAAAAAACCAACAATTAATCCGTCCTTCCAATTAAAATATANTAAATAAAATTGCTT
The DNA here is from genome assembly GCA_002171375.1 of Alphaproteobacteria bacterium TMED109. Classification (GTDB taxonomy): domain Bacteria; phylum Pseudomonadota; class Alphaproteobacteria; order TMED109; family TMED109; genus TMED109. The sequence continues at coordinate 58,911 of NHFK01000008.1, forward strand.
TATATCTNTCANTAATATGTAAAAGGTTAGAATTAATGTTTGAATTNCTATTGCAATTAATAAAGTAAATGACGAAGTTAACATATAATCAATAGAAAATAANCTATGTGATGCACCTCTAAATAATACTGCTGACAANCCAAATAATGAACCTGATAATAAACCATAAAAAACTGATAAATTAAAAAAATTTATNCTTAAATTAATTTTTTTGATTGAAGTAATCATAATTCCAATTAAACCTATTATAATNCCTATTAATCCTATAAAACTTATAGGATCACTTAGTAATATAAAACCAAAGAAAGCTGCCTGAATAGGTTCAGTTTTAGAATATGAAGTTGCTACAGAAAAATTATTAGTCTTAAATATTTTTAGCAATAAAAGTGTAGCAATTATCTGACTTATCCCTCCTATTAAACAATAAAGTAAGAATGTGGTATTAATATTTGAAACTAAAAATTTACTATTGGAAAAATTGTATAAAAATAAAAAATATATTAACACAAAGGGTAAACCAAATAAAAACCTAGTATAAGTTGAGCTTATATTAGACATATTTTTTTGTAGTTTTTTTTGGTATATTGACCTTAGATTTTGCGAAAAAGCTGCAAAAATAGTTATTGGTATCCATATTTCAATCATTAAATATTATCTTACTTTTTATAAATTTTTTTATAATTGCTTTAAACTTAATGTAATCTATCATTATATAATTAATAATATATTAAANAATGGGAGGGAAAAATGAATAAAAATAATAAAGGTTGGAATTTTATTCATAATATTGCAAAAGATGCAGAATGGAAGCCNGGTTTAAGAGATATTTTTAACTATAGAGACCTTGGAATNAAAGATGGAACTAATGGCGATTATATAGCACATATAATAAAAGCAAACGGTAAAGAGCTTAAAGATGAAGTTAAAGAATGGCACATGCATGAATGTGATTTTCAATTTGTATTAGTTTTAAATGGTTGGGCAACTTTTGAATATGAGGGTGAAGGCATAAAAACTATANGTAAAGGAGATGCAATAAATCAAAGACCAGGGATAGTGCATAGAGAAATTGACTGCTCACCAGACTTTGAAGTTTTAGAAATTGTTGCTCCTGCAGACTTTAAAACTAAAATTGTTGATAATCCAAAGTGAATGGAGTTATTAAAGTTGATATCAATATACCCAAACTTTTAGCCTGTGTAGTAATTTCTTTTATTATTTTTTATAAAAATTTATCCGCATCTGAAATTAAAAGTAGACATTTATATAATGTAGGAGATGAAATAAGCTTTTCCATAGAAACTATATTACCTAACAAATCAACTTACATATCAATGTCACGCTTAATAGATATAAAAGAGAATAAAGAGATATGGATAATTGAAAATAGTCCAACCGCAGATAAAAGAGTTTATGATAGAACAACAGGGAATTGGATTGCTTCTTTCAAAGATGGCAATGAAGTAGCTAGAGCTATTCCACATAATGGTGGATTAAAATTTCCCCTACAAAAAGGGGATAAATGGACTCAAAGTTGGACATTTACAGCTGCAGGAGGCCTTTTAACTGGTAAGTCTGAGGCTGAATACAAAGTAAAAAAAGAGACTATAAAGGCAAACAATAACAAATACAAAACATTAAAAATTGAAATGAAAAACCCACTATGGAATTCTGAAAAAGATAGGAATTGGAAAAAAGAAATTAGATGGATAGATATTGATACTGGAAAAATTATAAAAATATACTTTAAGAATATAGGTTTCAAAATGGAATATACAGCTACGATTATAGAATAATACTATAAATAAAAATAGCTCCCCATATTACATGAGGAGCTACTGATCTCAAGGGATAGAGAGATTTTNAAATTCTATAAGTTATTTCCGTTTTGAATATGTAAATTTTGGCTACAATTAGAGCGACAAAATTGTCGCTAGATTTTTTATTTTTTTATTCACTAAAAACAATAATTTAATTGAAATATATAAAATATAAAAATAAATAATTAGAATTATCTATANTGTNCAGACTAGGAAGNATAATTATTCTTCCAGGATTTAATTTCACTTTTTTGAGAATCNATCCAGCTTTTCTCAAATTCTTCATATAAACTTAGTAATTGTTTTGTCCCCTGGTATTGAGGGGGTTTATCTCTTATAAACACTATATCCCCTCTATCTAGTCCCATTTTTATAATTCTTTGTATTTTTCTTTCTGATATATGCGTTAAGTGCCTAACCATAGAAACAGTAAAATAATCTTTTTCCCCACGTTCTTGAGCCAAACTAAGCGGTATTTGATTCATATTTGCAGATATAGCAAGCATTGCAATTAACCTATGTTCAGGAGAAGAATTCCAATAATAATTTCCATGTGATANNGGGTTTTTACATATACTTATCCAAAAATTAAGCCTAAATTGCATAATTCTTCTTAAGGCAATATCTGCTACAATATCCTCATCAAACATATCACTTTGTGAATAATTATTATCTATTAANTTCGCCATTATCCTCCCCAAGAATATTATAGATAATTAAAATACTTAAATTTCTTCCTTATAGCTTGGCATATCACCTGCTACAGTAGTTCTATGCATAATNCTTCTATATTTAGACTCATCATATCCGGTACCTCTATGTAATACTCTTCTATTATCCCATAAAACTAATTCGCCCGTTTTCCACTTATGTTTTGCCATATTGCCTGATTCTAGTATCCAATCGTTAATTTCTTCTATTAATTTTCTACTTTCTTTTATATCCCATCCAATTATATGGCTACAGTGACTACCCGCATAAAATGCAGGTTTTTTAGTATAAGGATGAATTCTAATTAATCTTTGCTTCACAAACGGCATATCCTGCTTAAATTTATCATCAAATATATCGCCTGTATTATTTTGACGTGAATAGACTATAGAATGTTCGCATATACAATCTTTAAGGTTATCAATAGAATATTTTCTAGGCTTATTTTCCCAGGTTTCTAGTGCATGTCTCGCATCAATAAAATCTGTTCCTCCTCCTTCTTCTGGAACTTCACGCGCACTTAAAATAGATATTTTTGAAGGCACTTTCTTAAAAGAAGAGTCTGTATGCCAATAATTATTTCCACGATCAAAAATTACCTTTTTATCGTCAAAAGGTAACATTTTATTATTTAGATCAACATTAGATATTCTACTAATTTCTGGTCTGATAGCATTACTAGTTTTATAATCAGGAGCTTTAGTTTGTGTGCCAATGGAAATTTCTAATTTTCCAAAACCCTCTGAGAAGCGAATTTGATCATCATCGTTGATATCTTGNGAATCTATGACAACTACACCATATGTTTCTACAGCTTTTTTAATCTCCAAAAACTCAGGCGTAGATATAGATTTAATATCAACACCTGAAATATTTGCAAAGAATTCTTGGTCATTATATGTAGTTTTTATTTCCATTTAAATATTCTCAAATAAAATAAATGTTTTTTCAAGAATATTTTAATTTTTTTAATAATATTTATTCAGAATAAAAACCAACTGCACAAATTAAATCTGCTACTCTTGTGACTAGTTGTGTCTTTTTATATAGCTTTTCATCATCAGTAGTTAATCTAGCTATCATTAAATCAACTTCATTTACTTCGCCGTACTTTGCAACCGCAATCATTGACTTTCCTACTGCTTTTCCCTCAGAATCCTCAAAATTTAGAACATTTCCACCTTCTAAAGTCGGATGACCTAATAATAAACCATTATCAGTCATACAAAATGGGTACAAATCCTTTACATGCAGTCCACCACTTCCAGTTGTAAATAAATTTAAAGCTCTATTTTTATCAACTTTAACTAAAGCAATTGCTCTATCTAATAATGCCGCTGCTTCATCTTTAGTTCCAAACTCCTCAGCAAATAAGCTTTTAGTAATAAACAAAGAAAAGATAATAATTAAACTATAATTAATTAAATTTTTTATAAAATTCATAATACAAACTCCAAAATAATTAAAATACAATCTTTTAATAATAAAATAGTAAAGTCAATATTAAATACTTGCTGTAATAAATAATTTATATTTCTTTATTTTGTATGAAATTATTTATTATTCTATAATAATAGTAACTATTTATTTAAAGGAATATATTATGAGTTTTATTGCTGCAGTTATACAGGATAGTCCTATTGTTTTCGACCTAGACTCTACGATTGATAAAGTAGAAAAATTAACTGAAAAAGCAAAAGAAAAAAATGCTGAACTTGTAGTATTTCCTGAAGCATTTATTTCTGCTTATCCAAAAGGGTTAGATTTTGGAGCAAGGATTGGAATGCGATCTGAAGAAGGTAGGCTAATGTATTCTAAATATTATAATTCTGCATTAGATTTTAATAGCAAACAATTTAAAAAATTATGCTTAATAGCAAAGAAATATAAAATATTAATGAGTATAGGTGTAATAGAAAAAGACCATGGAACCTTATATTGTACAGTATTATTAATATCTAATAAAGGTGAATATTTAGCCAAACATAGAAAAGTTATGCCCACTGCTATGGAAAGATTAATATGGGGGTTTGGTGATGGTTCAACACTTCCAGTTATCAGTACTAATATTGGTAAAATTGGATCAGTTATTTGTTGGGAAAATTATATGCCACTTATGAGAATGGCAATGTATTCAAAGGGCATTCAATTATATTGTGCCCCAACTGCGGATGATAGAGATACATGGATTTCTTCTATGACTCATGTAGCTCTTGAGGGAAGGTGCTTTGTGTTTTCAGCATGTCAGTATTTATTAAGAAAGGATTGTCCAGATTACTATAATCCAATACAAGGAAATGATAAAAATACTATAATTATGAATGGTGGTTCTTGCATTATAAATCCCTTAGGGAAAGTAATCGCTGGCCCCTTAAGAGAAAAATCAGGCATACTTACAGCTCAGGTCGACCTTAATGAAATTATAAAAGGTCAGTATGATTTTGATGTCAAAGGTCATTATTCCAGACCAGATATTTTTAAATTAAGTATCAACGAAAAAGAAAATAAACCAGCAGAATATGAAAGCTAAAATTTTTATATTATAACTTTGGTGAGCCCTGTAGGGATCGAACCTACGACAAGCTGATTAAAAGTCAGCTGCTCTACCAACTGAGCTAAGGGCCCCCAAAAGTTATATAGGAAATACATAATCATTGAGATAATTACAAGTATTTTTAATTATATATTTCAATATCCCCTTTTTTATATTGATTTAATAAATAATTGGANGTTTCGTTATAATTATTATTATTAATAGCTGACCTTAAAGTCGACATTAGTTGAATATAATGATTTATATTATGAATTGTTAAATAAATACTACCTAGCATTTCATTAGTATTAAATAAATGATGTAGATATGCCCTAGAAATATTATTAGTACATACTTTACACAAACACCCTTCTTCTATAGGCCTAGGATCATTTTTATGTCTAGAGTTTTTAATATTTATAGTTCCTGTTTTTGTAAATAATTTTCCNGTTCTTCCTGATCTTGTAGGTATAACACAATCAAACATATCTACACCTAATCTNACGGCTTCAATAATATCTTTTGGATANCCAACACCCATTAAATAACGAGGTTTTTCTCTTGGAAGATAATTTATACTAGATTTTAATGTATTTATCATAACATCATGGCCTTCACCTACAGCCAACCCTCCTATAGCATAACCATCAAAACCAATTTTTATTAAAGTTTCAGAGGATTTCTCTCTTAAATTATTAAAAGTAGATCCTTGAACTATACCAAATAAACCATAGCCAATTCTATCTATAAAATTATCTCTACACAGCTTTGCCCATTCCATAGATAAATTCATAGATTTTAAAGCCACATCATGCTTAACAGGATAAGAAGTGCATTCATCAAAGGCCATTGTAATAGTAGAATCTAATGCCTTTTGCATATCAATTGAATCTTTTGGGGTTAATCTTATTAAACTTCCATCTAAATGAGATTTAAATGTAACACCGTCATTATCTATCTTCGCCATATTTTGTAATGACATAACTTGAAAACCTCCTGAATCTGTTAAAATTGGGCCATCCCAATTCATAAAACTTCTTAGCCCTCCTAATTCACGGATAATATCTTTTCCCGGTCTTTCCATTAAATGATAAGTNTTAGATAAAATTATNTCTGANCCTATTTCNNTTAAATCACTNGGTTGNATACCTTTTACTGCTCCATANGTTCCAACNGGCATAAAGACNGGNGTATTTACTATACCGTGGGCAGTTTTCATAAAACCACTTCTAGCATCNCCATCTGNATTTTTAATATTAAAAGNAATTGTCATTATANATTAGCCTTTTTAATTAAACAGGCGTCNCCTAAAGAATAAAACCTATAATTTTTAGAAATGGCATGTTTATATGCTTTATGCATAGTTTTAATACCTGCATAAGCACATACTAAAATAAATAATGTTGATTTAGGTAAATGAAAATTAGTTAGTAAAAAATCAGACGATTTAATTTTATCTCCTGGTGAAATAAAAATAGATGTTTCTCCCTTAAAAGATTTTATATAGCCATTTTCATCACTAGTAGATTCTAATGATCTTAAAACTGTAGTACCAATAGAAATTATTCTACCCCCATTTTTTTTAGTAGAGTTTATTTTATCNGCAACAGCTTCATCAATAGAAAAATACTCACTATGCATAGTATGCTTTGAAATATCACTAACTTCTACAGGTAAAAATGTTCCCGCTCCTACATGTAATGTAATTTCTGCTATATTTATTGAATTTTTAGCTAATATATTTTTTAAATTTTTTGTAAAATGTAAGCCTGCTGTTGGTGCAGCTACAGCTCCATAATTCTTCGCAAATAATGTTTGATAATGAATAGAACTATCATCTTCTTTTTTCACTTTTATATACGGAGGTAAAGGCAAATCACCATAAATATTTAAGTAATTGATGAAATCTAGTTTTGATATATTTACATCAAAATAAATTAATCCTCTTTCTCCTTTTCTATTTACACTTATAACCATATCGTTAGGTAAATTTATATTATCACCTAAACTTAATTTTTTGGAACCCTTAACTAATGCTTGCCATATACCTGGTGTATATTCATTTAGCATAGTAATAGAAATACTTTTAAGTCCTAATTTTCCTTCTACTCTAGATTTAATAACCTTAGTATTATTTGCTATAAGTAAGTCCCCAGGTTTGAGAATATTAACCAAATCTAATGTATTGTAATCTATATTTTTTTCTCTAGAAATATATAACAGTTTTGATCTATCTGGAGGGTTTGCTGACTTTTGGGCTATTAATTGTTTTGGTAAATGAAAATCAAAAGCATCAATATTCAATTTTATTACTTTTAATTACTTTTCATTTTCATAGAAATAATAACATCAGGTTCTCCTATTATAGAGCCATTATTACCTTCACCTTTTTTAATGTTATCTACATATTCCATACCATCAATTACTTGTCCCCAAACAGTATACTGCCCATTTAAATGTGGAGCATCATCTAAACAAATAAAAAATTGACTGTCAGCACTGTTAGGGTCTTGCGCTCGAGCCATAGACAGCGTTCCTCTTAAATGTCTTTCATTATTAAATTCTGCTTTAATATTTTGACCAGAACCACCAGTTCCATTTCCAAGAGGATCCCCTGTTTGTGCCATAAAGCCAGCTATAACTCTATGGAATTTGATACCATCATAAAAACCATCATTAACAAGTTCTTTTATTCTTTTTACATGATTTGGTGCAACTTCTGGTTTCATTTCTATAGTTACAACTCCGTCTTTAAGTTCTAAAAGTAAAATATTTTCATCTGCATTAGCTGTCATTGAATATCCAATCATAGTAAATATTAAAAATAAAAATTTATATAAATTATTGTACTTTGCTTTCATATTAAAACCTTATTTATTATTTAATTTTTGTATTTGCATTTCTTTAAGCACATTAGAAGAAACAAAGCTAGAAATATCTCCACCAAAAGTAAAAATTTCTTTTACTAACCTAGAAGATATAAACTGCTGATTTTCACTTGCCATTAAAAAAACAGTCTCAATACTTGAATCTAATCTAGAATTCATTCCTGTCATTTGAAATTCATATTCAAAATCAGTTACCGCACGTAAACCTCTTACTATTATTTTAGCATCAATTTTTTTTGCATAATTTACTAATAATCCTTCAAAAGAACGAACTTCTACAAATTCCTCTAATCCTAAGTTTTTTATATCTGATAAAACTAATTTCTCTCTCTCTTTTAGACTAAATAATCCTGTTTTACCTACATTGACTGCAATACCAATAACTAATTTATCTACTACTCTCAATGATCTTTTAATTATATCTATATGACCATTCGTAATAGGATCAAATGAACCTGGATATAAGCCAATTCTATTAGTCATTTTTATTTACATCCTCATTTAAGTTATTAATATCTTCAGTATTATCATCATCAGTTATTACTTCATCATTATCTTCTTCATCATTATCTTCTTCATCATCAAGTGATATTGTAGTGACAGATACAACTTTTTCACCTTCATCTATTGAAAATAAAGTAACACCTTGGGTATTTCTTGATGCTATTCTTATATCATTAACTGGCGACCTAATTATTCTACCTTTATTTGTTACCATCATTACATCATCAGTATCTAAAACTGGAAATGATGCTATTACATTACCATTACGCTCAGAGGTTTCAATATTAATAATACCTTGTCCCCCTCTATTGGTAATTCTATACTCATATGCAGAGGACCTTTTACCATATCCATTTTCAGAAATAGTTAATATAAATTGATCATCACTATACATTGANTCAAATGTATTATCNTCAATAAAGTTTTGACTATCNCCTCNACGTTTTGCTGTAGCTGCTTTTAAATATAACGNCTTAATTTCTGTATCAGCTTCTATATGCTTTAAAACAGAAATAGATATGACCTCATCATCTTTTTTTAACCTAATACCTCTTACGCCTATAGACCCCCTGCCCTTAAAAAGTCTAACATCACCAGATCTAAATCTCATACATTTNCCTTGTGAAGCAGATAACATTATATCATCATTTTTCTTACATGGAACGACACCAACTAATGAATCCCCATCAAGCAGCTTCATAGCAATTTTTCCATTGGCTTTTACATTAGAAAAGTCACTTAATGCGTTTCTTCTTACATTACCAGATTTTGTAGCAAACATTAAATCTGGTGGATCNTCATCATTCTCAGGTAAAGGCATCATAGTAGTAACTTGTTCTCCTTCGCTTAAAGGTAATAAATTTACTATAGGTCTTCCTTTAGCTTGAGGGTTACCAAGAGGAAGTTTATACACTTTAAGTTCATATACTATNCCTGTGTTAGTAAAAAATAAGACTGGATCATGTGTATTTAAAACAAAGACCTGACGAATAAAATCTTCATCTTTTATTGACATAGCCGCTCTACCTTTGCCTCCTCTTTTTTGGGCTCTATAAGTACTTAAAGTCGTTCTTTTAATATAACCACTATTTGTTAGAGTNACGACCATATCTTCACGTTCAATTAGAGATTCTACATCCTGATTGATTTCTATATCTAAAATTTGAGTTCTTCTAGGTACGGCAAATTGCTCTTTAATACTATTAAATTCATCCTTCATGATATTCATTAATTTATCTCTAGATCTTAAAATAGAGAGCAATTCAACAACTTTAGTAACTATTTCTTTTAGCTCCTCAACTATTTTATCTCGTTCTAACCCAGTAAGTCTCTGTAAACGTAACTCAAGGATAGCTTTAGCTTGATTATTAGATAATTTATACATTCCATTTTCATCAGCTTTATCATTAGGATCACCAATTAAATCTATTAAATCTGAGATATCTGACGCCTTCCAATCTTTATCTAATAATAATTTTTTTGCTTCATCTGAGTCTTTAGAAGACTTAATTAATTTAATAACCTCGTCTATATTAGATACAGCTAAAGCCAATCCAACTAAAGTATTAGCCCTATCTCTTGCTTTTTCTAAGTCAAATATAGTTCTTCTAGTTATAACTTCTTCTCTAAAAGTTAAGAAAGACTCTAAAATTTGCCTAGTACTTAATTGTTCTGGCCTTCCACCATTCAAGGCTAACATATTTACCCCAAAATATGTTTGCAAAGGNGAATGTTTATAAATTTGATTAAGAACAACCTCAGGAGTTGCATCTCGTTTTAATTCTACAACTACCCTCACTCCCACTCTATCAGATTCATCACGTAAATCTGATATTCCTTCTATATTTTTATTTTTTACTGCTTCAGCTATTTGTTCGATCATTCTGGCTTTATTTACCTGATAAGGCACCTCGGAAATAATTATTGCTTCTCTATCTTTTCTGACATTTTCTATTGAAGTTTTACCTCTCATCACNACCGAACCTCNACCTGTTTCAAATGCAGATTTAATACCAGNCTTTCCTATAATTTGAGCACCCGTGGGAAAATCTGGGCCAGGAATAATTTCAAGCAGCTCATCAGACGAAATTTCAGAATTTTCAATTATAGCTAAACAACCATCAATAACCTCTCCTAAGTTATGAGGTGGAATATTTGTNGCCATTCCAACTGCAATACCNCCAGCACCATTGACTAAAAGATTTGGATATTTGGCAGGAAGAACACTAGGCTCTTGTGTTGAATTATCATAATTATCTTGAAAATCTATAGTATTTTTGTCTATGTCATCAATTAACATAGTTGAAGCTTGATCCATTCTAACTTCTGTATAACGCATAGCAGCTGGCGGGTCCCCATCCATAGAACCAAAATTACCCTGTCCGTCTAACAACTTAAGACTCATAGAAAAAGTTTGAGCCATTCTAACCATTGCATCATAAATCGCATTATCACCATGCGGGTGATATTTACCCATAACGTCCCCAACAACTCTNGCAGATTTTCTGTAAGGTCTATTCCAATGATAATTTCCCTCTTTCATAGCATAAAGAATTCTCCTATGAACTGGTTTTAATCCATCTCTAACATCAGGAAGNGCCCTACTAACTATTACACTCATTGCATAGTCTANGTAAGACTTTCTCATTTCATCTGAAATAGTTACAGGTAAAATACCCTCTTCTAAAGGATTTGCTTCTTCATTATTATTTTCTTCCGGGGAATCTGGATCTTCAGGTTCTGCCAAATTATTATTCCTTAATATAAAAAATTATAATTATTTATACTATATTTAGTATATGAGAGCAAGAAATCCTCAATATAAAGTACCTAAAAAGGTATATCATCCTCAATGTCAGAGTCAATAGCAGTATTTTCAGTAACAGCTTGATTTAAATCACTATTTTCTTGTTGATTTATTTGGCTATTATTATTGTCAGAATAATTATCATTACTGCTTCCTCTAGAATCTAAAAAAGTTAATTCNCCTTTAAAATTTCTTAGAACTACCTCAGTAGCATATTTATCTACACCAGAAGAATCTGTCCATTTTCTTGTTTCAAGTTGCCCTTCAATAAATAATTTAGAACCTTTTTTAACGTATTGTTCTATTAAATTTATAAGATTCTCATTAAAAACGACTACTCTATGCCACTGTGTTCTCTCTTTTTGCTCATTACTCTCTCTATCTTTCCATCTTTCACTTGTAGCTATAGATAAATTACATACNTTACCTCCACTTTGAAAAGACCTTATTTCAGGATCTTGTCCAACATTTCCTANTAAAATAACTTTATTTACACTTCCTGACATAAATGCTCCTTTCATAAAAAANATATATATAATATAACACAACAATCGATAAATTTATACAACTGCTTTATATANATAATAAATTTAAATTTAGGTCATTTGATGAATAATAATAAAAAAAATAATCATTCTAATAATTTAGTAATAATAGGTGCTAACGAAAATAACCTTAATAATGTTAATTTAACCATCCCCAAAAATAAACTTATAGTATTTACTGGTGTATCAGGTAGTGGTAAATCATCTCTAGCATTTGATACTATTTATGCAGAAGGACAAAGAAGATACGTTGAAAGTCTATCCGCTTATGCTAGACAATTTTTAGAATTGATGCAAAAACCAAAAGTTGATACTATAGAAGGATTGTCTCCTGCAATAGCTATTAACCAAAAATCAGTTTCACATAATCCACGCTCCACNGTTTCAACTGTTACAGAAATAAATGATTACTTNAGACTTTTATATGCCAGAGTTGGTATTGCCTACTCTCCGCTCACAGGAAAGCCTATTACAAGTCAAAGTATCTCGCAAATGGTAGATGATATAATAAAAAATAATGAAGATAGTAAGATATATCTGTTATCTCCAATTGTTAGAAGTAGAAAAGGAGAACATAAAAAAGAAATATTAGAACTAATAAAAAAAGGGTTTCAAAGAATAAAGTTAAATAATGAATTATATTCAATAAACGAATTACCAACAATTGATAAAAATACAAAAAATAATATAGAAGTAGTTATTGATAGGATAGTCATTAAAAATGATATTAAGCAAAGACTTGCAGAGAGCATAGAAACGTGCCTAGAATTATCTGATGGACTTTTATACGTTGAAGATTTAACAAAAAATAAGACAAATATATATTCAGCTAAATTTGCCTGCCCAGAATCTGGATTCACAATAGATGAAATAGAACCTAGACTATTTTCNTTTAATAACCCNGTAGGTGCATGTCCAACTTGTGATGGTTTAGGTGAACAAAGTTTTTTTGATGAAGATTTAATTATTCCAAATAAAGATTTAAGTATAAATGAAGGAGCAATTAAACCATGGTCAGGCAAAGGAAAAGATTTTTATAACCAAGCTTTAAAAGGTTTATCTAAACATAATNGAATGGATCTTAATAAGAAATGGGTGGATTTATCAAATGATCATAAAGANCAAATATTATATGGTAATAAAGATAAAAATATAANTATAGAGTTTTACAATGACTTAGAAAAAGTATCTATAAATAAACCATTTATAGGAGTTATACCTTCATTAGAAAAAAGATTATTAGAATCTACTGACTCATGGTTTAGAGATGAGTACTCTAAATACCAATCTATTAAAGAATGCCAAAGTTGTAATGGAGATAGACTAAATGAAAAAGCATTATCAGTAAAAATTGATGGCAAGAATATTGCAGAAATATCTAAAATGACTATTTTAAATGTTCTAAATTGGGTGAATGATATTGAAAAAGNATTATCAATTCAATTTCAAGAAATTGCTAAACCTATTATTAAAGAAATATCACTGAGGTTAACTTTTTTAATTGACGTTGGCCTTGATTATTTAACATTAAATAGAAAATCTAATACTTTATCAGGAGGAGAGAGTCAAAGAATTAGATTAGCATCACAAATTGGATCAGGCCTTACAGGAATTTTATACGTTTTAGATGAACCNTCTATAGGATTACATCAAAAAGACAATCTCAAATTGATAGAAACTCTTAAAAATCTTAGAAATTTAGGTAATACTGTTATAGTTGTTGAACATGATGAAGAAGCTATGTTGGCTTCTGACTATATAGTTGATATAGGCGAAGGAGCTGGAATTAATGGTGGTAATATTATAGCTGAAGGTACACCAAAACAAATATTAAAAAATAAAAAAAGTATTACAGGTAATTACTTATCTGGAAGAAATATAATTCCNTTACCTAAAGTTAGAAGAAAACCAATTAATAAGCAATTTTTAGAACTTGAGGGTGCTAAAACAAACAATTTGAAGAATATAGATATAAAGATTCCTCTTGGTAATTTAGTTTGCGTTACTGGTGTTTCTGGAAGTGGAAAATCATCTCTAATTATAGATACTTTACTTCCTGCACTTGAAAAAGAAATAAATAATAAAAAGCAATTAAAAATAGGAAAATTTAAAAATATTAAAGGAATAAACTTTATAGATAAAATTGTAGAAATAAATCAAGCTCCTATTGGAAGAACACCCAGATCTAATCCAGCTACTTATACAGGTGCATTTACGCCAATAAGAGAGTATTTTGTTCAAAGTACAGAATCAAAAATAAGAGGTTATAAACCAGGAAGATTCTCATTTAACGTAAAAGGTGGAAGATGTGAAGCTTGTCAAGGAGATGGTATAGTTAAAATTGAAATGCATTTTTTACCAGATGTATATGTAAAATGTGAAGTTTGCGANGGAAAAAGATATAATAGAGAAACATTAGAAATTTCTATAAAAAACAAGAATATAAATGATATACTTAATATGAGTATTGAAGAATCTAAAAAATTTTTTAAAGCTATTCCAAGTATATATAATAAAGTAAAAACTCTTGGGGATGTAGGTTTGAATTATATTAAACTTGGCCAAGCGGCAACTACTCTCTCTGGAGGTGAAGCTCAAAGAATAAAATTATCAAAAGAACTATCTAAGAGAGCGACTGGTAAAACATTATATATTTTAGACGAACCTACTACAGGCCTACACTTTGAAGATGTAAAAAAATTACTTCATGTGTTAAATACTTTAGTTGAGCAAGGTAATACTGTAATTGTAATTGAACATAATTTAGATGTAATCAAATCCTCTGATTGGATTATAGATTTGGGACCAGATGGCGGAGACAATGGTGGAAATATTGTTGCAGAAGGAGCACCAGAGTCGATAATAACTAATAATAATAGCTATACTGGAAAATATTTAAATAAATATATTAATAATTAGATAGCATTTTAATGAATAAAAATAAAATTGTAGTAATAGGAGGAGGATTAGCTGGCTGTGAAGCAGCCTGGCAATTAGCTAGCTTAGGGTTTGAGGTAGATTTGTATGAGATGCGTCCTAAGGTTAAAACAGAAGCTCATATATCAGATAATTTAGCAGAACTTGTTTGTTCTAACTCATTTAGATCTGATGATATGAATAATAATGCAGTTGGATTGTTGCATGCTGAGATGCGAGAACTTAATTCATTGATTATAAGTTGTGCAGATAAAAATAAAATACCTGCTGGAGGAGCATTAGCGGTTGATAGAGAACAATTTTCTCAATCTGTTCATAAAATCATATTAGAACACCCATTAATAAATATTATACATAAGGAATATAAAAATTTACCTGACTTTTCTAAGAAGGCAATTATAGCTTCAGGTCCACTGACCTCTAAAAGTCTTACTCAAAATATAATAAAATCTACAGGTAATGAAAATTTAGCATTTTTTGATGCTATTGCTCCTATTGTATACAGTGATTCTATTAATATGGATATAGCATGGTTACAGTCTAGGTATGATAAAATTGGGACTTTAGGCGATGAAGCTGCCTATATTAACTGCCCTCTAAATAAAGCTGAATATATAAATTTTGTTAATAAATTAAAAAATGCTGAATATACAGAATTTAAAGAATGGGAAAAAAATACACCTTATTTTGAATCATGCTTACCAATTGAAGTCATAGCAAACAGAGGAATAGATACACTTAGATTTGGCCCCATGAAACCTATTGGTCTTACAAATAAGCATAGCAATATTAAACCATATGCTGTTGTCCAACTTAGACAGGACAATGCTAGTGCTACACTTTATAATATAGTAGGATTCCAAACAAAAATGAAATACAATGAACAAGTAGATATTTTTAAATCAATCCCTGGCTTAGAAAATGCTAAATTTGCAAGATTAGGAGGATTGCATAGAAATACATTTATAAACAGCCCTTTAATACTCGATAAGCAATTAAGGTATAAAAAATTACCAAATATTAGATTTGCAGGACAAATAACAGGTGTAGAAGGTTATGTTGAAAGTGCTGCTATGGGATTACTAGCAGGTAGATTTTTAGCTTATGAAGAGCTAAATAAAAAAGATATTGATATACCCTATTCTACTGCTCTAGGATCTTTAATTAGTCATGTAACGACCATTAGAGATAAAAACTTATTCCAACCTATGAATATTAATTATGGCTTGATTCCAAAAGTTATAGTGAAAAAATATAAAAATAAAAAAGAAAAAAAAGAAATAAGTAGAAAAAATATTGCGACCAAAGCAATAAAAGAAATTAAATTATGGCAAAATAACTTTAATACCAAACTCTGAATAATAATAGTAATAATTTCTTTAATATATTTCTTTTCGTAAAATTATTATTAGAGTTCAATAAGAAAAAAATTAAATATTTTCTTTTAGGACTTTTGCATATACTTTTTGATTTATATAAGAAACTAAGACTTTTAGAATTTTCACCATGTTCAAAAAAGCTTTTAGAAAGAATTAAGTAATTTAATGAAATTTTTGTTCTTGTATCAAAATGATTAATTCCTAATATTCTACAAATTATATTTTTTTTTAATATTAAATATTTAGTGTAAATTTTAATTCTTTTATTAAGTTTTTTTTCAAGACTATACTTTTGATAAAGATTAATTATGGATAATATTTCATTTTTTATTACATTATTTTCTAGAAAATATTTATTTAAAAGTCTTAAAGCAGGCACGGAAAAATTTTTTCCATCAATAGCTTCTGAACATGTAATCTTCCACCAGTTTAATTTAGTTGCTATTATATTTTCTTCTGCATTGCCAGTTATAATATTTTTAAATTCAACATCTAAAAATAATATTAAAAGTATCTTTTTTCTAAACTTATAATTAACAAAAAGACCTGATATATAATAATGATATGATATTAACTTTAATTCATTCTCAATTATTTTAAAATCTGATGAATTATTCAAGCGGGCTCTATTATAGCAGCAATACTTCTACCATCTCCTATTAATACTGACCAAGTTCTGCAAGCTGGCCCTATCTGCATTTGTTCTATTGGTATACTTAATGTTTTAAGAAACTTTAATGTATCAGACTCATAGCCAAGTCCTCTTAGAGATCCATATATTACTAACTCTGGTAATGATTTATTAATATTTCTATTAATTATTATTTTATGCTCTTCATCTAATATTTTACCTAATTCTATATATTTATCAGATAATAATAAGACAGCATTAAATATTTTATTTCCAGAAACCCTTATATATCCTTCTCCATATCCATCTAATTGTGGAGCATTATTTTTAGGATATAACTCTAAGTCCATATATAATTAACTTTCGCTCTCTTTAGATCTTCTAATATTTAAAAACATTAGTATTGTTGAAGCAATAAATATTGATGAATAAGTTCCTACAATTATTCCCCATAACATTGCAAACGCAAAATCAGATATAATCTGACCTCCAATTANGTATAATGCTCCTAATGCAAGCATGGTAGTTATAGTAGTATTAATAGTTCTTGATAAAGTTTCATTTATACTTTTATCTAATAGTTCTTTTAATTCCATTTTTTTAAATTTTCTTAAATTTTCTCTTATTCTATCNTAAACAACCACAGTATCATTCATAGAATATCCTATTATTAAAAGTATTGCTGCAACAGTAGATAAGTTAAATTCTAGCCCTAAGATAGAAAAGACGCCAAGAGTAAGAATGATATCATGCAATAAAGCAACGATAGCACCTATGGCAAATGGCAATTCAAATCTAAACCAAATGTATGCAAGCATAGCTATAATTGCAAAACAGATAGCCATTACACCATCTGATATCAAATCTTTACTTACAGTAGGTCCTACATATTCAAGTCTTCTATAATCTATATCTTTACCAAAAGCTTTATTTAAAGCATCTTTTAATATTTCTACAGCTACTTGCTGAGCATTATCGGATCCCTTTTGTCTTTCTACTCTAATTAAATAATCAGATTTTGCTCCAAATTCTTGAATAGAAACTTCACCAATATTTAAATCAGATGTTTTACTCCTAATATCAGATATAGTTATATTATTACCTGTTCTTACNTCTAATAAAATTCCACCTTTAAAATCTATACCAAAGTTTAAACCAACAAATAAAACAGAAAGAATAGCTAAAACAGATAATATACCTGAAAAAGTAAAAGAAAGAGTTTTTAATTTTATAAATTTGATTGTTGTATTGTCAGATATTAATCTTAACACTTATTAATTCTCCCAATTTATATATTTAAATTATCAGGCTTATACCTGTTATACCAAATAGTTATAATTCCTCTACTTAATAGTAAGGAAGTAAACATAGTTGTCATAACTCCAAGCGCCAATGTAACCGCAAATCCCTTCACTGGGCCAGAGCCAAACTGGAATAAAATAACTGCAGCTAAAAGTGTTGTTATATTAGCATCTACAATTGTTCTAAACGCTTCTTTAAAGCCATTATCTATAGCTCCAATATTAGATCTTCCAGATCTAGACTCTTCTCTTATTCTTTCAAAAATCAAAACATTTGCATCCACAGCCATACCAATAGTAAGTGCAATTCCAGCTAGACCAGGTAAAGTAAGTGTTGCATCTAACACACCTAATAATGCTAAAATTAATAATATATTAATTATTAATGAAATATTAGCAGTAACACCAAATCTTGAGCCATANATTATTAACATATAAATAACAACTAATATTATGGCAATAATGNCAGCATACATGCCTGCATTAATTGAATCTTTTCCTAATGAAGGACCTACAGAACGCTCTTCCAAAATTGTAAGTGGAGCAGGTAAAGCACCGGCTCTTAATAGAACNGCTAAATCACTTGCAGTTTCAAATGTGAAGTTCCCAGATATTTGTCCACTTCCACCAGTAATGGCTTCTCTTATAACTGGGGCACTTATTACTTCACCATCTAAAACAATTGCAAATCTTTTACCTACGTTTTTTGACGTCAAATCACCAAATTTTCTTGAACCAGTAGAATCAAAACGCAAACTAACTACTGGTTGATTAAATTGATCCATACTTGGNTTTGCNTCTACTAATTCATCTCCTGACACNCCAATACGCTTATATATAATATATGGTAAAGTTTTTTCNCCAGTCCTAGGATCTAATTCATATAGTAAATCAGAACCAGGAGGGACCCTTCCTGATAAAGCTTCATCTATACTTGCAGTTTCGTTAACCATTCTAAAATTCATTCTAGCAGTTTTACCTAAAAGTCTTTTAATTCTTTCTGGNTCATCTAAACCTGGTAACTGCACTAAAATTCTATCATCACCTTGTCTCTGAATTATTGGCTCATTAGTTCCTACTTCATCTACCCTTCGTCTNATAATCTCAATTGATTGTAATATTGCATAATCTCTTATTTCAGTAATTTTTTCTTCGCTGAATGAGACTTGAATTGACGAAAAATCTTCATTATTGACTATAAGTGAATCATCAATATTTAGAATTAAACTTTTAATTAGATCTACATCATTTTCTTCAATCAAAGAAAAAGTTAATTCTGTNTTAATTACGGATAAATTTCTATAACCTATTCTAGGACTTGCATTTCTTAATGCTACCCTTAATTCATCTGCTACTGAATTTAATCTATCAGTTTGTAGACTATCTGATTCAACTTCTAGTAATAAATAAGATCCTCCTTGAAGATCTAATCCTAATCTAATTTCTCCAGCATTGAAAAAATTAGGTACATTATTTTTGGAAATAAAATTAGGTAATGAAAATAAAATAGCAAAAATGCTAACTATTAATATTAGTACTTTTTTCCAATTTTCAAATATAAGCATCTAAAACCCTAAAATGAAATTAATAAAAAACTTTATTTTTTTTGATCTAAACTTTTATCAGATACTACTTCAGTAATAGTAGATCGCACAACCTTAACTTTTACATTTTCTGCAATTTGAACAGATGCAATTCTATCATCTATTATCTTATCAATTGTTCCCATCAATCCACCAGCAGTAANAACTTTATCTCCTTTAGTTAAAGCTTCNACCATTGACCTATGCTCTTTCATTTTTTTTTGTTGTGGNCTAATAAGTAAAAAATAAAATACTGCAAATATTAATACTAACGGAGCAATTTGAATTAAAAACCCAGATCCTCCACCTGCACCTTGCGCCATTGCTTCTGATATAAACATGTTAACTCCTTAAATAAAAAATTTTATAACCCCTAAATCATATATTGCAAAGTATATAATGAAGGTTTACCGTAATAAATATTAAATACTATATTATTGCAACAAAAACTATTATTCTTATTGCCTTATGGAAAAAAAAAATGAATTTTGATAAAAATATTTTATCTTTATTGCAAAGGTCAACAGAAGCTCTTGAAAAAGTTACTCAAATAAATTCAAAAAAAAAATTAGTAATTACTTCTGCTAACGGATATCTGTGGGATTCTGAAAANTTTGAACTAATTCCAATTAATGTAATAAATGCTATAGATNTAAACTTATTAAAAGGNATAGATCATACAAANGAAATTCTTTTAACAAATACANTTCAATTCTCTGANGGTTTTCCTGCAAATAATGTATTATTATGGGGNGCTAGAGGAATGGGTAAGTCATCTTTAGTAAAATCTGTACACAAAGAGATTACTAAAAAAAATAATCCAAATCGTTTAATACTAATTGAAATTTATAGAGATGATATAAAAAGCCTTCCGAAATTAATATCTCATCTTAATAAACATAATCATCAATTTATAATATTTTGTGATGATTTATCTTTTGATACAAATGAAACTACCTATAAGTCTTTAAAAACTGTTCTTGATGGAGGTATCATGGAAAGAACTCCTAATATTTTATTTTATGCTACATCTAATAGAAGACATTTGATGCCTAGATCAATGATTGAAAATGAAAAATCTAATTCTATATCTCCTTCTGAAAGTGCTGAAGAAAAGATTTCATTATCAGATAGATTTGGTTTATGGCTTGGTTTTTATCAATGTTCTCAAGATGATTATTTAACTATAGTAAATAGTTATGCAAAAAAATTTAAATTAAAAATTGATAACAAAGATTTAAGTAAGTTAGCCATTGAATGGTCAGTAACAAGAGGTTCTAGATCTGGAAGAGTCGCATGGCAATTTATTCAAGATTTAGCTGGGAAATTAAAAGTAAAGTTAAAATAGTTACGGTAAAAATTTCAATGGATTTAAAGGACCATTTTTATCTCTAATTTCAAAATGAAGTTGGGGAGTAGACACCTTTCCACTATTACCTACTAAGGCAATTACCTGGCCTTTATTTACTTTTTCACCTTTGACTACATTAATCTTATCTAAATGTGCATATGCGGAGGTTTTATTATTATAATGCTTTACTAGTATTAAATTACCAAATGCTTGAATTTCATTGCCAGCATAAACTATTTTTCCAGATTCTATAGCAAAAACCGGCTCACCTATTGAAGCAGAAATATTTATACCATCATTTCTTAATCCTTTGGCTAATAGGCCAAAATTTGATATTATTTCTCCTTTTACTGGCCATACATAAGTCGAACTTTTATTACCAACAACTATATTATTTTTTTTACTACTTTTTTTAGCAATAATTTTATTAGGCTTTTTACATGAGGTATTTATATTATTTTCATTAAAAGGTATAAATATTTTATCACCCTCATATATTTTATCATTACTTTTTAACTGATTAATTTTCATTATATCAGAAACACTTACGTTATAACACTGTGCAATATCAAATAAAGTATTTCCCTTTTTAACCTTATATATATTAGCTTCAGCTATTATTAACTTATCACCTTTGAACAATGTAAATGGAGGTTCTAATTTATTAGCTCTTATAATAGAACTAATCGGAACTCCTTCTCTTTTTGAAATTGAATATAAGCTATCACCTTCATACACAGTAATAATTCTTTTTTCTTTATTCCTATTTTGACTACTATCACTTTTATCAATTACAGGTGCTAAATAATCTTTCGAAGTACACGCAGAAAACAACAAAAATATAATTATAAATTTAAAAAAATTCTTATTCATGACATAATCATCTATATTAACTTACTTCTGTTGACTTCATAATTAGATTTAACTTCTATTTTTTTTTCGTAAGGTAAATAAGTCGTATAAAACTGTTTCTCATTATATCTTTTAACAGCGATTATAACTCCATTATTTTTATCCAGATTAGGATATAAATATTTTAAATCGTTATCTACTTCACTATCTATATATATAGCATCAAATGGAGATGCCTCAAGCCATCCTAATTTACCATCTCCTAATTTATAAGATATTCTATGAGAAATATTTTTCAATATTTCACTTGAAAAAGTATAAGCCTCTTCATTAATTTCTATTGTATAAACCCTATTATATATCTTAGATAATAAAGCAGTTTGTAAACCTGAGCCAGTGCCAATTTCTAATACATTTTTTGTATTATTATTAGCTGATAAACCTAGAAAAATCATTTTTGCTAAATCACTTGTTTTAGGAGCAATAATATCAGAAAATATTTTAAAGTCTAAATCTTCACCTGAAAAACCTTTCAAATTTTTTGGCAGAAATTTCTCTCTAGAAAATGAAGCAATAGCATTAATGATCCTATCATCTAATATACCATTTTGCCTCAAATTAAGAAGCAACATTAAGTTTCTTTCGTCTAGTTCATTTATTTTTATTGAATTGTTCCTTATAAATATTTAAACTTTTAATTTCTGACATATCAACATTTATTGGACTTATAGAAATATAGTTATTATTGATTGCCCATATGTCGCTATCCTTTTTATGAATATTAGAAGAAAATCTATCCGTTGTTAACCAGAAATATGGATTGTTTTTAGCATCTTTCCTTATTAAGAATTTTCCTTTAGGCTTTCTTCTAGATAATTTTGTAACCTTAATATCTAAAATATTTTCATAATTTAGATTTGGAAAATTTACATTAAAAAAATGGTTTTCATTTAAGTCAGAATTTAAAACATTAATAATAATTTTCTGTAAATACTTATCTATTCCTGACCAATCATCTTTTTCTTCACTTTTTGCTAAAATTTTTGATATAGCAATTGATTTAATATGCCTCAATGCTCCTTCTAGAGCTGCACAAGCTGTTCCAGAATATGTAATATCATCAGCTAAATTTTCACCCATATTTATTCCTGAAAGTAATAAATCTGGACTATCATTATTTAGTATATGAAATATTCCTAACATAACACAATCCGTAGGTGTTCCATCACAAGTATAAAAATTTTCATTTATTTTATTTAGTCTTATTGGCTTAGTAATGGTAATGGAATGACCATAGCCTGATCTATTTTCCTTTGGTACTACAACTAAATATTTGTTAGTTATTTTTTTTACAATTTTAATTAATTTCTTCAAACCTTTTGAATCAGGGCCGTCATCATTAGTGATATATATCAATGGGTTTTTTTTTATTTTACTCATTAAGTTTAATTTTATCCATATTATTCATGTAAGGCTTCAAAACTGTAGGAATATCTATACTCCCATCTTTATTTTGATAGTTTTCTAATATAGCTAATAAAGCTCTTCCTACAGCAACACCAGAACCATTTAAAGTATGCACTGATTCAATATTATTCTCACTACTTCTCATTCGGGCTTTCATTCTTTTTGACTGAAAAGCATTACAATTTGAACAACTTGATATTTCTCTATATTTATTTTGAGATGGAAGCCAAACCTCAATATCATATGTTTTAGCTGCAGAAAAACCCAAATCACCTGTACATAATATTACAACTCTATATGGTAATTCTAATTGTTTAAGTATCTCTTCAGCACATTGCAACATTCTCTCATGCTCACCTGAAGAATCATTAGGTTTTACTATTGAAACTAGTTCAACTTTTTTAAATTCATGTAATCTAATCATACCTTTTGTATCCTGCCCAGCTGACCCAGCTTCTGAGCGAAAACAACTAGTTAAAGATGTAAATCTGAAAGGTAGAAGGTCCTTATTAATAATTTCATTTGAAGCAATATTTGTTAGAGGTACTTCTGATGTTGGTATTAACCAATGGCCAGAAGTAGTTTGAAATAAGTCATCACTAAATTTAGGTAATTGCCCTGTTCCAAATAAAGCACTATCTCTTACTAAGCTTGGAGGACTAATTTCAGTGTAGCCATGTTTCTGAGTATGAATATTTAACATAAAATTAGATAAAGCTCTTTCTAATAAGGCTAATTTATCTTTTAAAATAACAAAACGTGCACCTGACATCTCAGAAGCTTTATCAAAATCCATCATCCCTAAGTTAAAACCTAACTTATCATGAGATAGAGGGCTAAATGAGAAGCTTGTTATATCTCCATGGACTTTTATAACTTTATTGGATGCTTCATCTTTTCCTTCTGGAGTGTCATCAGATGGCATATTAGGAATTACTTCTAATATTGTTTTTATATNCTCTTCTANAGAATTACTATCATCCTGNAGAGAGTTAATNGATGTCTTTAGCTCAGAAACTGCTTTAATTTCTTCCGATGCATCTTCACCACTAGATTTTTTTATTCCTATATTTTTTGATAAGTTATTTCTTTCATTTTGTAATTTCTGTAAATTAGATANTAAAACTACATATTTATCATATAATTCAATAGCTTTATTAGAAATGCTGTCCAAACCTCTTTTAGCCATAGCTTTATCAAAGACTTCAACATTATTTTTAATCCATTTAATATCGTACATGTTGCCCTTTAATCTTCAGTAAAATCAGTTTCAGGTATATCTTCTATATCATCCAAATTATTCTTTTTTGAATTTTCATTATTAGATGGATCATTTGGATCTTCTGAATCATCAGAATCTTCTTCATCCCTATTCTTTCTTTTTCTTTCCATTATAGAAGCAAGTCTTATAGAAATTTCATATAATATAATTATTGGCACGCCCAGTCCAACCTGACTGATTAGATCTGGAGGCGTTAAAATAGCGGCCGTTGCAAAAGCTCCAACAAAAGCATACTTTCTTTTTTCTCTCATACCTTTTGATGTAACTAATCCCGCTCTTGCTAAAAGTGAGACTGCGACAGGTAATTGAAAAGCTAAACCAAAAGCAAACATAAGCTTTAAGACTAATGAAAGATACTCATTTACTTTAGCTTCAAGTTCTATGGCTAAGCCTGTTTCAAGCCCAGTAGTTTGAAAGCCTAGAAAAAATTTCCAAGCTAAAGGAAAAATAAAGTAATAAACTAGCGAAGCACCTAAAGCAAAAAGAACAGGTGTAGCTATTAAAAAAGGATAGAAAGCCTTCTTTTCATTCTTATAAAGACCAGGTGCAGCAAACTTATAAATCTGTGAGGCAATTACAGGAAATGATATAAATAATGCCGTATAAAAAGAAACTTTTAAATAAGTAAAAAAGGCTTCAGTTAATCCTGTATAAATCATTCTAGGGTTTTCATACCCTAAATCTTGATAAGTAATTTTAAGNGGTTTAACTAAAAATCCATAAATATAATCAGCAAAAAAATAAGAAATTAAAAATGCTATAAAAAATGCTATAACAGCCCATTTTAGTCTATCTCTTAACTCTATTAAGTGAGAAACCAAAGGTGCCTTTGAATTTTCTATATTATCATCATCTGAATTATTATTGGCCATTTTATATCTATCAACTATTAAGTTGTTGAATTATCTTTATTTAAATTTTTATTTTCTTCTTTAGGAGTGTCTGTTTTATTTTCAATATTGCTTTTTTCCGAAATATTTTTTTCAGGTTCATCGTCCTTATTGAGAGGAATAGGCCAGGCAGATTGCTTTTTATCTTTATCAACTACATCTACACCACGAAGCATTTCTGTTAGTTCACCTTCNGAATCTATAGTTTCAGACATACCTTTTGTAAAATCTGTTTTTGCTGATTCAATTTGCTTCTTAACTTCATCTAATTCAGAATCTCTAACTGCATCTTCAACAGTATTTTGAAACTCACGAGATAAAGACTTAAGCTTCCCTATCCATATACCAACTGTTCGCAGTGCTTTAGGAATATCTTTAGGACCCACTATAAACAAAGCAACAACTGTAATAACTAATATTTCTGTCCAACCTATATCAAGCATATTAGCTCTCCTTAAATTAAGCTAAAATCTTAACTAGATTTAGAGTCCGTATTACTATCTTTATCTTTTGAAACTGATACAGTTTCATCACTTCCAGATTCTTCTGTACCTTCTTCTTCTTTCATACCTGTTTTAAAATTTTTAATTCCTTTGGCTACATCACCCATTACGCGTGGTAATTTACCCGCACCAAATAAAATTAATACTATCGCTAATATTAAAACAATTTGCCAAATTCCTATACTCATAAAACTTCCTCCATTTATCAATTTGATATAAGCATNTAATATTATATGTATATACTTTATTTATTTAATAGGAAACACAAAAGCCCAATCTTTATTAAATAATAATTTTTTATACAATAAAACTTTATCTAAAATATTTGAGAATANTANAATTTTTATATTATTTTTNNTACTTTAANANNGAAATTTCTANCTCTGNNANAAGNCCTANATATTTATAATTAATTATATTTATTGATATTGCATTTTTACTAGTTTTAGTAAAAGTAAAAGCTTCGGGTCTAACAATTAATTCGTATTTAGAAATAATTTTACTAGTTACACTTATTTTTCCAAATGGTGTATATAAAAATCTATTTTTAGAGTTAAAAGTATAACGGGAAGTAGGTCCGATTAATTTAGCAGAAAATGAATGCTTAGAATTAAAATATAATTCTTTTGGAGAACCTTCGTCTATAATACTACCATCTAACATAATTATAATTCTATCTGCTAATCTCATCGCTTCTTGAGGATCGTGAGTAACCATAATAGTTGGTGTCTTAGTATTTTTTAATATCTGAATAATATCAATTGCTATATCAAATTTTGACGAACTATCTAATGAACCAAAAGGCTCATCAAGTAACATTACATCAGGATTACTTGCAAGCGCTCTTGCTAAAGCTACTCTTTGTTGTTCTCCTCCAGATAATGAACTACTATACCTTTCAGAAAAATCTTTTAATCCTACTTTTTTTAGTAATTTATTAATAGTAGCATTATAATTATTATCCTTAGGTAACGAGAACCCAATATTATTTTTAACCGATAAATGAGGAAATAAGGCTATATCTTGAAATAACATGCCGATAGACCTTTTCTCAGTCGGGACATATTTACCTCCATACACTATATTATTTCCTACTTTAATAATACCCTCATACGGATCTTCAAAGCCGGCTATTAATCTTAATAAAGTTGTTTTACCAGCCCCACTCGGCCCTAACAAACAAACTATTTCATTAGAAGATATTTCTAAATTAAAGTTTTTTATAGATTTTCCATTTTTATATTTATGAGATAAACCTATAATTTTTAAATTATTTTTAATTTTCATTATTTTTATATTTCTAATAATTATTAATGTCTAATTCCCCTGGCTAAAATAAATAATGGTAATAAACAAACTACCACAATAGCCAGAAGAGGAATAGCTGCATCGCCAAGTCTCTCATCAATTGCAAATTCATGAGCCTTAATTGCTAATGTTGACAATCCAAACGGCCTCAAAATCATAGTAGCAGGTAATTCTTTAAGAACATCTACAAATACTATTAATAATCCCAGTGATATTCCTCCTAATCCTATTCTAGCATGTATATTGCTTAAAATAGAACTATTAGATTTACCTAACACCTTTGCTGCGTAATCAAATGATATTGGTATCTTAATAAAAGAATTTTCAACAGAATGCATAGATAATGCTAAAAATCTAACTAAGTAAGCAAATAATAATGCAAACCAAGAACCAGTTAATAATAAACCAATAGAAATATTAAAATATTGTAATGCAAAATTACTAATTATATTATCTATCCATGCTAATGGAATTAGAACTGCTACTGCAGCAACTGCTCCTGGAATAGAATAACCTAAACTTGCTATTCTTGCGAATGGAGCTGCAATTTTAGAGTTAGTCCTTACGCCATATATAATAAGAATAGCAAATAAAATGCATATAAATGCGGCCAATAATGCTAAACTAAAAGAGGATATAAATAACTGAATAAAATTATATAAGTCTATGTTATTAATGCTTTTTATAGACCATAGTATTATAGTAGTAATAGGTATAAAAAAGCCAATACATACTGGAATACAGCAAATAATTAATGCGGTAAAACCTAAATATCTATTCAAACTAAAGTATTTAAATCCTCTTGAACTTCTTGTATTATTAGTAAATTCAGCTTTACCTCTAAGGGCCTTTTCAAGGCTAATAATAATAGAGATAGTTATAAGTAATATTATTGATAATTTTCCTGCAGAAACTATATCTCCTAAATTAAACCATGCCTTATAAATTCCTTTTGTAAATGTTTCTATACCTAAATAATCTGCAACCCCATAATCAGCTAAAGTTTCCATTACAACTAGAATGACTCCGCCTACTAAAGCGGGTCTTGCTAAAGGTATTGCAACCTTATAAAAAATTGATAATAAATTTAATCCTGAAACTTTTGCAACTTCAATATATGTTCCAGACTGAGCAATAAAGGCTTGTCTGGCTAGTAAATATACATATGGGTAAAGACTAAAAATAAATACAAAAATAGCTCCGTATATAGAATAAAAGTTTATAGAATTTATTTCATAATTAGTAATATATGAAAAAATTAATATTAAATAACCACTATAACTCAATAAATCTGAGTAAACATATGCTAATGCGTAAGAAGGAATAGCTAAAGGAAGTACTAGCAACCACTCTATATATTTTTTCATAGGAAATATATACATTGTAACCAGCCAAGCTGTTATAACACCTAAAATTAATGTTCCTAAAGCTGAAAAAATTAATANAATTAATGAATT
This sequence comes from Alphaproteobacteria bacterium TMED109, assembly GCA_002171375.1. GTDB lineage: Bacteria > Pseudomonadota > Alphaproteobacteria > TMED109 > TMED109 > TMED109. The sequence goes on from NHFK01000008.1 coordinate 87,659, forward strand.
TAATATATAAGTAGTTAATACTGTATTCTTAAGGTGTAACCAAGTATCATCACCTGTATTAAATAGAAATAAGAAAATAGTTAAAATAGGAATAATAACTATTAAACTCAATATAACAGAAAAATAAGCCCAGCTATTTTTAATAAATGAAGTCATTTAATAATTATAAATAATAAAAACAAAAATCATATATATATTATAATTATTTCCAGCCCACTCTATCAGCTAACCTAATCGCTTTATAGGATAACAAGCCATATTCNTAGACATTAGTTGAGTCAGCTTCATAAGGCCCAAGTTTTTTTAATTCAACTGGAACCTCAATAGTATTCACAACTGGATATTCAAAATTTGTATTTGCATATATTTCTTGTGCTTTATCACTAACTAAGAATTCTATTAATTTCTTCCCATTATTTGCATTAGGTGCATTTTGAAGAAGGCCTGCACCACTAATATTAAAATGAGTTCCCATCTCCTCATCCTTTGGAAAATAAATACCTAAAGAATCAAATAAACCTCTATTATCAGAATTAAGCATATTTACAATATAATAGGAATTAACTATTGCAATATCTCCTATTCCAGCAGCTATAGCTTTAATTTGATCTCTATCTCCTCCAGCTGGATCTCTAGCTAAATTATTTACTAATCCTTCAGCCCATAATTCAGTATTTGCTTCTCCATACTTAGAAATCATATGTGCAATTAAAGATTGATTATATATATTGCTAGAAGAACGAATTAGNATTCTATTATTGAAAATTGGATTTGAAAGAAATTTATAACCTCTTAATTCATTTTCTTTAACTCTATCTAAAGAATAAACTATTATTCTAGCTCTTAAACTTAAACCAAACCATAAATTATTTTTATCTCTATATTTTGCCTCAATCCTAGTATTTAATATATCTGAATTGATAGGTTGAAAAAAATATTCTTTAGATGCTTTCCATAAATTACCTGCATCAGATGTGAGCATAACATCTGCAGGAGATTTTTTACCTTCTCTTAATATTCTCTGATGAAGTTGAGAAGCTTTTGCAGTTACAATATTAACTTTAATACCAGTTTCTTTTTCAAATAGAACTATTAATGGTTTTATTAAATGTTCTTTTCTAGCAGAATAAAGATTTACCTCTTCTGACCAACAGTTAACCGTTGAAAATAGAGATAAAATAAAAATCATTACTATATTCATTTTATTCATAATTGTGCCAATTCTATTCAATATTATTGAGAATGATAATTACTCTCATATAAATACGTTAAATAAAAGAAAAAACAATAGAAAATAAAAATATTAATATAATTGTAAAATTAAAGAGTAGTAATATTCTCTCTATTTAAAACTGACTGCCCTACATTTCTTGCCAGCAAGCCTGAAGATTTAAGCTCAGAAAGACCAGGAAGGTCTTTTAAAGAAGATAATCCAAAATGGTCTAAAAAATCTTTTGTTGTCTTCCATGTAGACGGCCTACCAGGAATGTTTTTATGGCCCTTAGGCTCTACCCAATTATTATCTAATAAAACCTCTAAAGAACTCTGACTAACACTTACACCTCTCATATCTTCAATTTCTGCNCTAGTAATAGGCTGATGATAAGCTATTATAGACAGTATCTCTAAAGCTGCTTTAGATAATTTTTTTTGTATAGTTTTTTCTATTCTTAAGTATTCAGCAATACTACTAGAAGTTCTAAATGCCAGTGTATCTCCACTATTTTCTAGAACAAATCCACTATCTTTATACTTTTCTATAAGAAAATCTATAATAATATTAATGTCTATATTTTCAGGAAGTCTATTTAATAAATCTTTTATTCTAATTGGTTTTTCACTAGTAAAAATAATAGCCTCAGCAATTTTTATTAATAATTCTTTATTCATAGCTAATTAGACTCCAACTTATTTCTGATAAATATATCACCAAATGGATTTAATTGTCTTATTTCTACTTTACCTTTTTTTGCTAATTCCAATGTAGCTGAAAAAGTAGCAGCTAAAACTGAACTATTAAAAACGTTATCACTATTATCTAATTCTGCTGGAAGAAATAAGGATAATTGTTGCCAATCCTTATCATTATTTAATAAACTATTAAGTCTTTTTAATGCTGACTCGATGGTTTCTAACTTCTTCATAGGAGGATTATAATTCTGCAAATTTTTACCCCGCACCACGTTACTGTAAGAAAAGAGTAAATCATTTAAATTAGTATTATCTTCCACATGTATAATTTTATCTTCTTTTGAAATAATACCCTGAGGAAAACGGTTTGTATAAAGGAGATCTAATTTAAACAATTTTTTAGCTGCATCTCTCATAGCTTGTAATCTAGTTAATTGTAATTTAAGCGCTTTTGATAATTCTTCTCCGTTAAGCTCCTCTTCTTCCTCATCTGGCAATAATATTTTAGATTTAAGAAAGGCAAGCCATGCTGCCATAACTAGATAATCAGAAGCTATTTCTAAGTTTAATTTATTAGCATTTTTAACATATTGTAAATACTGTTCAGAAAGCTCTAAAATTGAAATATTTAATAAATCAACTTTTTGTCTCTTTGCTAAATCTAAAAGAAGGTCTATAGCACCTTCATAACCGTTTATATTTAATAATAAAACTTCATCATTTATAATGTTATCTGTGCTATCAAGTGAATCTTCTGAATTGCCATCTATATTATATTTTATTTCTTCCATAAGTACCTTAAAAATATAAACAATTATTAAGATCAATAACACAATATATATAAATATACTAGTTATAAACACAATATATAGAAATAATATCTTATAAAGAAATGTTATAATTTAAATATTTTTTTAAAATATCGCATAATTCAATCTTATAAGATGATAGACAGCTTAATTTATTTATTTTTTGAATTTTATCTAAACTTAATTGTAGTTTTTTTAATATATTATTATCTAAAATTTTTCCATTTTTAAGAGCTTCTTCTGTATCTTTATTTTTCCCAGAACAATGTAAAATAATATCGTAACCTGCTTCATATATTGACTCAATCCTACTTTTTATGTCTCCTGACAAAGCAGACATTTCAATATCATCTGAAATTAAAATACCTCTGTAATTTAATTTTTTCTTAATATAATTATTAGCTATTTTTGATTGAGTTATAGGCCATTTTGCATCTATATCTTTATATAAAATATGGGCTGTCATAGCTATTGGCATTTTTGATAAAACCCTAAAAGGAATAAAATCACTATTTTCAAGAAACTTTATTTTTTCTTTTACTACTGGTAATGATAAATGACTATCAGAAGATGCCCTTCCATGACCAGGAATATGTTTGATAATAGGTAAAACACCAGAGTCCATTAAACCATTACAGGCCATTTTACCTAATAATGATACTATGTTTGGATCTTTAGAAAATGATCTATTACCAATTACAGAATGTGTATATTCACTAATAACATCTAGGCAGGGAGCGCAATTAACATTTATTCCAATATCTATTAAATCACTACCTAAAAGATAATAATTTAAATATACTGCTCTTTTAGCTATTTTTATAGATTTAATAGCTAACTTTCCATAAATTTCTAAGGCAGGATAATTAGGGCAATTAGGTTGCTTTAATCTTTGAACTCTTCCACCTTCTTGATCAATTAAAATAAGACAATTATTTCCAAGCAATCCTTTTATCTGATTAACTAATTGAACTAGTTGAAACTTATCTTTTATATTTCTACTAAATAATATAATACCTAGAGGTAAATAACGTTTTAATATAGATATTTCATTCTTATTTAAAATTAAGCCTGAAATACCAACAATTATACTTCTAGAATTTTTCATTAAGTATTAAGTATCCTTAACAATCAAACACTCATTATTTACTAATTTNAGCTCTATACATAAGGAAAAAATTTCCTTTTTATCATTGAAAGGGCCTAATCTGACCCTAAAATAAGTTCCTCTATCTTCAATTTTAGCCGAAACTATATTAAATTTTAAGTTATTAACTAACTTTGTATTTACTTTTAAAAAATCTCTTATAAATAATTTAGCTTTATCTAAAGTTTTATATGAACCTAACTGCAAATAAATTTTATTATTTTTTACTAAATCTTCTTTTGTAATTTTTATAGCTTCATCTTTTTTATGAACTAATTCTTCAGTTTCATTATTTTCTTTATTAGTATAATTATTTGTTTCATTTGGTAATAATTTTTCTCTAGTAGACCTATATATTTTTAATGACTCTCCATTAAATACACTTCCTTCTTTATCCTCAGGTTTAAACTTATATTGTTTTTCATCACTCTCAATATTAATTATTACATTATTATTTATATTAAATGGTAAAATATATTTATAACCAAGACCTCCGCTAATTATTACTATTGCAAATATTACAGTTTTTTTAAGCATTTAATTAATTCCAACTAAGATAATTTATCTGCAGGTTTAACACCTATGATTGATAAGCCCGAGGATAAAATTATTTTAACAATTTTTGCTAATGATAATCGGGCTATTGATAAATCTTTATTAGAATCAACTATATATCTTAAATCAGGGTTATCATTTCCTAGTGACCAAGAACTGTGAAATGCACTAGCAAGATCATTTAGGTAGAATGTAATTCTATGAGGTTCATTTGCTTTTGCAGCTGCNTCAACCTGTCGAGGCCATTTTGCAATAAGTTTAATAATATTTATTTCTGAAAAATTTGTTAATAATTCAAATTTTATATTACTTATTTCTTTGTTCAGGTCAATTTCATGATCTTTTGCTTTTTTATATAGAGAATTAATTCTTATATTCGCATATTGAACATAATATACGGGATTATCTTTTGATTGTTCTTTAACTTTAACCAAGTCAAAATCTAATGGAGCATCATTTTTTCTAGTTAGCATAATGAACCTTAAAACATCTGATCCAACTGAATCTACTACACTTTTCATTGTGATAAAATTACCAGCTCTTTTTGACATTTTAACTGGCTTACCATCCTTATTTAAATTTACTAATTGGCATAATTTAACATCAAAAGTTAATTGAGACTCAGAAATTGATTTTATTATTCCTTCAATTCTTTTAATATAACCTCCATGATCTGCACCCCACACATTTATTATTGAGGAATATTTTCTTTTATATTTATCATAATGATAAGCAGCGTCTGCAGCAAAATATGTCCATGTATCATCAGCCTTTTTAAGAGGACGATCTAAATCATCTCCATATAATGTAGATTTAAAAAGGAGTTGAGGTCTACTTTCCCAATTTTCATTTTGTTGTCCTTTTGGAGCATCTAGTATACCTTNGTATATTACATCTTTCTCATTCAATANTTTTACTACTTCATCAATCAAACCTCTAGATTTTAAAAATTCTTCTGAAACAAAATTATCATGATGAATATTTACTGAAGATAAGTCTTCTTTAATTATTTCCATCATTTCATGAGTGGCACAATCTTTAAATATAGCTAACCAATCTTTTTCATCTGAATTAATAAACTTATCTCCGTATTGTTCAATTATTTTTTTAGCAACTGGTATCAAATATTCACCAGGATATAAATCATCTTCAAATAACGCTTCTTTACTACTAAAAATTTCTTTGTAGCGAAGATAAACAGATTTAGCTAAATTAACAATTTGTTGGCCTGAATCATTTATATAATATTCTCTAGTAACATTATAACCTACATATTGAAGTAAATTTGCTAATGAATCTCCGAATACGGCACCTCTTGCATGTCCAATATGCATAGGGCCAGTTGGGTTAGCAGAAACATATTCTATATTAACTTTATGAGATTTACCATAGCTACTGCTTCCATATTTCTCTTTAAAATCTAGTACATGCTTACAGCATTCATAAAATATAGATTTATTTAGTNTTAAATTTATAAAACCAGGACCCGCTATATTAACTTCATCAATATANTTATTTTTTTGAAGAAGTAATCCAACGTTTTCAGCTAATTCTCTGGGGTTCATATTTAATGTTTTTGAACCTAAAAGCGCTATATTAGTTGATATATCTCCATGTTTCTCATCCTTTGGAGGTTCAGCAGTGATTTTATTAAGTATTGTATCATCCCTAATCCCTTTAGTTATGGCAACCTGAATAATAATTTTTCTAACNTGCTCAAAAATATTCACTAATAAATCCATTCNAATAAATTAATACTAACGATCGCGTTTATCATATAATGAAGTTCCAGTCCATCCGCCATGTAAATCNAAAAGTCTTTTATGCTCCATGACAGCNTACCTATCTGTCATTCCTGCTATATAATCTGATATTGTTCTATATAATTCTTTATCAGACTTAGCATTCTCTGCAACTTCTCTCCATTCAACTGGTAAGATAGTAATATCANTAGAAAANGCTCTAAATAGATCCTCGATTATACTTTTCGCTTTTAAAGTCATTCTATTTACTATTGTATGTTTATACATTTTTTCAAAAAGAAATTTTCTTANTTTTTGATTATTTTTAAAAGTTTTATGAGAAAAACTTACAACTCTGTCATTATGATTCCTTATATCTTCAACTGATTCAAATTTATTTTTATTTACAATTATATTAAATTCACTAACTACATCTTCAATCATATGGTTTATTAAATTTCTTATAGTTTCATGAATTAATCTTTTATTTTCAATATTTTTCCACTTCATTCTATTAGAATTTATGACTTTACCTACATGATCAATATCTTCTAGAGCATTTAAGTCAAATAAGCCTGCTCTTATTCCATCGTCTATATCGTGATTACAGTATGCAATATCATCTGAAATAGCTGCAACTTGTGCTTCAGGGCCAGCGAATTTATTTAAATTTAAGTTTAAGGACTTATTTTTTATATTTATTAAAGATTGATATTCTNTTATTACATTAGGAATATTCTTTTTTAACGGACCATTATGTTTAACTATACCTTCTAAAGACTCCCATGTTAAATTTAAACCATCAAAATCAGCATATTTTTTTTCNAATTTTGTAACTATTCTTAGAGTTTGTGCATTATGATCAAATCCACCTTTATTTTTCATAGAATTATTTAGAGCTTCTTCGCCAGCATGTCCAAATGGTGTATGTCCTAAATCATGTGCTAAAGCAACCGTTTCCGCCAAATCAGAATCTAAACCTAGTCTAGTAGCAATAGTTCTTGCTATTTGTGCCACTTCAATACTATGCGTCAAACGAGATCTAAAATTATCTCCTTCATGTTGAACAAAAACTTGAGTCTTGTGTTCTAGCCTTCTAAATGCAGCAGAATGAATTAANCTATCCCTATCTCTCATAAAGGCATTTCTATAAGAAGATTCAGGTTCAGAATAATAGCGACCTTTACTCTTCAAAAAATCCGTTTTATATAAATTTAATTTATTCATATTTTTAAATAAATCTTTCCAATATTATTATTTATATATATACATAACTTGAAATTATATAAAATTGAACTAACATTATGAATATATTATAAATCTAATTAAGAGTAATTATATGCAAGAATTAACTATCTCAAAAAATGCATTAAATAGAATAAAGGTTATTCAAGAACAAGAAGGAAAAGGTTTTTTAAGAATAACTGTTGATGGTGGAGGCTGTTCTGGCTTTTCATATTCTTTTAAATTTGATAATGAAACTTTAAAAGATGANATTATAGCATCTAGCAATAAAAATGGAGAACCTACATTAGTTACAGATAATATATCTTTAACATATCTCGCTGGTTCTGAAATAACCTGGAATGAAGATCTAAATGGAGCTACTTTCTCTATAGATAATCCTAATGCAACCTCAAGTTGTGGGTGTGGATCATCTTTCTCGGTAACTTAATATGAAAATTGCTACTTGGAATGTAAACTCAATTCGAGTTAGACTTCCGCATGTAATAGATTTCATAAAAAAACAATCGCCTGACGTATTACTCCTTCAAGAATTAAAAGCACAAGATCAAGATATTCCNAAATCAGATTTAGAGGATACAGGATATAATGTAATATTTAAAGGTCAGAAAGCGTATAATGGAGTAGCCATACTTTCTAAACATCCTGTTAGTGATATAGTTTCCTCTTTGTACGATAGTGATGAACAAGCGAGATACTTAGAATGCTGGGTGGATGCAAAAAACAGTGGCTTTAGAGTTGCTTCAATATACCTTCCAAATGGNAATCCAATTAATACAGAAAAGTTTGAATATAAAATAGAATGGATGACAAAATTAAAACAACACGTAAAGAAATTACTTGATAATGAAGAGTCAATAATCTTAGGAGGAGATTTTAATGTTTGTCCAGAAGATAGAGATGCAGCAAACCCTGAAACAATGAAAAATGATGCATTATTTCAACCAGAAACAAGAGCTAAATTCCGCGAAATTATTAATTTAGGTTATTATGATGCTTGGAGATCACTAAATCCAAATAAAACNAATTGGAGCTATTGGGACTATGGGAGAGCTTTTGAACAAAATAAAGGATTAAGAATAGATCACTTTTTACTTTCACCATTTGCAATAGATAAACTCGAATCTATAGAAATAGATACCTATCATAGGTCTTTAGAAAAACCATCTGATCATGCACCAGTAATAATAAATATTTCTGAATAATTAAATGCTTTTAGTAAATAAGAATAAAATACTCATTTATAATAAAAAAAAATATAAATGTTCTATTGGTCTAAATGGGTTAACTAACAATAAAGTAGAAGGCGATAAAAAAACACCCATGGGAACCTATAGTTTAGGTGAATTATTTGTAAGAACCGATAGAATAAAAAATTTAAAAACAAAATATAAATTTATTCCTATAAAAAATTATATGGCATGGTCCGACGACCCAAATGATCTAAAGTATAATCAATTAATTGAAACAAAAAATTATCATAAGGAATCTCTTTATAGAGATGATAATATATACAATTTAATTCTTACAATTAATTATAATACTAATCCAGTAATACCAAACAAAGGAAGCGCTATATTCTTACATGTATCTACTAATGATTACAAACCTACTAATGGATGCATAGCAATAAATGCTAATGACTTTATTGAGATACTTGAGTTAATTGATATTAATGAAAAAATTAATATTTCGTAATTAAAATGATTAATTATTTTAATTAACAATCATTTTTATTAATGTTCCTTCTGATATTTGCTCATCACTTTGAATAGTTAATCCATTCATTATAAGAAGAATTTCTAACTGGTTTTTATTTAAAGCCATTTTTTTTGATAAAAGTAATGGTGTATCGCCNTTTTTAGTTTTCAAAATACTTATAAAGTTAGGTCTAGCAAGAATTTTTTCTTCTTCTCTTAATTCATGAATACTTTTAGCAATTTTATCNGCTTCACCTATNTNATTACTNTGNACTTGAGGTTTTAATAAAAGCGAAAATCTCCATACCCTNTTATCACCCCAATTTATTAAATATGTTTTTCTAAAATATTCATTTCCATCATATTTAACAGTTTTATTTTCTTCAAAAACAGCGGAAGTCTTATTATCTATTATTACTTCTTTATATAAATTTATATTTGACCTTAGGTAGTAAAATTCAGCAAGCTCCAAAAGAGATAAATCATCTTCATTTAATAACCCATCAAAAATAACAACTACTTCTTTATTTTCATTATATGAAATTACATTATTTTTATTATTTATAATTGTATAATTTTTGGGCACTATAAATGAAAAATTTAATTCTAAATGGTAAAAATTATTATCTTTGATAATGCCATGTTGTGAATTATCTCCATAGATCATCCCATCTATAGCTTCTAAATATATCTCTCTATTGGTAATAACATCAATGTTATTTTTTACATTTACTTTAGAAGCTTTAATTCTGTCTATAGTTTTAGGATGAGTCGCAAATATAGAACTAATAATATCTCTATCATTTTTTGCTGACACTTTAGTTAATTCATTTAGTCGATTTAGAAATCTATAAGATCCACCTGCATCATATTTAGATTTAATAATATACCTTATTCCTAATTCATCTGCTTCTAGCTCTTCAGATCTGCTAAATGCAGACATAACACCTTGTAATCCTATATTAGCTACGTTTGTTATTAGTGGTTGCCCAACAACTATATTCAATATATCTAATCCAACATTAGATAAAGTTGATTTAGCATGTCTTTGAGCAGAATGTCTTGCCGTAACATGAGCTATTTCATGCCCTAATACACTAGCTATTTCTGCCTCATCATTAGCAAGAGATAATAAACCTCTAGTGACATATACGTAACCACCAGGCAAAGCAAAAGCATTAACTAGTGGATTATCTAGTATTGTAAAAGTCCATCTAATATTAGGCATTTCTGAATTAGAAGCTATTTTATTGCCTAAATTACTTATATAAGTTTGCAGACTTTTATTATTATAAATACCGCCAAAACTTCTAATTATATTAGGGTGCTCTTTTGCGCCAATATTGTTTTCTTCTTCTGTAGATAAAATTACTAATTGTCTTTCACCAGTGGCAATATTTTTAGCACAGCTATTTAATATTAAAAGTATAGCAATTATAAGTACATAAATTAAAAAATTATTTATATATTTATTTGCCATCAATAATTAAATATCTGCGTAACACTGTTTTTCTGCTTTTGCTCCAGGATGAGTAATTGCTCCTTTTAAAGCCGACCCAACTAATTGAGAATACTTCCAAATTTCTCCCGAACCATATTCATGCTCACGAGGTTTCCAACTTTTTTTTCTATTTTCTAATTCCTCATCTGTAAGATCTACACTTAATTCTCCAGTTTCAGAGTCAATAGTAATGATATCTCCATTGTTTATTAAAGCTATCGTTCCACCAACTGCTGCTTCTGGTCCTACATGACCTACACAAAAACCTCTAGTAGCACCTGAAAAACGACCGTCCGTTATAAGTGCTACTTTTTCACCCATACCCTGACCATATATGGCCGCCGTAGTAGCTAACATTTCTCTCATACCTGGACCACCTTTAGGTCCTTCATATCGGATCACAAAAACGTCGCCTTCTTTATAGTTTCTCTCATTAACAGCTTTATAAGCATCTTCTTCACAATCAAATACTATTGCAGGTCCTATATGCTTTGTTCTCGTCATACCAGCAACTTTTACTATTGCTCCCTCTTCAGCTAAATTTCCTTTTAATCCGACCACTCCTCCAGTAGGGGTAATAGCATTATCTACCTTATAAATAACATCTTGATCCTCTGGAAAAGTAATTTCATCCAAATTTTCTGCCATAGTCTTTCCTGTCACAGTCATACAATCTCCATGAATATATCCTGCTTCATATAGAGCCTTTAAAATTACTTGGACGCCTCCAACCTCATACAAATCTTTAGCCACATACTTTCCTCCAGGTTTCAAATCAGCTATATAAGGTGTAGATTTAAATATTTCTGCAACTGCAAATAAGTCAAAGTCTATTCCAGCTTCATTTGCCATAGCCGGTAGGTGAAGTGCTGCATTTGTTGATCCACCAGAAGCTGCAACAACTCGGGCAGCATTTTCAAATGACTTTCTAGTTACAATATCTCTAGGTCTTAAATTTTTTTCTATTAATGTCATAACTTGCTTGCCTGCGGCTAATGCGTATTCATCTCTGGATTCATATGGAGCTGGAGCACCAGTACTATTTGGTAATGCAAGGCCTATTGCCTCACTAACGCATGCCATAGTATTTGCTGTAAACTGTCCTCCACATGAACCAGCAGAAGGGCAAGCCGCTCTTTCTATTAAATCTAGTTCATCTGCATCAATAATACCTGCATCATTTTGTCCTACTGCTTCATATACATCTTGAACAGTTAAATCTCTTCCTTTATGTTTACCTGGCATTATTGAACCTCCATATATGAATACACTTGGAATATTCAACCTAAGCATAGACATCATAACTCCCGGTAAAGACTTATCACACCCAGCAACTCCTACTAAACCATCATAACAATGTCCTCTAACAGACAATTCAATTGTATCTGCTATTGCTTCTCTACTAGCTAATGATGCTTTCATTCCTTGGTGCCCCATAGCTATGCCGTCTGTAACAGTGATAGTTGTAAATTCTCTAGGAGTTCCTTCAGAGCTTGCAACACCTTTTTTTACCGATTGAGCTTGCCTCCTGAGAGTTATATTGCAAGGAGCAGATTCATTCCATGTTGTTGCCACTCCAACAAAAGGTTGATGTATTTGTTCTGTAGTTAAGTCCATAGCATAATAAAATGATCTATGAGGTGCTCTTCCTGGCCCTTCTGTGACATGCCTACTGGGTAACTTATCTTTATTAAATTTCTTCATAATACCTCCTATTGAATTTTATTTTAGTTTTGTAACAGCTGTTTCTATTCTTAAAATACGATTTTCTATTAATTCTTTTCGTTTAGTTTGTTCCTCAATTACTTGACTTGGGGCCCTACTAGTAAAATTCTTATTAGTTAATTTACTATTTATTATAGATATATCATTTTGAAGTTTTGATAAATCCCTATTTAATCTATTTAATTCTTTTTCAATATCAATAATACCTTTTAGTGAAACATGAAAAGTTGCATTATCAACTAATATTTGTGCTGATTGTTCGATATCATCTTCAATACAAGATATATTTTCTATTTTTGAAATTCTATTTAATACATCCATGTTATTAGATAAATAATTAGAATAAATCATGTCTATTTCTTTATAACTTATATTAATCAATGATTTAACTGGAATATTTAACATAGCTCTTAAAGATCTAATTTCACTAATGAACTTTATAACCCACTCTATTTCATAATTATCTTTAGATAAAACAATTTTATCAATTGAAGCATCTGGCCATTTAGATATTGCTAATATATCTCCAAATTTATGCACATTACTAAATAAATATTCCGTATTAAAAGGTATTAAAGGATGCAAAATAGTTAAAATTTTACTAAAAACAAAAGATGTAACATTTTTGATTTCGTTATTATCTAAATTTTCTTTACTTGCTAAACTTGGCTTTACAATTTCTAAATACCAATCACAAAAATTATGCCATACAAATTGATATGCTTTATTTGCAGCCTCATTAAATCTAAATAATTCTATATCCTTAGAAACATTTTCTGCAGTTTCATATAATAAGTTAACAATCCAAAGAGATATTGGTTTTTTTACTAAATTAATATCAAAATTCTTATCTAAAGAACATTCATTAATTTCTATAAATCTAGAAGCATTAGAAATCTTTGTTATAAAATTTCGATATCCTACTATTCTATCTTCTGCTAGTTTTATATCTCTACCTTGAGTTGCAAGAGCTGTTAGTGTAAACCTTATAGAATCTGTTCCATATTTATCCATTAATATTAATGGATCAACCACATTACCTTTTGATTTTGACATTTTATCACCTTTTGAGTCTCTTACAAGAGCATGAACATAAACTTCTTTAAAAGGAGTTTTATTCATAAAATGAATACCCATCATCATCATCCTTGCTACCCAAAAGAATATAATATCAAATCCGGTTATTAAAACATCACCTGGATAATACTTATCTAATGCAGCATTTTTTTTAGGCCAACCTAATGTTGAAAAAGGCCATAAACCTGATGAAAACCAAGTATCTAAGACATCGGGATCTCTCTCTAATTTTTCGTGTTTACCATACTTTTCGAAAGCTTTTTGTTTAGCTTCATCTTCTGTTTTTGCAACAAATATATAATCATCAGGACCATGCCAAGCAGGAATTCTATGACCCCACCACAGTTGTCTTGAGACACACCAAGGCTCTATATTATTCATCCATTCATAAAAAGTATTTTCCCATGATTTTGGTATAAACTTGGTTTCTCCAGATTTTACGGCCTCTATAGCAGGAATAGATAATTTTTTAGCGTCAACAAACCACTGATCCGTTAAATAAGGTTCTATTATAGTTTCTGATCTATCTCCATAAGGTACAACATGAATGGTTTCTTCTATAGAACTTAGTAATCCCAGTAATTCCATTTCATTTATAACTTTTTCTCTAGCTTTTAGCATTGATAAGCCCTGATATTCACTAGGAGTATTTTCATTAAGTGATCCATCACTATTCATAATATTTATACTTTGCATATTATGTCTTTTACCTACTTGAAAATCATTAAAGTCATGNGCTGGTGTAATCTTAACTGCTCCAGTCCCTTTTTCTGGATCTGCATATTCATCAGCAATAATTTCTATTTCCCTATTAACTATTGGAAGNAAGACCTTTTTACCTATTAATTTTTTATACCTTTCATCATCAGGATGAACAGCTACGCACGTATCACCTAACATAGTTTCAGGCCTTGTAGTAGCNACGATTATGTACTTATTTGTATCTANAATTGGGTACTTAAAGTGCCAATAATACCCCTTCTTTTCCTTTTGTATAACTTCTAAATCAGAAATAGCAGTTTCTAATTTAGTATCCCAATTGACTAATCTTTTATCTCTATAAATAAGACCATCATTATAAAGACTNACAAAAACCTCTATTACTGCTTCTGACAAACCTTTATCTAATGTAAACCTTTCCTTATCCCAATCTGCACTAGATCCTAGTCGCTTTAGCTGATTTATAATAGTTCCACCAGATTTATCTTTCCAATCCCATACCCTATTCAAAAATTTTTCTCTTCCTAGTTTACTTCGAGAAGTAACACCTTCNTGCATAAGCTGCTTCTCAACAACCATCTGAGTAGCAATACCGGCATGGTCTGTTCCAGGTTGCCATAATACATCTTTGCCTTTCATACGCCAGTATCTTACAATTACATCCTGAAGAGTCATATTCAACGCGTGACCTATGTGAAGGCTTCCAGTAACATTTGGTGGAGGCATCATAACAACAAAAGGTTTTTGCTTAGAATTAAGCTTTGAGGACATTATATTATTTTCTGTCCATATATCGTGAGAATAATTTTCTATAAATTTATTAAGGTTATTTATATCATTACTACTATCTTTAATATCATTACTCATAAACATTTTTCCAAATATTAATAAAAAAAATATAATTTATTATTTTTTATTATATTTTAGTGTATTTAATGATTTTTTTATAGATTCATCGGTTATACTAGACATATTATTTTTAATCCAATTTTTAATATCTGACTTTATAATATTTGATATATTTTTCTTCATAGTGATTAATTTAAAATTCATGTCTTTATAAGGTGATAATTCAATTATATCTGTTAAAAGAAGTACATTTTCATCTTTTTTTCTTTTACTAATAGTATTGGTTTTCTTAGTATTTTTAGAATTTGTATTTAAAAGGGCATCCTCAAGATCCTTCATTGCAGAGGAAATATGTTTTTTAGATGCTTTTTTTTTCACCATATTTAATAACTTAATTTTTATCTAAAAAATTCAATAATGATTTTTCATTAGAACCAGATAAATCCNTCATTTTATTGTAATATTCATTGGAATCATAAAATGATGAAACTGGTAAATTTAAATCTCTTGCAGTCATTCCTCCAATAACCTCAAGTAATTCATAAGTTGCAATATATTGACTTATACTAGCCTTTATTAAATTTGCTCTAGCCATAAATAATTCATTTTCTGCATCAAGCACATCAATAACTGTCCTTGCTCCAACATTTTCTTCTTGCACAACTCCATCTAATGCAATTTCATTTGCNTTAATAGAAGAATTAAAAGCAATAATTTGTGAATTAAGGCTTTCAATATTATTCCATATTATCATTGCTTTTTCAGCTTCTTGTCTAAGAATATCGTCAATATTTGCATTAGATTTATTTATTTTTTCTCTAGATTTTCTAATAATTGCTTTATCTTTACCTCCCAAATATAGAGGCATCTTTAAATTTGCAGATAAATCAAAGTACCTTTGCTCCTCAAAAAAAGTATTAGGATCCCATGCTTGATTAGCACTTGCTTGAATATCAACGGATAATGACATTTCTTTAAGTGCTAATTTTAGTTCTTCCTCAGCAACTAATTTCATTTTTCTTGCATTAATTACTTTTGGATTAAACTTCTTAACATCATTAACTAATTCTTGTAAATTTTGNGGTAGAATAGGAATTTCTTCAGGATAAAATATATCTTCTGGTTCTAGACCAATATCAGAGAAAAATATAGCTTTTGCAGTATTTAAATCAGCCTCAGCTTTAACAAGATTTGCGTTCGCATCAGATAATCTCGCTTCAGCTTGCGATACATCTGTTATAGTTAGATCACCAACATCAAAACGATCTTTAGTAGCTTCTAATTGCCTTTTAATAACATCTTTATTCTTAAGAGCTACATCCAAAAGATCCTGCTCTTTTAATAGATTAAAATATGCTTTTGCTGCACTAAGTAAAACTTGA
This sequence comes from Alphaproteobacteria bacterium TMED109, assembly GCA_002171375.1. Taxonomy (GTDB): domain Bacteria; phylum Pseudomonadota; class Alphaproteobacteria; order TMED109; family TMED109; genus TMED109. Next base: position 104,022 of record NHFK01000008.1, read on the forward strand.
TTTTCAATGGAAGATAATCTTGAATTATTAGCAATTANTCTTGAGTCNGCAATTTTTATATTTTGACTAGTTTTGCCTCCATCATATATTTTTTTTGATACAACAATACCTACTGATATCGGCAAATTACTATCTGTTTTAGAGCTAGTAGTAGTTGTAGTATTNACCAAAGTTTTGCCTAAGGAACCATCAACGTAGACTTGTGGCTTCCAACCTGAGAGAGCTTCAGCTACATCTTCACTAAGTACTCTTTCACCAATTCTTTCAGAAAATAATAAAGGATGNTTAGAATAGGCATTTGCTANGGATACATTAAGACTTTGAGCTTTTATATCTTTATAAGAAAAACATAATGAAATTGTTATAATAAATAGTATTATCAAAAAATTTTTATTTACTTGTAATATAATCATAATATATCTCTCTTATTAATTTCTATAATTTGCAAATATTAAATAAGAATAGTTAAGAGCATAAATACTAAAAATTAAAATCTTCTTTAATATTAAATCCTTCCATAAANGGTACTTCTACATCAAATACTTTAGAACTACTAATAATATCTTTATTTTTTTTAAATACAACAGCATTTCCACAGGATTTATGATTATTCTTATTTTTTATTACTGTAATTAATGAACCATTATCTGATAATTGGTCAAATANAGAATTAGGAACTTTTTCTANAGAACCAAAAATAAATATTTTATCGTATGGTGCACTTTTTATATTTCCTAATATATGCTGACCTCCTACAATTATTGAACTATTAGATTCTATTTTTGCTAGAGTTTTATTTGCTAAAACTCTTAGTTCTGGGTCTTCTTCAACACCAACTACCAATGAGCATAGTTTTTCTAAGATAGCTGTTGTATATCCAGTACAAGAACCAATTTCTAATATTACATCATCATTAGAAATACTTACACAATTTATTAAACGAGCAATTAACATAGTAGATAATAACCAACGATTATCTTTAATTAATATATTACCTTCATAATAAGAAAAAGAAGACTTGTCCTTGTCTACAAACAATTCACGAGGAATATTTTTAAAAGCCTCTAAAATAATAGGGTCATTTATTCCCATAGGCTTTAATTGCCCATCTATCATATTTTTATTCATTATTTCTAAAGAAACTGTCATTTTAATACTCTAAATTAAAAACTTACAATACTAATATAATAAAAAATAAAAAATGTTAAGAAAGATTATTAAAATACTTAATTATCAAATGGCTTAAATAAAATTAATAATTGTGGCAATAAAATTAGTGACGAAAGTAAAGCCATTAACATTGCTAAACTTGTTAATACACCAAAATATATACTTGGTATAAAATTTGAAAATATTAATATACAAAACCCTACAATTATAGTCACAGAAGTATAGTACAGAGCAAATCCAATACTCATATGCGTCCTATGCATTGCAAGACTATAATCATTATCTTTTTTTAGTTCATTTCTGTATCTGTATATATAGTGAATAGTATTATCAACTGCTATACCCATACTAATTGCAGCAATAGTTATAGTCATCATATCTAACGGTATTCTAAACCAACCCATAAAACCTAAAACTAAAGAAATAGATATCACATTTGGAAATAAGGCTATTAATGAAGTTTTCAATGATCTAAAAAGCATCAAAAACATTAATAATAATAATATTATAACAGTTCCCAAAGTAAGTATTTGTGATTTAAATAAGCTTTGAAGCATATTATTATACAGTATCAGTACATTACTATAATGAACTCTATCTTTACTAATATTAACTTCATTTGGAATTTCTAATTTCAATCTGTTAATTAACTCATTTCTTCTTAAATCTGGCATAGAATCTATAACTCTTAGGCTAAATTTAGCTTGGTTATCTTCTATAGATAAATAGGGAGAAATTATAATATTTTTATATTTATCTGGTAATTCAGAATACAGTAAAGCTAACTGTATTATATCTAAATCATTATTATTATTTAATATTTTTCCTACTTTTAATAAAGTAGCAAAAGACATTACCTTTCCAATTTCAGGCTGTTTTTCTAAATAGTCATGTATACTATTAATTAACTCCATTTTAGTTGAAGTGAAAAATAATTGGTTAGAAGCACTAATTGCTTCACTATCTTCATCTAAAAAATCAAATTCATCATCTTCAAAACTGTCTTCATCATTTATATAAACTTCTTCTTTAATTTCTGAATCTAAATCAATAGTTATATCTAATAACGTTGTACCACCTAATTTTTGATCTATTAATTTCATACCTTTATAAATTTCGCTATTATTTTTAAAATAATCTATAAAACTATTTTCTACACGAAGTTGAATAATACCTATTATGCTAATTATAAATATTATAAGCGCTATAAAAATTATCCTTTTTCCAATAAAAGTTGAGATTCTTGAAAATATTTCAGGAATAGGAAGCATCTTTTCAAAACTAAGATTTGGAGTAACTTTATCTAGATATATTTGTAAGACAGGAAATAATATAAATGAACATAATAAAGAAATAACTATTCCTATACTCATCATCCATCCAAAATTTATAACTGGTAATAACCCTGAAAAAACTAATGATGAAAAACCTACAATCGTTGTTGCAACTGTGTAGACACAAGGTTTAACCATAGAAGATAATGTTTTAACTAATAATTCTTTCTGATTATAATTACTATGTATATGAAATAGTTCTCTATATTTTACAGTAAGATGAACTGATATTGCCATAGTAAATATTAATTGAAGTGAAATAAAATTTGATGAAATAATAGTTATATTCCAACCAAATATTCCTAAAATTCCTGATGTAATAACAACAGAAAAAAAACATGTAACTATTGGTATTACTATCCATCTTAATTGTCTAAAAATTATTATTAAAGTTATTATTAGAAAAAATAATATAGAAAAACCAAATATTTTTAAATCTTGCTTAACATAATTTATAACATCATTAGTAATCATTCCTAAGCCACCTAAAAAGATTACTTCCTTATCTTTAAATGGTTTAATAATATTTCTTATTTCCTTGATTGTTTCTTCATTAATTCTTTTTAGGTCTTTTTTATGAGTATTATACTTCTTCTCAATAATCAGTAATTTTTCTAAATCAGTTGAACTTATAACAGAATCTGATTTATTTTTTCTGAAAATATTTCTTTCATCTCTTAGTTTAATTCCGATTATATCTTCTTTTAAATTAATTATAATTGAAGTAGTTTTAAAGTCTTTGCTTACTAAATTATCGCTATATAAAGGACTATTTATAAACTCATTTTTTACAAGATCTAAATCAATATTATCAGACTCAATAGTAGGAATATTTTCAATAAGCTCTGTTATAGGTCTAGGCGGACTTAATAATATAGGAACATTCAATATTGAGGTTACAGAAGCAACATTTTTTATTTTTAGAAGTTTATCAGAAATGTCTTCAATATTTTTTAAAGTATTTGAAGAAAATAAATCTTCATTAGGAGAATAAGCCAGAATTAAGAAATCTGGTGAATAATATCTCTTACCAACTAATTGAGTGTATTCTAAATCTTTATCTCCTTCTAAGATTAAAGTATCTGATGAAGCATCAATAATTAAATTATTAGCAAAGTAACCAAAAAATATTAAAGAACTAAATAGTAAAACTATTATGGTTTTTGGAAATTTAAATATATAATTGTTATATAAATTATTAAAAGACAAGCAAACCTCAATAATTAAAATTCATGATAATAATATTTTACCTAATTATTAATATAGAGTATATGTTTCTAAATTTATTTTAAATAATATTTTATTATTATGTAATTTTATACAAATATATATAAAATATTAATTTAGTGGCCCGGTGTCAGAGTGGTTATGTAGAGGACTGCAAATCCCCGTACGGCGGTTCGATTCCGTCCCGGGCCTCCAAAAAGGTTAAAATTATGGATAAAAAACCTTGTATAGTCGGTGTTTCGGATTTTCCTCTGCAGGATAGAGGAAGAGCTCCAGAAGGAAATAGTGAATTAACTATTCAAAAATATTGTGCAGAAGAAGCATTAAATCAAGCAGGGCTTAAGATGTCTGATATTGATGGAATTGCTGTTGCAGGAATGTGGGGAGTACCTGGACCAGGTTTAATGCAACCTAATCTACTAGTGGAATATTTAGGCATAAAAACTCCTAAATGGATTGAAGGGACAAATATTGGAGGTTCAACATTTTTAGTTCATGTAAATCATGCTTTTCAAGCAATTAATGCAGGTCTCTGCGATACAGTTCTTGTAATATACGGAAGCCTACAAAAATCAAATATGTCTAGAGTTTTAGGAGATAGACCTGCACTTTATAGTAGTCAATTTGAAGTTGTTAGTGGATTACCTTTACCAGTTGGTGGATATGCATTAGCTGCACAAAAACATATGTCTACTTATGGAAGTACAAGAGAAACTCTTGCTGAAATAGCAGTATCTACAAGAGCATGGGCCTCTATGAATGAAAATGCAGCATTTAAAGAGCATTTAACTATTGATGAAGCATTACAATCTAATCCTATATCTAGTCCTTTGCATAGATCAGATTGCTGTTTAGTAACGGATGGTGGAGGTGCTATTGTTATAACATCAGAAGAAAAAGCAAAACACTTAAAAACTGAACCAATTTATATTAAAGGCTTTGGAGAATGTAATAGCCACTCAAGTATAAATTATATGCCAAACATGGAAAAATTAGAAATTGCTTCTCATTCAAGTAAATTAGCATTTAAAAAAGCAAAATTAAATATAGAAGATATAGATATTACTATGCTTTACGATTCTTTTACAATTACAGTTCTATTGACTTTAGAAGCAATTGGTTTTTGTAAATTGGGTGAAGGAAAAGACTTTGTAAAAAATCAAAGAACAGCTCCTGGAGGAGATTTCCCTCTGAATACTAATGGCGGAGGGCTTAGCTATTGTCATCCCGGAATGTACGGTATATTTACCATTATAGAAGCTAGTAGACAATTATGGGGTAAATGCGGAAAAAGACAAATAAATAACCCTGTTAATGCTTTATGCCATGGGACTGGCGGAGTATTATCTAGTTCTACAACTTTGCTTTTATCAAGAGAAAGTAGTTAGTATGGAATTCAAAAAACCTAGACCTACAATTGACCCTGACTCAAAAACATATTGGGACTCTGCAAAGGATAATAAATTAATGGTTCAGTATTCATTGGATACAGAAGAGTATTTTCTATATTCAAAGCAACTTACTAACGCCTCAGATAGTAAAAATATAGTTTGGAAAGAGGTTTCTGGAAAAGGTAAAATATACTCTTTTACAGTTGTTCATGTTCCTGCCGGCCCTGCTTTTAAAGAGGATACACCCTATATTGTTGCTTCAATAGAATTAGATGGAGGTGCCAGAATAATTTCAAATATATTGACTGATAATATAGCTGATATATCTATTGGAGATAAAGTTAGTGTTGTTTTTGAAAAGCAAGATGATGACTTTACAATACCTAAATTTAAATTAGAAAAATAAATTATTTTAAATATTTTTTTTAGAGCCAATATCAATAATTTCTTGAATACTATTTGGTAATAGTTCTAGCCATTTAACAAAACAATTATTATTACCAATTAAAACATAGTATTGATCTCTTCTACCTTTATAAGATGGCCAAACAGTAACTATATCAGCTTCTAGTTTTTCTTGCAGATTGTAGCCAATTAAAAAATGTTTTAATCCTTGATCAGATAATTTAAACGGAATCACATGTTTCCATTCATTTTTAGCCTCTACCAAAACTTTTGAAAAAGATCTGCAGTCACTTGTAGGATTTTTTTTTGTAATCCTCTTCAGTCAAAGGTATAACAACTGACCTCAAAATTTCTTCCGATAAAACATTAGAGCTTAAAAAAAATAGACCTATTACGATTATAAGTTTTTTCATAAATTTCTCCTAAATATTATTAATTTCATAATTTTGTAAAATTACATATACATCCGTTATTGTTTTCTTAAATTTATCTAAATCTTGATCAATGTCTATTATCAGTAGTTTTATAAAAATTTCTTGCTCTTTTAAAATATTTTCTCTTATAGCGAGGATATCAGCATTATTTTTAATTAATACAGTATCAAATAGTTTTAATTTATTTTCTATTTCAGAAATATTAGGAAGAATTTTTTTTTCGATATTAATTTTTGATTTAAATAGTATTTCTAACTTTATATAGTTGGTATAAAAATAACCATATTTGGAAATCAAATTATTTTTTTTTAATTTAACTAAGTTATCTTTTGTAATATTTTTTAATTCATTTTTATTTTTTTTAACTAATGCATCTTTTAAATTATAATTATTAAAATATTTTGAAGCAGAATCTAAATTAATTTTTTCACCTAATCCTTTAAGAGCCATCCAACCTAGATTAAATTCTGCAGATTTGCTTCCTAATTTTTTAGCCTTTAGAAAATATATCTTTGCTTTACTATAATCAGCTTCTACCCCTAATCCATTTAAATAAATTACTCCTAATAAATTTATACATCTAAAGTCCTCTAATTCATATGTGCAAAGTTTTTCCGCTTTATGCCATTTTTGACTGTTATAATTATCAATTGCATCATTATAGTTAGCTAAGCTATAATTATAAAATAACATTAAGAAACAAATAAAAATTAGCTTAAAAATATAGCTAGACATATATTACTTTCGATATAAATTATTAGTATTATCTTTTAATTGATTAACATATTTATATACTATATGGTATAAAAATATAAATTTTTTGGTGGGGTACATATGAAATTCATATTAAACATTCTAATTGGAACATTTATTATTCTATCTACTGTAAATGCTTCTTACGCTGAAGATGAAAAGCAGACTATGGTTGATGTAAGACAACAGGCTATGCAAGCAATGTGGACAAGATTAGAAAGACTAGCAACACTAATTGCTCTTCCTGGAGACTCAGTAACATCTTCTGATGGGTCGACAATTATAATAAGCAATCAGAATAATATGGAACCTCTTGAAACTTATTCATTAATTCACGCGCGAGAAGCTGAACAAGACGGATTAGAAATATACAACTTACTAACACAAGTGGAAAATTTTTGGCCACGACATACAAGTGTAGCAAATGTTAAATCTACAAACGCTGAAAGATTAGTTTGGATCATACCAGAAGCTTTTAATAGATATTATACTGATGCGGTATATGCTTCTCAAAATTTAAATACAGCTTTTAAAGATAAAGATGCAGAAAACATAAAAAGATCTGTTTGTATGTTAGCTTTATCTTGTGGTAGATGCCATGCAGGTTTTAGAAAAGTAAGATTTGATAATCTGAGAAAAGAAGGTAGAGGTTGGACGGGTAATTATAATGCTTGTTGGTCATATAAAAATGAAGTTACACTTAATTCTACTGCAATTAGAGAGTAGCTAATTATCCTATTCTTAAAGTACTAATGCATTTCTCTAATAATTTATCTAAACTTTTAGAAGTTTGCTTGTCTAGGCTATAAAATAATTCTGATGCTGCTTGCTGACTCATGTCTTTCATCATAATTGAACCTATATTTAAATTCATGATCTTTTCTAAATATAAATCTAATATTTTAGTTGCCTTTAAAATATTTTCTTTATATTGGCTATTATTTTTAATAGTCATAATAGTTCCAAAACATTTAGCTACTTCAACTTTATGAGCGGCAGATTCAATTGCATTTGTAATATTAGCATGAGGATATAATATTATGAAAAATATAATTAAAGCTTTTTTATATTTAACCAATTAAGTATACCTTCACCAATTAGATCAGGAGAATCTTCCTGTATAAAGTGACTACCTGGAACAGTAATCTCAGATTGATTAGGCCAAGATCTACAAAACTCTCTTTGTTTTCCTATTAAAATAGCTCCAGGATCAGCGTTTATAAATAATTTAGGGGTTTCATTCTTCATAAAAAATTTAGAATAATTATTTACAACTTCAACTACATCTTTAGGATTACCTTCTATAGGAATTTGATTTGGCCAATCTAAAGTAGGACGTCTGTCCTCTTTATTAAGAAAAGGTCTTCTATACACGTTCATTTCTTCTTCTGTTAAACCTCTTAAAACAGAACCAGGGAGCACTCTTTCAACAAATATATTTTTTTCTATTATCATATTTTCTCCTGCTTCAGACCGAAAGGCTTTGAATAATGGTGCAGATTTTTCGTCCCAGTCATCCCAGCTTAATTCACATACTATTCCCTCCATGTAAACTATTCCGGCTATCCTATCTATATTTCTAAATGCCCAATCAAAACCAAGTGCGCTTCCCCAATCATGAACAACTAAAATTATATTATTTCCTAAATTTAATGACTCTAATATATCATTTAGCCATTTCTGATGAGTAAAAAAATTATATTGGCCAACCTTATTAGAATCTAACTTATCTGAATCTCCCATTCCTATTAAGTCAGGAGCTATACATCTTTTAATATCAGAAAAGTATGGCATAATATTTCTCCATAAATATGAAGAAGTTGGATTACCATGAAGAAATAACATAGTTTCTCCGGCACCCATTTCGACATAAGACATATTTTTGTTGTTAACTAATATTTTTGATTTAGTGTGTTCTTTTACATTCATTATTTTTCCTTACTAATAGCCTTTAAAATTTGGTTTTCTTTTTTCTATAAAGGCTTTTACTCCCTCTTTACCATCATGGCCCTGTGCTCGGACATTTAAAGACCTAGCCTCTTGTTCCAAATGGCTTTCTAAGGTACTAGAAAAACTATCTGCTAAAAGCGTTTTTACAGCTCCATAAGCCTTTGTAGCACCTTTAGATAATTTAACAGCAGTTTCCATAGCTATATTTTGCAATTCTTCATCTTTTACTACTTGATCAATAAGACCCATATTTAACGCTTCATCTGCGTTAAATCTCCTGTTTGAAATCATTAATTCTTTTGTTTTCTTTAAACCTATAAGTCTAGGCATAATATAGGTCATTGAACCATCTGGAGATAAACCTGCAGCAGTATATGCAGCAGAAAATTTGGCATTATCTGAAGAAATAATAATATCGCCTGACAGAGCTAAACTGAGGCCTCCTCCAGCTGCAGTGCCATTTAATGCTACCACAATAGGTTTTTCCATTCTATGCATTAAGGTAACTGCAAGATGAAAATATGTTGTCATATCTGTAATAAGAGGCCCTAAATTATCTGATTCTGCAAGAAAAGATCCTAAATCGCCTCCTCCGCTAAACATTGAACCTTTACCAGTGAAAATAACAGCTCTAATACTTTCATCATGATGACAATCTTTGAAAGCGTCATATAAATCTTTTACAAGGTCTAAGTTGATCGTATTAGCATTATCTGGACGATTTAATGTAACTAAAGCTATATTATTATTTTTTTCTAAAAGAACGCTTTTTTCTGACACCTATTTATCTCCTTAGTAATATAAATTTATAACAAAATAAATATTACTATACACAATCTAAAATAAAATTAAAACCGTAGATTTTAAGTAACGTTTTGCTTATAGATTCCCCTAATCGCGCAAAACGTATTATTGGAGTAGAACTTGTTTTTTATTTTACATAGATTACTTTTCTACTCCTTAAATATATTTTATATTAGATAAATGAAAAATATGCCCTTAAAAAACATTCATAATGAAATATGGGAAGACCTTAAGGATGGTGTAAAAAACACTAAATCAAGTTTTCACTTTCCGGTCATATCCACGATAAATAAAGATGGTTTTCCTTCTTCCAGAACAGTCGTATTAAGAGAAACAAATAAAAAAAATAAAATTATTTCCTTTAATACAGATGTAAGGTCTAATAAATGGCTTGAAATAAATAATAATAATAAAGTTTCCGTTAACATTTATGATGCTAACAAAAAAACTCAAATTAGAATAATAGGTGCTGCTACAGTTAATTATAAAAATAAAAAATGGGATTCTGCATGGGAATCTACTCCTAAAATGAGCAGAGAATGTTATTCAACTCCTTATTCTCCTAGTACAGTTATTTCAAAACCAGATGATATAGATATAAATTTAAATCAAATAAAAACTGAAAATTATGAAAAATATAAAGTAAACTTTGGAAGAGTAGATATAAAAATTTATTCTTTAGATTGGTTATATTTGATTCATTCTGGTCATAGAAGAGCAAAATTTATATATGACAAAAAAATTTCTATGGTTTGGATGGCACCATGAAAATCATTTTTATATTTTTGATTTTAAAATATATAATTATAGCTAATTCTGCTTATGCTAAAAACCCTATTGAAGTTAAAACTGTGTATCCTCCTAAGTGCACACTTTTGAAAGAAAAAAATGGTCTTTTGTGTCCTAGAATTATTGAAGTAGAAGTTAAAATAACTAGCGATATTAAGAAACATTTAGTTCGTTGTACATTATTTAGTGAGGAAGAAGAAATATTAGCATTTGGTGAATCCTTTTTGGAAAAACCTGGTGGTAAAATATATTTAACATTAAGAACGAGAACAAGAATTCACGGTTTAACTCTTATTGCTGGTGCAAAATGTTCTTCAGATTCATTTTAACCATTTTATATTATGTATTATTATCAAATCATACCTTTGCAAACTTCGATATAACTATAGAAAAATTATATCCACCTAAATGCTCTATATTGAAAGATAGTAAAGTTCTTTTATGTCCAAGAATAATGGAAATAGACGTAAAAATTGGAAATCAAAAATCTAAAAAGTTAGTTAACTGTATAGTTTTTAGTGAAGAAGAAGAAGTTTTAGCATTTGGAGAAAACTATATAAATCCTCCTAAAGGTAAGATATATTTAACCATAAGAGAGGCAAGGAGAAAGATTAATGAAATGAAATTAATTGCAACTGCCAAATGCAAGTATACCGAATGAAATGCTAAATGTTTTTTTCAATTATTTCACAAATAAAATGCCCAATTATAATATGCATTTCTTGAATATGATTTACTTTATCAGAAGGCACCTTTATTGAAACATCTGATAAGTTAGATAATTCACTATCTTTTTTACCTGTCAGTGCTATAATTTTAATCCCCTTCTTTTTTCCAGCAACTACAGCATTAATAACATTTTTACTACTCCCACTTGTAGAAATAGCAAAAATAACATCTTCTTTTTT
>NHFK01000009.1 GCA_002171375.1 Alphaproteobacteria bacterium TMED109
ATACTCTTAATGCTTATGAAATTCTAAATAAACATAATATTAATGTTAGCTCAGTCGTTATGATGCAGAGTGAAATTAATGATGTAGGTTGTGAAGCTACTTTAAACTCCCTTGAAAACTATATTAAGGACTCTCCAATTATTTATTTTAAAAGAAATGATATAGACTATTTAAAAGTAGATAAAATTTTAAATTATTTATAGTGTATATAAATTTTTGCATCAGGAATTAATTTAATGAATAACATTTGTATTATATCATTTTATAAGTTTGTAACAATACTAGATTTAGAAGAACTAAAAATTCAAATTGAAAATATTTGTTCAATTTTTGATACAAAAGGTACTATTCTAATTGCTCCAGAAGGTATTAACGGAACAATTGAAGGATCTAAAAATAATATTAAGAAGTTTTTAGAAACATTAAAAAATAATAAAAACTTTTCAGATATTATTCCTAAATATTCATATAGTTCTAAAGACTCTTTTAATAGAATGAAAGTTAGACTTAAAAAAGAAATTGTAACGATAGGTAATACTGAGGTTAACCCTAATAAATATATAGGTAAATATATTGAGCCAAATGATTGGAATGAATTGATTTCTGACCCAAATACAATTTTAATAGATACTAGAAATGAGTATGAAGTTGCTATAGGTACATTTAAAGGTGCTATTAACCCTAAAACTAAAAGTTTTAGAGACTTACCTAATTGGATCAAAAATAATTTAGAAAATGAGGATGATGATTATAAAAATAAAAAAATAGCAATGTTTTGTACTGGAGGTATTAGATGTGAAAAATCGACTTCTTACTTAGTACAAAAAGGTTTCACTAATGTTTCACATTTAAAAGGAGGTATATTGAAGTACCTAGAAAACATTCCCAAGAAAAAAAGTTTATGGGATGGAGAATGTTTTGTATTTGACCAAAGGGTATCTGTAGCAGAAGAACTTAAACCTGGTTCATATTTAATGTGTCATGGTTGTAGAATGCCACTAAAACCAGAAGACACNAAATTAAAATCATATATTCATGGAGTTTCNTGTAAATATTGTCATAATAAAAAAAGTGCAGAGAGTAAAAAAAGATATGCAGACAGACAAAAGCAAATTAATTTAGCACTAGAAAGAGGAGAAAAGCATATGGGAAGTAAGCCTATGGCATCTTCAACAGTAACTCGGAAAACTAATGGATAAAAAACCAATTTTATATTCTTTTAGAAGATGNCCATACGCAATGAGAGCTAGAATATTTATTCTATTATGTGAAATTGAAGTTCAATTAAGAGAAGTTCTATTAAGAGATATACCTATAGAAATGATAAATATTTCACCTAAAGCAACCGTTCCNGTCTTACAACTAAATGATGGAACAGTTTTAGAAGAAAGTTTAGATATTATGAATTGGGCTACTGATTACAATGATAAGTATAATTTAAAAAAATCAAAATTAAANAATATTAATATACATAATGAAATATTGAATAAGTTTGACAATGACTTCAAATTTCATCTTGATAGGTATAAATATAATAACCGCTATGATCTTAGTGAAGGAGTTAAAGAAAAAGATACTCATAGAGATGAAGCATTGAAAATNCTATATATAGTTGAAAAAATGTTAACTAATAACAATCTTTGGCTTTTTGGAAATAGNCCAAGTTATTTAGATATAGCCATACTTCCCTTTATAAGACAATACAGAATAGCGGATATGCNGTGGTTTGATGAAAAAATGCCATATAAAAATGTACATGCTTGGCTGATGCGGTTTTTAGANTGGNATGTATTTAATCAAATTATGGTAAAAAATAANCCTTGGTTAAATAATGANGAGCCTATATTNTTTGGCTTAAATTAATTTTATNTTTATGGAAAAGAGAGATACTATAATATTTNAGACAGNNTTAGGAAATATAAAAGTATTTTCAATTAAAGAAGTAATAGTTTTAATTAAGTTTACAAATAAAAAAATTATAAATTCGAACTCTGAAATATTAAATAAATCAAAACATCAAATAAAAGAATATTTATCAGGAAATAGAAATGCCTTTAATATAGATATTAAGCTGGATGGCACTAAATTTCAAAAAAGAGTATGGAAGCAATTATCTTTAATACCTTATGGTAAAACTATTTCTTACCTCGCATTATCTAATATATTGAGAACTTCTCCAAGGGCTATAGGAAATGCTTGTGCAAAAAACTCTTTATTAATAATTATTCCNTGTCACAGGGTGATATCAGTCAAAGGTAAATTAACTGGCTTTTCTGCAATAGGGGGAATTAAAACTAAAGAAAAACTATTGCAAATAGAGGCTACTAAAATTTAAGTATTCTATCTCTAAAACTTGCTATAACTACAAACCAATAAAAACGNATTNNACCAAGAGTAGTCTTACTAGCTTTTAGNTCTTTATATTTGTTAAGTCCGCATTCAGTTTTAATAAATTTATCCATGGAAATAATATATCATATACTATTGGTATTTTGAAGGAGGCTGAGGATTATTTTTAGGATTAGTATCATGTTTACTAATTCTTATTACTGTTTCTTTATCTACCAATTCCAACAAATCTTTCTCAATATTATCAGCTAAAGTTTTAGAATAAACTTCTTCGGAATTTATATATACCGTAAATGAGTTTTTATATTTTTCAATTTTACCTTTTTTAGCTAAAGAATCTTTTGTCCAATGATATAAAGGATATTTGTCTATACCATTTTTTTCAGCCTCCATCACGTATCCCATAAATCCATCATATTGACTGAGTAAATCAGCATTGTGTTCACTCAAGACCAATAATAAATTATTTTTTTGCTTAGAAGTATCACTGCTTCTAAAAACATCTGAGAAATTCGAGGAAAAGTATATTCTTACTTGATATAACCATTCATCAGTCATTTATAAATCCCATAAAAATACGAATAACACTTGCTTTTACTTTTAAATTTATCAAGTAGATCATTCTATTTAGAATTATTTTATTTTAATATTAGCATAATTATCAGAAAACCATTTATAAGCTTGTTCTAAACCANCTTTTAGCTCTATCTTAGAACTCCATCCTAATTTAGTAATTTTATTAATGTCCATAACTTTTCGAGCCATTCCATCTGGATAATTTTTATCAAATTTAATAATTCCATTCCAACCAGCAATATTTTTTATTAAATTAGCAAATTCCCTTATAGAAATTTCTTTACCACTTCCTATATTAATGTGTTCTTCTTCACTATAATTTTCCATAAGGAATAAAAGTCCTTCTGCTAAATCATCCACATGCATAAATTCTCTAAGTGGTTTTCCAGTTCCCCATAACACAACTTCATTTTTATTTAACTTAACTGCNTCATGAAACTTAGAAATTAAGGCNGCAACAACATGGCTATTTTCTGCATGAAAATTATCACCCGGTCCATATAAATTAGTAGGCATTACAGATATATAATCTACNCCGAATTGTTTTCTATAAAATTGACANAATTTAATNCCTGCAATTTTAGCTATAGCATAAGCTTCATTTGTTGGTTCTAATTCTCCAGTAAGAAGAGCGCTTTCTTTAATTGGCTGTTTTGCTTCCCTCGGATATATACAACTAGANCCTAAGAACATAAATTTTTTAATTTTATATTTAAAAGAATTTGATATTACTGAATTTTGTATAGCTAAATTATCAAATAAAAAATCAGCAGGAAATGAACTATTAGCTAAAATTCCTCCAACTTTAGCCGCAGCTAAAAAAACTGTATCTGGTTTGTNTTCATGAAACCATTGATCAACTTCTATAGTTTTTTTTAGATCTAACTCTTTAGAGTTAACAGTTAAAATTTCACAATCAATTTTTTTTAANAGCCTAACTAGAGCACTTCCTACCATTCCATTATGTCCAGCAACAAAAATACGTTTGCCATTTAATGAAAATTTTTTAGATTTNGTCTTAATCAACTATCAATGCCAAANCGTCTTGTTTCTTGCTCTAACTCAACAGTTTTTAGGTCTTCTTTCACCATTTCTTTTACTAACTCTTCAAACTTAATTTTAGCTTCCCAGCCTAATATTTTTTTCGCTTTAGAAGAATCTCCCATTAAATAATTTACTTCAGTAGGTCGAAAATATCTTTTATCCACTTCAATTAATTCTTCTTTAGTAANTTTACTATAACCTATNTCATTTACTCCAGTACCTTTCCATTCTATTACCTCATTTATTTGNGAAAAAGCAGTTTCTATAAATTCTCTAACCGTATGGGACTCACCTGTTGCAAGTACATANTCATCTGCTTTATCTTGCTGTAGCATCATCCACATTCCCTCAACATAATCCTTTGCATGTCCCCAATCTCTTTTTGCATCTAAGTTACCTANATAGAGTTTATCTTGTAATCCTAGTTTTATAGCNGCCACTGCTCTNGTAATTTTACGTGTTACAAAAGTTTCACCNCGGACTGGGCTTTCGTGATTAAATAATATACCATTACAAGCAAATATATCATATGCTGAACGATAATTAACTGTAATCCAATATGCATATAATTTAGCTGCCGCATATGGTGATCTAGGAGAAAATGGAGTATCTTCATTTTGAGGTAGAATCGATGTATTTCCATATAATTCAGAAGTAGATGCTTGATAAAATTTAACTTTTTTTGTCATATTCAATAACTTAATTGCTTCTAATAATCGAAGCGTACCTAANCCATCAGCATTTGCTGTATATTCAGGAGTTTCAAAACTAACTTGAACATGACTTTGCGCTGCCAGATTATAGACTTCATCTGGATTTATTTTTTGCATNAANCCTATTAAGTTAGTTGCATCAGTCATATCTCCATAATGNAGGTGAAATTTAATATCTTCTGAATGTGGGTCTTGATATAAACTATCAATTCTACTTGTATTGAATGATGAAGAACGTCTTTTAATTCCATGAACCTCATAACCTTTTTTCAGAAGAAATTCAGCTAAATAAGCACCATCTTGTCCAGTAATACCAGTTATGAGAGCAATTTTGTTTTTCATATTTAGATTATATAATTTATATAATAATATGTGAAGATAATATAAATTTTAGTTTTATATATTATTAGAAATTAAACATAAAAATATTTATAATTTCTTTCCAGAATCAATAATTGCATCTAGATTATCCGGTTGTATTTCAATCCAGCTTATAAAACATGAACTGCTACCCATTAAAACGTACCAATTAGACTGTTGATAATTAGGCCATATAACAACTGTATCAATTTGATTTATCAAATCTAAATTAGATTCTTCACTATTAATTTTATATCCATTGATAAAATTTATTAGGGTTTTATTAATAATCTTAAACGGTATAATATGAGGCATTTCTATTTTACCCTTTTTAAGGGTACCTTCAAAAGATTGACATGTTTTTTTTGATTTTATTTCATAATCTTGGTCTGATAATAAAATAGTATCCCATTTAGCGACATATCCAGCAGGAACTTTCTCTGCATACAAGTTCATACATAATAAATAAAATATTGAAAAATAGACTATTAATTTCATATTAACATCCCTTAAATAATATTTATTTAACCACTTTTAAATGATTCGTTTTATTAAATTTATTTTCTTCTTTTTTTACTATATTATTATATTTTTTAATTTTTATTAAATTGTTTAAAATATTTTGCCAAGTCGTACCTATTCTTTTAAATCTTATATATAAATTTTTATTACTACTAATTTTTTCTGAAAATTCCTGAAACTGTTGCTCTAATTCATTTATAACCGCTTCATTTTCTATATTTTTATCTTTCTCATTTATTTCTATTACAAAAATTTTTTTCATATTAACTCTTTATTATTTTTTGAGAATGATTATCATTCTCATTGACAAACTATTTTAAATACGATATATATTTGTATATAAGGACAATTAGTTTCCTCCCAAGAAAGTAATAACCTTATATTTAAGTCGAGAGTAAGTGAGTACCTCCATTTACTCTCGTTTAAAATTATCTTCCTAAATCAAGATCCTTATAGGTAACATCCTCTACTAACTCTCCCGTTACGTTATAAATACTTCCAAAAGCCTCATCGTTTGGCTCTTCTATATTAACAACTCCATTGATACCGATGGGTTGATACATATGTCGAATTCTAACTGGTTTATTAAAACGCACCATTAACATTTGATTAGGTGGTGGTGGTGGTACATGCATACACATTCCAGCTGAGGGTACTAAAACAAATTCAGTAACAGTTTCTGCTTCGCCAAAATCTACATCTAACGGAACCATAAAACCGGTTAATCTAATATTTACCCCATTCAATTCTGTAACTGTTGCTAAACCTGCTTCTTCTACAGCTATTAAAAAGTCTGGATCACTCCACATTTCATCTGTAACACCACTTTCTGGAACAAAATCAAAAGCATCTGCTGGCAATAAGTCTGTCCACGTTATAGGAAGAACTGATGTTTCAGAAGTAATTTCAATAGTATCGTTAGCATATATGGCAGAACATGCTAAATAAATAGATATAATAATATAAACTATAAATTTCATCTCATACTCCCTATATTAAATTCTACTATTATTCAGTTTTCTAATTAATACTATTAAAATAGTTACAAAAACATAAGTTACAACTAATATCGGACCTGCTGGTAAATCAAATATTACCGAAAGGATAATTCCTAACAGCACTGAAATTAGTCCACTTAACCAAGCTGCCTTATATGGATTATTAGTATTTAAAGCAGTTAATGCAGGCAAAATAAGACTTGCAAACACAACATAAACTCCTACTAACTGTACTGAAGATGTTATTGCTAAAGAAAATAATACATAAAAACCAATACCATTTAAATTTATTGGTAAAAACCATAAAACTAGTATTAGAAGATAAATTGGCAAATGTATCAATACATCATTCCATGAAATAAATAACATTTGTCCAGAAAGTAAGTGGCGTATTTCCTCTCCACCAGTTGGATGATCAGCTAATAATAAAATAGATATGGAAGCAGCAAGAACAAAACTAACTCCGATAATTGCTTCTTGTTGTGATTTAATTTTGCTTTCTATGATTTTAAAGAAAAATGCTGCCATTAGAGCAAATAATAACGCTGTGATTTGGGATAACCAAGGTAGATCTTTGTTAAAATATAAGTTTGATACTAATAACCCTAAGCCAGCAATCTGAGCTACAGCAAGATCAATAAATATTATACCTCTTTTTAAGACCTCTATTCCTAAAGGTGCATGTGTAATAGTAATAATTAGACCAGCAAGTAAAGCTGGCCCAATTATACTTAAAATCTCGCTACTTATCATATAATGCATTTTGTAAAATTTTAATTGAACTATCAAATAGTGCAAATAAATTTTTACTTTCTTCATTACCTCCTATTGTGTAGGGTAAAGTTACAACTGGCATTTGAGTTTTTTCTGACAACCATAATGCACCGTCAGTCGGATCATATGGCGATACAATTATAATATCGGCTGGATTACTATTAATATTTTCTAATATATTTTTTAGATGTGAAGCTGTAGGAGGAATACCTGGTTTAACTTCTAGTGAAGCAATTTCATCTAGCTCCATCCAATTAAATAAATAGTCAAAAGATTTATGGTGTATAATTATTTTCTTACCCTTAATATTAGCTATTTCCTTATTCCACATAGGTATAGCTTTTTCCCACTTATTTATAAAATTGTTATACTGTTTCTGATAATAAGACTTATTACCTGGGTCTATTAAAGATAGTCTTCTATTTAGTTCTTTTGCTACTAAAAGAATATTATTAGGATCTAAATGTATATGAGGATTCCCCTCTGGATGAACATCCCCATGACTTCGATCTATCTTTTCTGGAATATCTATAACAGGAGTATATTCTGAAGCAATAAAATAGCCTAATTTACCAGGCTGAACTGTNNTNTTAGCNTTCTGTAATAATATNGGCAACCACCCTACTTCNAAACCNGCTCCTGANCAAAAAATNAANTCTGCACGNCTTATTTTAGCAATTAAGCTGGGCCTTGCCCTAATATGATGAGGATCTTGCTTTGCATGAGTAGCTGATATAGCTTTAACTTTTTCACCACCTATTTCTTCAGCAAGCGACTTCCATTCTGGTTCACATGCAAATATATTTAATTTATCATTTGCTAATAATGATGACGAAAATATAAATTGTACTAAAATTAATACTAATATATATTTTAACATTTTCTCTCCAATATTTAAGATAAATATAAAAAAATAATCACGCCTTAAATAGTATTAAGGCGTGATAATTTTTATTAGTAAATACTAATTAGCAATTATAGCTAGAATTTATGAGCTCCATGAGCCCCAATACTAATGATATATTGCAATGTAAATTGGTTATCAGTTGAACCTGAACCACTTGCTAATTTATCTTGATTAAATTGCCAACGAACACGGCTAAATTCACTATTTGTCCAATCAGCCATAACTGCTACAGAAGTCGGGTCATAGCCTTGACCGTCTAGATCTGTACCTATTAATGCTGTAGGCACTCCAGGTGTCTCCATCTGACTATAACGTACTCCAGCACGCCATCTAGGGTTAAATTTATAAACACTCTGCACATACCAACCATATGAAGTGCCATTAAATTGATTTTCGCCGCCACTATCGATATTGTACGTTCCATCTTCACTACGGGCAAAAAGCTCAGCTTGCAAGGTCCATTCTTGGTCTCTTACGTTACCCGTTGGAGCTAAAGAGTATCTAAAGTCTGTTACGTATAGAGTAGTGTCACCCGTAAATACTATTTCATCTTCATTACCTTTACGACCTGAAGGACTATCACCATCAACATAATAAACTCCTAATCTCCAATTTTGATCTTGGTCAATATCTCCTCCAATACGAGCATATGCAGACATTGCTCCTGGACTTTCTCCATCAGGACCTTTAATAGGATAATCATTACCACGGAACAGTCCAGCACCAACTTCAGCATAGTAATCTGTAGGTAAAGTATATGAAATTTCTGCTCCAGTATCATTCCAACCTTTATTTAAATATACTCTATAAGGAAGAGGTCTATTAGCAAAGTCATCTGCATGTGCATGATGTTCATTCATATAACCTAAAGTCCAGAATGCTTTTCCAGCTTTAAGACTCATTCCATCAGGAAAATTAAAATTCGGAGTAGTCATTATGTAACCTACTTCAAATTCTACCTTATCATCTGAAGTATCACTCTCTTTTACTATAGCAAAAGTCATACTTCCATAAAATTTATCATCAATATTACTAGAGAAATTCAATTCAGACTCACCTAGTTGTAAACCTTCACGACCACGTTCTCCTTCATGCCCTATTGCAAAACCTTTGACAGCTGGTTCTGCGGATTTCATAGAAAAATTATTATATTTTCCGTTTAAAATAATTCCAATGGATGGATTAAATTCATTTCCATATATTTTAGTGCTTCCAGAGGATCCTTCTGTGTTACCTCCACCTTTATTCTCCATTTGAGCAATCTTTGCTTCCAATTCTTTAACACGATCTTCTATATCATCAGCCACTGCACATTTTGTATATACAAAAAATGTTGCAAGCAATGATAGTAATATTTTAAATGTAGTCATTATTTTCTCCCAAACATATCTTAATTAAGTTAATATATTAGCTAGCATCGTTAGATAATAGCTTTCACTTTAATAAATAATCCTCACTAAAGTGCTCACCTCTATAACCCTCGTAAAATAATTTTATAAATAACTAAGGTGTTAGGAGGAGAGCCATAACACCTTAGTTTAAATATTATATAATAATGCAATACTATTGCATGCAAGAAATACATTGTCAAATTTATTCATTATGTTAATATTTCTTATGGAACTTAAAGAAAAACAAACAAATAAAAAAAATAAAGCAATCAATATCTGTTTGGATAAAAATGAAACATTAACTCCAAATAGGTTACTGATATTAGACATTTTGTTAGGAAGTGAAATTCCTATATCAGCATATGATATAAATGCAATTATTAAAAACAAGGGGAAAAATTTAAATATTTCTTCAGTTTATAGAGTAATTGAATTTTGGGTAAANTTAAATGTCGTTCATAAAATATCATTTTTNAATAAATATATGGTATGTGATAATACTGATGAAAAGCATACGCATATTACTAANATCTGCACAAGTTGTTTAANNGTAATAGAAACATGTAATAAAAGTATGGGNCTAGACCTTGAAAAAAGCTCAAAGAAATTAGGTGTGATACTAAGTCCTGATGTAAATATTGAAATTCCTATTATATGTCAGAAATGCCAATAAGTTTTGTATAGTTCAATAATGAGTAATTAATAATGACCAATAATCTTATATCAATAAAAAATTTAAAATACAAAATAGGACAAAACATAAATTTTANTCTCAACATTAAAAATTTTAAACTGAATAAAAGTGATAGTATTTTAATTTATGGTGAATCTGGNTTAGGAAAGTCTACATTTTTAAATTTATTATCTGGAACTATTTCTCCTCAAAAAGGAAATATTGATATTTTGGGTACAAATATTTCTAATACCTCATCAAGTATAAAAGATAAAATAAGAGGAGATCATTTTGGAATAGTATTTCAAACCTTTAATTTATTACCTTATGTATCAGTAAAAAATAATATTTTATTAGGAAAAGCATACTCTAGTATTAAGCAATCAAAATCTAATAATGATGAAATTAAAGAATTAATGGATAAGTTATCCCTAAACTATGAAGATCTTATAAATCGTAAGGCTTATGAATTAAGCATTGGACAACAACAAAGAGTTGCTGTCGCTAGAGCATTAATTGGAAAACCAGAAATTATATTAGCAGACGAGCCAACTTCAGCATTAGACAAAAGTAATCAAAAAGAATTTATTAATTTATTGTTCAAGTCTATTGATGAAAATGAACAAGGTTTAATTATGGTAAGCCATGAGCATAAATTATCTAATAAATTTAAAAAAGTTAAAAATATTACTGAAATATGTGAGATAAATAATGATTAAATTTACTTTAGTAATTCAATCTTTATTAAATAGATGGCTAAGTTGCTTATTAATTATTTTAACTCTTGCCTTTTCTATTTCATTATTTTTTACTGTTTCTCGTATTCAAGAATCTGTGAGATCGAGCTTTCAAAATACTATTTCTGGAGTAGATAGTGTAGTTGCAGCCAGAGGAGGAGATTTACAAATATTGCTTAATAGTGTTTTTCTTATTGGAGAACCTAACAGCACAATCCGTTGGNGCACTTTTAAAGATATAACAGATAATAATAAAATGAATTGGGCTGTACCAATAACATTAGGAGATAGTCATAAAGGCTACCGAGTTATAGGAACAACAAATAATTATTTTAAGGAAATTAAATATTCATCTGGAAAAAATATAGAGTTTCTCTCCGGAAATTCTTTTAATGATGTATTTGATGTTGTTTTAGGAAATGCAGTTGCAAATAAACTAAAATATAATCTAGNTGCAGAGATAATTATAACACATGGATTATCCGATGTAGGTGAAGTCCATACTTTTCNCTCAGAAAAAGAAAATCACTCCGATCATGCAGATCANGACGATCANGCTAAANATGAAGAACATGATNATCACNACGATCACGTAGATCACGACGACCATGCCAAGCATGAAGAACATGATAATCACGAAGATCATGCAGATGAAGGACATGAAGGACATAATCACGAAAACCTAGGTTTTAAAGTTACTGGTATATTGAAACCGACAGGCACTCCAATAGATAATGCAGTTTATATAAGTTTAGCTGGAATTGAAGCTATGCACACAGGATGGATAGGAAATCAAAAAGTTATAGATGTATCCATAGAACAAATAATGCAAAGTGAATTAAAGCCTAAGACTATATCGGCTATATTTGTATCATTAAAAAATAGAACGCAAGTATTTCAGTTTCAAAGAGATGTATTAAATTATAANGAAGAAGCAATTAGCTCAGTAATGCCTGGAATTACTTTATCAAGACTTTGGGCATTAACAGGAAATGTAGATAAAGCTTTTAAAATTATTACATTTTTTATTATTATTATAGCNCTTTTAGGTATGATAGCTATGACTATAGCTGGATTAAATGGTAGAAGAAGAGAAATGGCTATATTGAGGTCTGTAGGAGCTTCTCCAACTAATATAGTCAGTCTATTGCTAGTTGAGTCAATTATAATTTCATTAATTTCATGTGCCATAGGTTATATTTTAATGATTNTAATTTTTTCTATAGGAAAAGATTATTTACAAAATAATTATGGTATTTTTATAAATAGCTTCTCAATTAAAAATTATGATTTACAAATGATAATTTCTATAATTTGTGCAGCATTGATTGCTACTATAGTTCCTGCTATACAAATTTATAAAAATACATTAAGAGATGGGCTAAATGTTAGATCATAAAGTTATTAAATGAATACTATAGCTTCAAAAATAAAAACAAAGAAGGCAATTGCAGTAACACTTTCGAGTTTAGCTGCTAGTATAAGTATGTGTATTTGCTGTGCCCTACCGGCTTTTTTACTTTTATTAGGAGGCGGTCCAATATTAGCATCTTTATTTACTACTTTTCCTAAATTACTATTATTGGAAAAATATAGTATTTTTTTATTTTTATTTTCAGGTTCATTAATAATTATAAG
>NHFK01000010.1 GCA_002171375.1 Alphaproteobacteria bacterium TMED109
AACCATTTACCATTGGTTTGAGCTTAGAAGTTCCTACAAACAATATTTCCATTAAAAAAATTAAGCTAGATTTAATAAAAATTAAGACTTTAACTAAGGCGTTAGAAATAATTTTACCAGCATGGGAAATTCGTACTAATGTTATGAAGTCTATTGCAAAAATATTAAAATATGAAGAAGAGTACATTTTAGAAAACAATATAACTAATAAAATGGACAAAAATTTGAACATTATGAATGGGTTATATGAGCAGGGATTAATTTCTTCAATTTTATTAAATAATTATAAGAAAGAGTTAGAAGAAAGAATTAGTAATTTAAAGATTATTAAATCTAAAATTAAAGCCTCTAGAATAAACCTATCTAGTAATTTAAACTTACCAATAGATTTAATAATGAGTATGAAAATTGCACTAGAAGACAGTAAAACTGCAACAATAGAAGAGTTAGAATCTACATTAGATAAAAAATTAAATTTTGCTTTGGTTAGCAGGGGAGATGTTTTGACTGCTTTATCTAAATATGCTGAGTCTGAGTCTGAGTTAAGATTATTAGTTGCAGAAGAAAATAATATAATACAATCTTTATCACCAGCGATCCTTTGGGATCAAACTGATCTAATATTTAATTTAACTGGTGCTTTATTATTGAAAAATGAAGAAATTACTGACGCTAAAATGAATAAGGCAATTTTAAAAAGAGATTTATTTAAAGCAAGCTTTGAGGCAACGCAAAGTATGATACTTCAAGAAGTATATAATTCATTTTCTAAAATGTTGATTGTAAATGCTGAGTATTATGCGGGTTTATCTTTGCTGCAGAATTCTAAATTAAATTTGGAAATAATAATAAATAGAAGGAAAAAAGGCGATTTAAGTAATCTTGATGTTTTACAAGCAGAGTTATTAACTTTACAAAGAGAAAAATTATTATCTGATATTAAATTTAATAGGTTATTTTCTTTTTTAGATTTTGAAAACAGTCTGGGTCATAGCTACAATAATAAAGATTATCTTCCTAAAGATGCTTATTATCCTATAGATTATTTTACAAATTCATATAAAGGTAATTCTCAATGAAAAAAATAATATATGTATTGATAGGAGTTTTAATTGGTTTGCTAGTTTCTTTGCTATTATTCCAACCAAGGCTTGATTATTTTTTGGATGATGAGAGTGAATTAATTGATAACGAGATGAAGATTTATGACGATGATGATGACGATGATGATTATGAAATTAATAGAGTAGAGTACTATAAAGATAAATTAGCTATAAAATTATCTGATGATGAAATTAAGGATGCTGGAATTATTGTTTCTAAATTAACACAAGATAAAATTACATTAGAAGAAGAAATAAACGCTATATCTATAGGTTATAAAAACTTATTAGATGTAGTTAGTAAATACGACGTTTTGAATTTACAGCTTAGTAAGAGCAAAATTAACAAAACACATAATGAAAGAATATATTTGAGATTGAAATCTCTTTATGATGAGCAGGGTAGTATTGCTCTTAAAGATTTGGAGGAAGTAGAGTTTAAAATTGAATCAATTAAAGCTGATATGAATTCAATACAAAAAGATATGGATTTTCTTATTAGTGAAATAAAATTAGAATACGGCAGTATATTAATGGATGATGTTCTTAGTGAAAGAAAGATTTTTACTTCTTTAATAAATAATTCTTCTTCTTTATTAATCATAGAAAATGTTAATTTAACTAATAAAAATAGAAATTATAAATTTAATAATGAAGAATTAATTTTTCTTAACCCTTATAATGGGAATTCAAATTTAAGAGGTAATGTAGCTATATTTTTATTACAAAATATAAAAATTTCATCAAATAGCAAGTTAACTGTTTTCCTGGAAAATGAAGACTTGATTGACGGTTATTTTATTCCAGAAAGTGCTTTACTCTATCACGGCGGAAAAGTATGGGCATATTTTAGAGAAAATAATGAAATTTTTTATAAGGAGGAGATAACTAATTTTTATAATATAGATAATAATAAAGTTTTTAGCACTAACTCTTTATTAAATTTAAATATTGTAGTATCTGGAGCTCAAATATTATTAGCTGAGGAATTTCGCTCGCAAATTATGCAAGAAGATGATGATTAGAATTTATAATGTTTTATTCAATAATTAGATTATCCATATATAAACCTTTAATAACCATTTCCTTTGTTTTATTAATTTCTCTTTTTTGTTCTTGGAAATTATTTCAAACGTCTTTAGATATTTTTCCTGAGTTTTCGCCTAAATTAGTTGTTATTCAAACTGAATCTCAAGGTCTATCAGCTGAGCAGGTAGAGAATAACGTAACAAGACCGCTTGAGTCCTATTTGGCAGCTATACCTAATATGGATTATTTGAGATCTGAATCTATTGCAGGTCTATCTGTAATAACCTTAACTTTTAAAGAAAATTCAGATCATAATGTTAATAGACAACTAGTATTGGAAAAACTTAATGGTGTTAAAAATATACTTCCATCTAATGCAAATACTCCTTTAATGATGCCTTTAGCTTCTTCAGCTGCTACAATTATGACTATCGGTTTTACTTCTGAAGAAAAAAATTTATTAGATTTAAGAACTTTTGTAGATCAACATATTTCACCGGCTTTATTATCTTTAAATGGTGTAGCTGATGTAAATGTCTTTGGGGGCTACGAGAAGCAATTAAGTATAATATTAGATAAAGATAAACTTCTGAAATATTTTATTAGCCTTGAAAGTATTATTGATCATATCAAAGCATCTAACTTAATTGTATCTGGTTCAATTCAAACACCTAATCAGGAATTACAAATTGTCTCAAACAATATAATCCCTATTGAGAAAATTAGAGAAATAAATCTCTTAAATGATAATGGCCAATATTTTAAGTTAAAGGATATAGCAACTATAAAATTTACTGCTGCAAAACAAATTAGTAAAGCTAGTATTGAAGCTACAGATGGTATTGTTCTAATGATCATTGGACAGTTAAATGCTGACACTGTTGCTATAACAAAATCTATAGATCAATCTTTAAGTAAACTTAAAGCTTTAATTAGAAGTAATAAAATTGAATTGCATGATCAAATTTTTAGGCCTGCTAATTATATTTTAAAAAGCTTAGAAAGTATTTTAGATCATTTAGTTCTAGGTGGATGTTTAGTATTAATTGTACTTATCATTTTTATGTTTAATCTTAAAGCTGCATTAATTTCAGCTTTATCAATACCTATTTCACTTCTATTAGCATCTATTTTAACATTAAGTACTGGCACAAGTTTAAATATAATGGTTATAGCTGGCTTAGCTATAGCACTAGGTGAAGTTGTTGACGATGCTATCATAGATGTTGAAAATATACTTAGACGATTAAGAGAAAATGCTAAGTTAAAAAATCCACTAAATACTCTTAGAGTTATCTATAAAGCGTCACTAGAAGTTAGAGGTTCTGTTATTTATGCCTCATTAATAGTAATGCTAGTATTTGTGCCTTTACTTTTATTATCTGGATTAGTTGGTAGAATGTTTGCTCCATTAGGTATAGCTTATATACTAGCAATTTTTTCATCCTTAATTTCTGCNCTGACATTGACACCAGCTCTATCAAGCATAAGTTTTAGAAAATATACAGAAACAAAAGAGCCGTTTGTAATAAATTTAATATCCCCTCTTTATAANAANATATTATCTTATATTACATCATTCCCTAAGTTATATTCTATTATTGCACTCTTANTATGTTCTTCAGGAATCATTTTAGCACCTAAATTGAATTTTGGTTTTTTACCAGACTTAAGGGAAGGGCATTTTATGATTCATACATCTTCGATTACAGGCACTTCCTTGTCTGAAACAATGAGAATTGGAGATAATATTAGCAGTAAAGTTTTGCAGATAGAAGGTGTTAAAACTATATCACAGTGGGCGGGAAGGGCAGAAAGAGGAGCAGATACATTTGGAAGCCATTATTCAGAATTTGAGGTTGAATTATATGATTTGACTGGAGAAAAAGAGCAGATAGTACATGATAAGATTAGAGAGGTATTAATTAATACACCNGGAATATCTTTTGAACTAAACTCTTTTTTAGTTGAAAGAGTAGATGANACTTCTTCAGGTTTTACTTCACCGATTGTAATTCAAATTTTTGGTAATAGTTTAGTTAATATAGATATTGCT
This sequence comes from Alphaproteobacteria bacterium TMED109, assembly GCA_002171375.1. Lineage (GTDB taxonomy): Bacteria > Pseudomonadota > Alphaproteobacteria > TMED109 > TMED109 > TMED109. The sequence goes on from NHFK01000010.1 coordinate 4,189, forward strand.
AGTAATAAACTACANCAAGGTTTANTAGAAAGTAATTTGCTGAGAGATGTTCAATTAAAGTCTGTACTTGATAAACCACAAATTAATATTGAATTTAACAATAAATTATTAGCTAAAAATAATATTTCACTTAATCAAGCTAAATTATTTATTAATACTGCGATAGATGGATTTATAATTGATAACTATTATGAAGATGTTTTACTTATACCTGTAGTNCTTTTNTATAAAGATNAAAATCAAATAGAAAGTATTGATTATATAAAAAACTTGGTTTTGTTTAATAAGCTNGGTCAGCCAATAAAACTAAANGATATNTCTGAAATATCTATAACGAAAGGACGCTATAATATTCTTCATGATTCTGGAAGAAAAGTGCAAATTATAACTTTAAAACCATTAGGGGGAGCTATCAATTCAGCATTAAATGAAATTAATAATATTATAAATAATATTAATTTAGGAGATAATATTTATATTAATATAACTGGAAGTGCGNTAGAAGGAAATGAAGCTCGAAAAGAACTAATAATTATCTCATTTTTAATTATGATAGCAGTATTATTTCTTGTCCTATTAGCTATAGGAAATNTGAGAAATACTTTNCTAGTTTTAATAAATTTACCTTTTGCCTTAATTGGNGGTTTAATTGCAGCTTNAATNGGAGGNGGTATATTATCTATAGGATCAGTTGTTGGATTTATAACCTTATTTGGTATAACTTTAAGAAACTCTATTATGTTAATTTCTCATTATCAGCATTTAGTATTTAAAGTTGGTTTAAAATGGAATAAGGATACTGTAATAAAAGGAGCAACAGAAAGGTTGCCNTCTATATTAATGACAGGATTAGTTACAGCACTTGCAATGGTTCCTATTGCTTTTGATTCGGATAATGCTGGCAGAGAAATTATGGGTCCAATGGCATCTATAATTATAGGAGGCTTGACTTCTTCTACTATTTTAAACTTACTTATTTTGCCAGCTTTTATGTTAGCTTTCGGATCTTTTAATAAAAAATCATAATAATACTAAGCTGCTTCTTCTATNGTTTCTTCTAGTTGTGAGGATAAATCATAAATACTATTTATAGATATTTTATTGTTTGCAACTTCATTTAATTGTTGTTTCCATATTTTTGTGCCTTGAACTCCATAGAATAAATTAAATAATGGTCTTACTAATCTTCGTTGTGAATGACCTAGACTAATATATTTACTTGCATATTTTAAGTATTTACCAATTATTTCTGATCGAGACATATTGTTTTTATNATTATAAAATAAATTATCTGTNTCACTGAGCATCCAAGGATTGTCCCAAGCTGCTCTTCCTATCATGCTTCCATCAAAAGTATTTAGATGCCACTTAGCTTCTTTTAGATTTTTAATACCACCATTAAGTATTATTTTCATATCTTTAAAGGTGTTTTTAATATATTTAACTCTTTCATAATTTAAAGGAGGAATCGTCCTATTTTCATGAGGACTTAAACCCTTAAGTATGGCTATTCTTGCGTGAATTATAACTGTTTTTACATTTTTAGAGTGNAATTCTGNAATAAATTCTTCTAAAAATTCATNAGTATCAAAATTATCCAAGCCTATTCTNGTTTTNACGGTAATAGGAATATCTGTTTCTTCCTTAATTGCATCTATCATTTTACCAACTTTAATAGGTTCTTTCATTAAGCAAGCACCAAAATTACCATTAACGACCTTACTAGAAGGGCATCCACAATTAATATTAATTTCTTGGAAGTTTTCTTTTGCAAAAATATTAGCAGCTTGTTTTGCTAAAATTGGATCAGAGCACCCAATTTGCAATGCAACAGGTCCTTTGCAATCTCCTTCAATCAGGAATCTTTTATTTTGATCATGAATAATAGTATTAACATTAATCATTTCAGTATATAAAAATATATTCTTAGATATTAATCTTATTAAATTCCTAAAGTGTAAATCTGTTCTATCCATCATAGGAGCTACTGATAATAAATTAGGATGAATATTTTTCATTAAATTAACCTTTATTTATAAGTTTTGCAGCTTCGATAGCAAAGTAACTTAATATACCATTTGCTCCTGCTCTTTTAAAACAAGTTAAAGATTCTATTATAGCCTTATCTTTATCAATATANCCATTTTTAACTGCAGACATGATCATAGCATATTCACCTGATACCTGATAAGCATATGTAGGCATTTTAAAAGTAGTTTTTATTCTGTAAATTATATCNAAATATGGCATGCCTGGTTTTACCATAACCATATCAGCTCCTTCAGATATATCTAAACCAACTTCTCGTAATGCTTCATCGGAATTAGAAAAATCCATCTGATAACTTTTTTTTGACTTACTGCTGAGGTTTTTTTCAGATCCAATGGCATTTCTAAATGGTCCATAGAAACATGAAGCNTACTTTGCTGCATAAGACATAATTTGCGTATTNTNATAGCCATNTTTATCNAGTTCTGTNCNNATTGCTTGAACTCGTCCATCCATCATATCACTAGGAGCAATTATATCAGANCCNGCTTTTGTTTGAATGATAGCTTGTTTACACAANATACTAAGAGTTTCGTCATTTAATATTTCATTATTTTTTATTATACCATCATGTCCATGACTAGTATATGGATCTAGTGCTACATCAGTAATAATACCAATACCTTTAATATTATCTTTTATTAATCTAGTTGCNTTACATACGATATTTTCTTCATTAAGAGCTTCTGAACCATTTTCATCTTTTAATGAGTTATTCGTTTCAGGAAATAATGCTATAGCAGGTATTCCTAATTCTTTTGCTTCGTGAACTATTCCAACAACTTCATTTATTGGAATTCTATTTACTCCNGGCATGGAAGTTATAGCTGTTTTCTTTTCAGAATCAGTAACAAATATTGGAAGTATTAAATCATTTACACTNATCTGATTTTCTTTAACCAAACGTCTGCTCCAATCAGATTTTCTATTTCGTCTCATTCTTATATTTGGATATGAAGCAATACTTATATTATTAGTCATAATTATTTCCTAATTAAACAGAGTATATTATATTATAATAGTGTATTTTTACAAAATTCTTGTATCTTAATAATGAGTTTAGTCAAGAAAATACATTTATATTAATTTTTAAAGGCATCGGAATAATTATGGATTTTACTCTAACTAACGACCAAACAGCAATTAAATCTATGGTNCAGTCTTTCGCTAAGGAAAAAATGGAACCNTTTGCTAATAAGTGGGATCAAGANAAAACTTTACCAGTAGACGTTCTTAGAGAAGCAGCTAGTTTAGGTTTAGGAGGAATTTATATACCTGAAAAATTAGGNGGTACAGGTCTTGGTCGTTTAGANGCNNCAATTATATTTGAAGANCTTTCNACTGCATGNCCNTCTACNGCTGCNTTNTTATCAATTCATAATATGGCNNCTTGGATGATTTCTAAATATGGTTCNGATTNTCATTTTGATAATTATCTNCCAAANTTANTATCTATGGAATNNATTTCNTCATATTGTTTAACAGAACCTGGNTCAGGTTCNGATGCNGCTGCNTTAAGNACTACNGCNNAGAAANATGGAGATNATTATATACTTAATGGNACNAAAGCTTTTATNTCTGGNGCAACNNTATCAGANATNTATTTAACTATGGTTAGAACNGGAGATAANAGTNCNAATGGNATNTCCTGTATNATAGTAGATAAAAATNCTGAAGGNNTNTCTTTTGGAAANTTAGANANTAAAATGGGNTGGAATTCNCAACCNACNGCNCAAGTNATATTTGANAATTGTAAAGTNCCTATAAAGAATTTNNTAGGNAAAGAAGGNGATGGNTTTAANATNGCTATGCANGGATTAGATGGNGGANGAATTAATATTGCATCNTGTTCNCTTGGTGCNGCNNNAGCNTGTTTAGAAAAATCNNTAATATATGTNAANGATAGAANNCAATTTGGNAANAAAATATCTGANTTTCAAGCNACTCANTTTAAATTAGCTGATATGGCTACNCANNTAGAAGCTGCAAGATTAATGGTTTTAAAAGCAGCTTCAGAATTAGATAACCTTGGACAAGAGACTACAAAGTCATGTGCTATGGCAAAAAGATTTGCAACTGATATTGGTTTTGCAATTTGTAATGAAGCATTACAATTGCATGGCGGATATGGTTACTTATCGGAATATCAAATAGAAAGATATGTTAGAGATTTACGTGTACATCAAATTTTAGAAGGTACTAATGAAGTTATGAGNGTTATAATTTCTAGGGCTTTATTAAATAATAGGTAATTTAAGATGACTGTTAAATATGAAGTAAATAAAAATGCAGCAATTTTAACTTTAAGCAGGCCTAAATATTTAAATACTTTAACATTTGAAATGATAGAAAAAATAGAAAAGTATCTAAAAGCAATTTTAAAGAATGAAAATATTCATATTGTTATTTTTAAGGGTGATGGCGAAAGAGCATTTTGTGCTGGAGGAGATGTTAAAAGTTTTTATGAAGAAAAAAATACAACTACTAATAATAAAATAAGAAAAAATTTTTTTTATAAAGAGTATCAATTAAATTATTTAATAAAAAATTATAAAAAACCAATAATTTCTCTTGTTAATGGAATATGTATGGGAGGAGGAGTAGGGATTGCTATGCATAGCAATATAACTGTTGTATCTGAAAAAGTAACATTCGCTATGCCTGAGACCGCAATTGGATTATTTCCTGATGTAGGTGCTGGAAGTATTTTATCAAAATTAAAAAATAATATAGGTATATATATTGGTTTAACAGGAAAAAGGTTAAAAAGTGATGATTTAATTGAATTACAATTGGCTAATTATTGCATTAAGTTTGATAAATTCGAAGAAGTTGAAAAATCTTTAATTAAAGTTAAAACAAAGCAATCTATTCAGAATATTCTTAAGAAAAATTCATTAAAAACTAATTCTCTTATTTTTCCTAATTTAAATAAAAAAATTGAAAATATNTTTAGATANAANAATATTGAAAAAATTATTTTGGCATTAAAAAATAATAATGAAAAATGGTCTGTGGACGCTCTCGAANCTCTTAAAAAAATGTCCCCTACAAGCCTTAAGATTACTCTAAAACAAATAAGGGCTTCAAAATATTTGTCTTTTAAGGATGATTTAATTATGGAGTATNGGTTGTCACAAGCATGCATGGCAGGAGTTGANTTTTATGAAGGAGTAAGAGCTATTTTAGTTGATAAAGACTTTAAGCCAAAATGGAGCCCTAATAAAATTGAAGATGTTACTGATAAATTAGTTTCATCACATTTCAAATCTTTAGGTAAAAATGATCTAAAAATATAGTAAAGGAAAAGATATGAATATTGGATTTATAGGATTAGGAAATATGGGAAGGGGTATGGCTTTAAATTTAGTTAAAGCTAACCACAAAGTTAAGGTTTATGATATTAATATTGATGCTGTTAATGATTTGAATAGTAATGGTTGTATTGGTTGTTCTAATATAGTTGATACTGTTTCTAATGTGGAAATAGTTATAACTATGTTACCTGAAGGCTCTCATGTTAGAGATGTTTATCTTGGTAGTAATGGAGTAATTGAAAATGCTAATAAAAATACACTATTAATTGATTGCTCAACTATAGATATTGATACAATTAAAAATGTTGGCGAAGAAGCTAGTATCAAAGGTATGAAATTAATAGATGCTCCAGTTTCTGGAGGAATTGTTGGTGCAGATAATGGAACTTTAACCTTTATGGTTGGAGGATCAGAAGTAAACTTTAATTCAGCTCTTTCAATTTTAAGTGATATGGGAAAAAATGTTATTCATGCTGGAGAATTGGGTGCTGGTTTAGCAGTAAAAATATGTAACAATATGATATTAGGTACTACAATGATAGCATTAGCAGAGTCATTTACTATGGCTAAAAAATTAGGACTGGATCAAAAAACATTTTTTGATATCAGTTCTAAAGCCACTGGAATGTCATGGGCAATGTTAAATCACTTGCCTGTAGCTAATATTATTGAGACTTCTTCTGCTAATAATAATTTTAAGCCAGGTTTTGCAGCTGAAATGATGTTAAAAGACTTATCCTTAGCTCAAAATGCGGCTGATTCTGTTAACATTTCAACACCAATAGGTTTAAAGGCATTAGACATGTATAAAGAGTTTATAAATCAAGGGAGAGGGTCTTTAGATTACTCAGCTATTATAAAGTTAATAGAAGAAAGTAGTTAATTAAAAAGAAGCAATTCCAGTTTGTGCTCGTCCTAATATTAAAGCATGAATATCATGCGTACCTTCATAAGTGTTTACTGCTTCCAGGTTCATTACATGCCTAATTATATGGTACTCGTCACTCACACCATTAGCTCCAAGCATGTCTCTTGCTGTACGAGCAATTTCTAAAGCTTTACCAGTACTATTTCTTTTAATAAGAGACACCATATCAGGAGTAGATTTACTTTGATCTTTCAATCTTCCTACTCTTAAGCTACCTTGTAATGCAAGGCTTATATCAGTTTGCATATCAGCTAGCTTTTTTTGAATAAGTTGATTTGCGGCTAACGGTTTACCAAATTGTTGTCTATCTAATGTATATTGTAGTGCTGTATGCCAACAATATTCTGCAGCTCCTAATGCGCCCCAAGCTATTCCATATCTCGCAGAATCTAAACATGAAAAAGGCCCTTTAAAAGATTTTACATCTGGAAGTTTGTTCTCTTCTGGAACAAAGACATCTGATAAATGTATCATTCCTGTAGTTGATGACCTTAAAGAGAATTTACCCTTAATATAAGGTGTTTCTAATCCTTTAAAACTTCGTTCGACAATAAAGCCTCTTAATATATTTTGCTCATCTTTAGCCCATATAATAAAAACATCTGCGATAGGAGAATTAGTAATCCAATTTTTTGCACCATTTAGAATATATCCTCCTTTTGTTGCTGTAGCTTTTGTTTCCATACTACCTGGATCTGATCCATGATTTGGTTCAGTTAAGCCAAAAGCCCCAATATATTCTCCAGTTGCAAGTTTAGGTAAAAAACGCTCCTTTTGCTCTTCTGAGCCAAATGTATTTATTGGATGCATCACGAGACTAGATTGAACACTCATACAAGATCTATAACTGGAGTCTACTCGCTCAATTTCTCTAGCTATTAAACCATACGCTACATAAGATATACCAGGGCAGCCATAGCCATTAATAGTAGAACCTAATAATCCTAGTTCACCCATTTCTCTAAAAATATTTTTATCAAAGCTTTCATTTCGATTATTATCTAAAACTCTGGTCATTAATTTATCTTGCGCATAATTTGCAGCAGTTTCACTGATCATATTTTCTTCTTCTGTTAACTGATCTTTTAGTAGAAAAATATCAGACCATGTTGAGGCTCTATAATCTTGTTTATTTAGTTCTGTAAGTTTTTTATTTGAAACTGATGACATTATTATTCCTTATTTAAATAGATAAAAGCTATCTGCTATTTCAAGCACTTTTCTTAGACGAATATTATTAAGTGAACTTGCGGAGATATAGTAATATACATTATTAATATTTTGAAGTCGTAATACTAAATAAAATTTAAACCCTCCTAAAGGATAAGCACAATATAGTTGATAATATTTTCCCTCTTTATTGAAACCACTATTTATACTATCACAAAACCATTCTGGATTAAGTGTAGCCTTTTTGATAGTGTCATCGATAGCAGGTACTGAAAATCTTGCGCTATCAAATAAAGTATCTTTAATAGGACTATCTGGTCCTCTAATTAGACGTTCTACTTTTATTATATTGTGAACTTCTTTTTTTAATCTATCGTGCAACCAACTTTTATATTCTAGCTCTCTTACTTTTAATTTATATAGATTAAGCCATGTATAATTACTAAAGATATTTTCTTTAGGTGAAATAGTTATTATGCCTGTTAATGAGTCATTATAATCTAAAACTAATGCTTTTTCTTGAAAGTCGCTAGGAATAATAAAATTTTCTAAATATTCATTTGAGTAACATATAGTACTACTAAAAAATAGTATAAAGAATTTTAAATAAACTATTGAATTATATAGTTTCATACATCTTCAATCTCTATTAAACGATACTGGCTTTCCTATAGGTTTTCCTATTAATTCACCATCTCTCATCACTATATTACCATTTACAATAGTCATAATTGGCCATCCTTTCACATTCTTATTATTGAATGGTGTCCATCCAGATTTATTTGCCATCATATCATCTTTAATTTTTACTTCTTTATTTAGGTCAATTATTGTCAAGTCTGCATCATTATTTAATTTTATTTCTCCTTTATTTATAACCTTATATAATTTAGCAGGATTAGTAGAGATTAATTGGCATAATTTAAATAAACTTAAATTTCCGTTATTTACGTGATCTAACATAATTGGAAGAAGTGTTTGTACCCCAGGCATACCTGATGGTGTATCAGGATAAGGTTTATGCTTCTCTTCTATTGTATGAGGTGCATGGTCTGAACCAATCACATCAACAACTCCATCCTTTATGCCTTTCCATAAGCCTTTTTGGTGTCTACTTTCTCTAATAGGAGGATTCATCTGTGCAAATGTACCTAATTTGTCATAACAATCAGGAGCACTTAATGTTAAATGCTGTGGAGTTACCTCTACACTTATATATTCTTTATTTTGTCTAATATATTCTATTTCTTCTTCTGTAGTAATATGCAAAATATGTACAGGCTTTTTGGACGCATTTGCTCCTTTAATTACTCTTTTTGTAGCATTTAAAGCTGATAGTTCATCTCTCCATATTGGATGAAAATGTACATCATTACTTTTTATTAATTTTTTTCTTTCTATTAAACGCGGTTCATCTTCAGCATGAACAGCAACCCTAAAATTTCTACTTTTTAAAACATTAATTAAAGTTTCATCATCAGGAATTAATAAATTACCTGTAGATGATCCCATAAAAATTTTTACACCTACGCATCCTGGAACTTTTTCAAGTTCTGGTAAGAAAGAGAAGTTTTCTGGGGTAGCGCCAGCATAAAAAGCATAGTTAACCCACATTCTATCTTTTGCTAATTCAAATTTATCTTTTAAGCGTTCTACAGTTGAGGTAGGAGGATAAGTATTAGGCATTTCAAAAACACTAGTAACACCTCCCAACGCTGCTCCTTTGGATCCTGTATGCAAGTCCTCTTTATGTTCTGATCCAGGCTCTCTAAAATGAACCTGACTATCAATTACTCCAGGTAATATAGTTAAATTTTTCGCATCTATTATATTGCTTGCTTCATAATTGTTAGTAGTAGATAAAAGTGTGATTTTATTATCTTTAATTCCAATATTTAAGTTTTCAAAAGCATTTCCTACTACTACATCTCCATTTTTAATCAACAGATCATACATATGGTTTCATTTCCTTATTTTTAATACACAAGATTATAATATTATTATATGAAAGAGAAATACATTCAAATATTAAATTTAGTCTACAAAATTAATTTCGTTTGCTTGAGATTTTTCTTTTATAAATTGAAGCCTTTTCTCAGGGTTTTTACCCATAACATTATCAACAAATATAGCAGTCTCTGGAATAATATTTCTTGAAAGATTAACTCTTAATAAGGTTCTATTATTAATATCCATTGTAGTTTCTTTTAATTGTTTCGCTGGCATTTCTCCCAAGCCTTTAAATCTACTGACATCAATTTTACTATTTATCCTAAAATTATCTTTTATAATTTTATCTTTATGATCATCTGTCATTGCATAGAATGTTATATCTTTTTGAGTAATTCTATATAGTGGAGGTTGAGCAAGATATAATTTACCGGCTTCTACAAGACCTAACATCTCTTTAAAGAAGAAAGTTAATAATAAAGATGTGATATGAGCTCCATCAACATCAGCATCTGTCATAATTATAATTTTATCATACCTTAAATTATCAATATTAAATTTATCTCTTGTTCCACAATTAAGAGTTTTCTTTAAATCACTGAGTTCTTTATTTTGCTCCATTTTATCAACAGTAGAAGAAGCAACATTAAGAATTTTTCCTCTAAGAGCTAATATTGCTTGAAATTGTCTATTACGTGCTTGTTTCGCTGAACCTCCAGCAGAATCACCTTCAACTATAAATAACTCTGAGCCCTCAGTAACTTTTTGTGAACAATCTGCTAATTTACCTGGTAAATATATTTTCTTAATTAAATTATTTTTTTTTAAATCTTTTTCTTTTTTTCTTCTTATTCTTTCATCTGAGCGATTTATAGTTTCATTTAATAGATACTTAGCTATTTCTATATTATTATTTAACCATACTTCAAAGTGGTCATTTAATGAATTTTCAATAGACTTTTGAGTTTTTGGAGATGAAAGTTTTTCTTTAGTTTGCCCCTGAAATTGAGGGTTTTTTATAAAAATAGATATTATTCCAAAAGCTCTACCTAATAGATCTTCAGATGAAATTTTTGAAGCTTTTTTTATATTATTTATTTCTCCAAATGATCTCATAGCTTTTGTTAAAGCTACTTTAAAACCATTTTCATGACTACCTCCTTCGTGAGTAGGAATAGTATTACAGAAACTTAATAAGTTTGATTCTAATTGTATTGGCCAACAGATAGACCATTCTATCATTTCTTCTTCTGAGTCTAAAAAAGTCTTTCCTGAAAAAATTTCATTTATTAGTAATGGACCATCATTTAGTTTATTAATTAAGAAATCTTTAATTCCATTAGGAAAATTATATGTTATTTTTTCATTATTTATAGAGTCATCCGCATCTAATTCCCAATTAATTGTAATACCTTTAAACAAATAGGCTTTAGATTCTGCCATTTGTTTCAAAATCTTTGCATCAAAGTTAACATCATTTCCAAATATTTCTTTATCGGGAATAAATTCGATATAAGTACCTTTTTTACTACTCTCTTTGATTTTTTTAATTTTTGTTTTTGGCATACCTTTTGAAAATTCTTGTCGCCATAAATTTTTATCTCTATTTACTTCTACTATAAGTTCTTCTGATAGAGCATTTACAACAGATAAACCTACTCCATGTAAGCCGCCAGAGGTGTTATAAGCTTTAGAGTTGAACTTGCCTCCAGAATGAAGTGTAGTACATATCACTTCCAATGTAGATAAATTAGGCCTTTTAGGATGGTTATCTACAGGAATACCTCTCCCATTATCTGTTATACATAATGTATTATTACTTTTAAGTTTTATATTAATTGTTGATGCATGACCAGCGACGGCCTCATCCATAGAGTTATCTATAATTTCTGAAGCAAGATGATGTAATGCTTTCTTATCTGTACCTCCTATATACATTCCAGGACGCTGTCTAACAGGTTCTAACCCTTCTAATAATTCAATATCCTTAGCTTCATAGGAATCTTCTTTTTTTGGTTTTTTGTCAAAGAGGTCTAGCATGCATAAGATATAATAATTTAATTACTATCCATCAAGCAATATATTTAGTATTTCATATTATTTTTATAGCTATATATAGAAAAAAGGCCAGGTTAAGAAGACCTAGCCTTTTTTAATATATTTTTTATACTGAGTAGTACATATCAAATTCAACTGGATGAGGAGTATAATCTACTCTGTGAGCTTCCTCTCTTTTTAACTCAATATATCCATCAATTTGATCGTTAGTAAATACATCACCAGCTGTTAAAAATGCTCTATCTTTATCTAGTGCATCTAATGCTTCATTTAGACTAGCGGCAACGGTAGGAACTTTAGATAATTCCCTAGGTGTCAAATCATATAAATTTTTATCCATTGGCTCACCTGGATGAATCTTATTTTTTATTCCGTCCATTCCAGCCATTAGCATAGAAGAGAAAGCTAAATATGGATTAGCAGTAGGATCAGGAAATCTAACTTCGACTCTTTTTGCATTTTTACTAGTAGCATAAGGAATTCTACATGACGCAGATCTATTTCTTCCTGAATATGCTAGTAAAACTGGAGCTTCAAAACCAGGCACTAATCTTTTATATGAATTAGTACTTGCGTTTGTGAAAGCATTTAATGCTTTTGCATGTTTAATAATACCACCTATATAATATAAGCAAGTATCACTTAACCCAGCATATTCTTTTCCAGCAAATACAGGAGTTTTTCCTTTCCATATAGATTGATGACAATGCATACCAGAACCATTATCATCTACTATAGGTTTAGGCATAAAAGTTGCAGTTTTTCCATATGAGTGAGCCACCATATGAACACAATATTTATACATTTGAATCCAGTCAGCTGCTTTAATCATAGGGCCAAATTTAAAACCTAATTCATTTTGTGAAGGAGCTACCTCATGATGATGTTTTTCCATAGGAAGTCCCATTTCCATCATTGAAGTAACCATTTCAGCTCTTATATCTGTCATAGAATCTACAGGTGGAACAGGAAAATAACCTCCTTTTACAGAAGGTCTATGGCCAACATTACCGCCATCAAAATCTGCATTAGAATTATATGGACCTTCTTCTGAATCAATTTGATAACCAGTATTATTCATAGAAACATTCCATTTAACGTCATCAAAAACAAAAAATTCAGCTTCAGGGCCAAAATAAACTGTATCACCTACGCCTGAGGCTTTAACATATTCTTCAGCTCTTACGGCCGTAGATCTTGGGTCTCTATCGTATCTTTTTCCAGTACTAGGTTCAATTATATCACAAAAAAGTATTAAGCTAGGTTGCGCTGTAAATGGATCTATTACTGCACTATCAAAATCAGGTTGTAAAATCATGTCTGATTCATTAATAGCTTTCCATCCAGCTATAGAAGAACCATCAAACATAATTCCTTCTTTCAATACATCCTCATCCAAAGAGCTAACAGTTTGTGCTGTATGTTGCCATTTACCTCTTGGATCAGTAAATCTAAAATCTACAAAAGCGATATCTTTATCTGATATCATTTTCATAATTGATTTAGCTGTATTTTTACTCTGATTTTTTTTAGCCATTTTTATTTATTCCCTATTATATATTTTGTTGCTTATACAGCAGCATCACCAGTTTCACCGGTTCTAATTCTTACTGCTTGTTCTACATTAGTAACAAAAATCTTACCATCACCGATTCTACCAGTATGAGCTGATTTTTGAATAGCTTCTATAGCTTGCTCTAATAAATTGTCTGCAATTATAATATCGATTTTAAGTTTTGGTAAAAAGTCAACTACGTATTCAGCACCTCGGTAAAGTTCTGTATGGCCTTTTTGACGTCCAAAACCTTTTGCTTCAGTAACTGTAATACCATCAACACCTGCTTCTTGAAGTGCATCTTTCACTTCATCTAATTTAAATGGTTTTATAATAGCTTCAATTTTTTTCATTTTTAACTCCTCAAAGATTAATTATTATAATATTAATATAAGCATATTTCGTGCCAACTTTAATATATTGAAAAATCTTAAAAAAATTACTTTATATTAACATATAATTTTAAATATGTCGCAAAAATAATCACATGTGATTAAAATTTAAACATTTTAGTTATGAATAATAAAATAAAATATTATATTTGTTTCTTTTTTTCTATATTTTTAGTATTAAATCCATAAATAATATGGCGGGTGTAGCTCAGTTGGTTAGAGCACCGGTTTGTGGTACCGGGGGTCGCGGGTTCAAGTCTCGTCACTCGCCCCATAAATATTTTGTAATTTTGTAATTACAGCACTAGAAATTTTATAAGACTTAGATTCTTTGATATTTGCGTATGCAAGTACACTAATTGCTGTTGCTTTGCATAACTTATTTACAAATATAGCTTGGTTAAATTCTATTGAGCTATTTCCAATTCTACTAATGTAAGATCCTATTTCTATTTTACTAGGATAGAAAATTTGGGATATATAATTAATATTAAAATTAACAATTACAAAACCGTATTTCTCAGTTTCTAAATCTCTTATAATATTAACTCTAGCGCTCTCAAAATATCTTGAGATCGAGACATTATTAACATGATTATATCCATCAGTATCACCCCATCTTACGTTTTCGTAAAATATATTTTTATATAAACTTAGATTTTTAGGAATATATCTACTACTTTTCATTTTTTACCTCATTTATTTTTAAATAATAGGAAGAAAGGAAAAAATAGCAACGGCAAATAAGTTAATAAAACCATTATATTAATAAATGATATTAAATGTGATTCTTCGGTAATTAAATTCAAATAGAGGTTTGTATCATTGGAAGTTAAAGGATATATATTATAACTATTTAATAACCCTTCATTTTTGTTATATGTATCTATAACTCTATAACTTAATTCTGACATATTTATTTTATTAAATCTATCCATTAAAATTACTATAATTGCTATAGCTACTGCTGAACCAGCATTTCTAATAAATTGATATAGACTTGCTCCATGATCTCTAAATTGTGGAGGTAGTGTTACATAAGTAATGGTTGCTAATGCAGGGTAAAACAATCCTATTCCAATTCCTCTAATAATTCCATTAACCATCATCATTTGCATAGTCACTTCTGTATTCCACGCAGTCATATAAAATTGGCCAATCATATAAATAAATAAACCAACAATCATAATTGTTTTAAAATAACCAAATGATAATATTCTTGAAGCAATAAGAGTACCTGTCATTCCGCCAATTCCGCTAGTAGTTAATATTATCCCAATTTTATCAATTGGATAACCACCTAGATTTGATAGAAAGTCTGGCATAAGAATAAATGGAGGTACTAAGAGTAAACCAAATAAAAATATGAATATTAATCCACCTATATAATTACTGTCTTTAAAAAGTTCTTTAGGAAAAAGAGTTTTACTCTTAATAAAATATTGTAAAAGAAACATAAATATAAATAAAATAGATGCTATAGTTAAATTAGTAATTAAATTTGAAGCGAACCAATCTAATATTTGTCCTCTATCAAGAACAATTTGTAAGCATGATGCACCTAATGCTAAAAATATAAAGCTTAAAAAGGCAAATTTAATATCTTTATTAATCTCATTATTATTTAAGCAAAAATAAGATCCAATAAAAGCTATAATTCCAATAGGCACATTTATTAAAAATACCCATCTCCAGTTATAATATTCTGTAAAATATCCTCCTAATGTGGGACCAATTAAAGGTCCAATCAATAAACCTAGTGTCCACCATGAAAGAGCCTTACCCCGCTCTTTTTCAGGAAATGCATCAATAATAATAGACTGACTTGAAGCTACTAATGGTGCGCTAAAAGCTCCTTGTAATGTTCTGAAAATTAATAACTGATCTAAATTTTGAGATAAGCCTGATAAAGCAGAAAAGAAAGAAAAGCCAAATATACCTATTAAGTATATTTTTTTTCTTCCTATTTTTTCTGATAAATAACCCAAAAGAGGAATACATATTGCAGTTGATATCGAATAGACAGTAATTACCCAAGCAATTTCAATTTTACTTGCTGAAAAGTATCCAAGCATTTTGGGAAGTGCAACTGAAATACACGCCAAGTCAACAGTTACTAATGCCGTAGCAACGCAAGCAAAAAATAATATATAATTTTTATTACCTTTAAATTTATAAAACATTGATATTACCGTTTTAGAATATAATTAACTTATATTTATAATTAGTCTTTATATTCCTTAAAAATTATTTTATATAATGATTTTATTTAATATCAGCTATGTTTTAATATAGGAGTATAAATTTGTATAAGTTATTATTCTCTATAAAAATTATTTCATATATTATTTTTATTTTTGCTTTATTTATAAAACTTGCATTGTCTTCAGATAATAATTTAAAAGAAGCCAATATTCTTTTTGATAAGGGCGAATATTTAGAGTCAGTAAATTTAGCTTCTGAAAACTTATCTATTGAATCGTATATCTTTAGAGCACGTACGTTAGCAATTTACGGGCATTTTTTACTTGATGGTGAGGAAGCTCTTAAAGTATTTAAACAAGCAAAAGAATTAGCATTTTTAGCACTAGATATAGATATTTTTGATGATAATGCACATGTAGAGGCTGCGCACACTATGGGTAGATATAGTCAGTTAATAGGGATAGTTAGTGCTTTAAAAGAAGGATATGCAGAAAAAATATCATTTCACTTAGACGAAGCTATTAAAATTAATGCAAACAATGTTTCAGCACAAATATCTAAAGGAACATGGCATGCTGAAATAGTTGATAAAGCTGGTTTCATGGCAAATATCTTGTATGGGGCTACTTCAGATCAAGCAAGAGAGCATTATGAAAATGCGTTAAATTTAGATAAAGAAAATATAGGATTTCTTTTTGAAATATCATACGGCTTATATTTATTAGACTCTAAAGAAGATAGAGTTAAAGCAAAAATATTATTATCAAAAGTTATAGAAGCAGAACCAAAAAACCATTTAGATGAATTATATATTGAAAAAGCTAAAAACCTAATTAAAGAATTATAGCTTTTAGAATTTATCCATATCCTCTTGCATCAATTGCCCACGATTTAGAAACTTTATCTTTTTCAATTAAATAGCATTTATCATAAAGGTTAACTGTAGGGTCGCAATGTGAAGGTTGAATTATAATAACTTCTCCATGTTTAAATTTTATTTTGCTACTTTTTGGTATTGTAATTTTACCGTGCTCATCTCCCATAAAAGTATACTTAGAATTTTCTGGAAAAGAACCCATAAGTTTAGGTAAATATTTAGAATCAGCTGATAAGGCTTTTAATCCTGCATCTATAATATAATTATAATCATCTAAAATGCTTATGATAGAAGAGGCTACAAATAACCCTGATTTAAAAGGGTTTTTATTCGATTTATAAATATTTACATTATCGTATTCTACATCATTAAATACGTAACTGCCTGCTTGTAACTCTGTAAATAATTTACTATCAGTATCAATATCATATGATCCTGTTCCTCCACCTGAGATTATTTCAGGTGATAAATTTTTATCTTTTAGTTTATTAATAATTTTATTTAAATAATTGTGCCTAATAGTAGTTTCAATTTTTCTTTGATTATAATTATTAATATGCTGAATATCTCCTGCATATGCAGTTATACCTAAATAATTTAAATATTTATTTTTATTTATTAGAGATGCTAATTTAATAATCTCTTTTATAGTTTTAGCTCCAGTTCTTCTTATTTTATTGGTTCCTATTACCATTATATCGCAATCCACTAAGACCTTAATCTTTATTTTGTTTTTAATAGCTATTTTCTCTAAAAATTTTAATCCATAACTACTATCTATTATTAACATTAAATTTTTAGAAAATTTTATTAATTTACTAAGTCTTTTCTCGCTATTTAAATTAGTAATTGGTGTCGTTATTAAAATATTTTCAATATTCTTTCCAGACATTATTTCAGCTTCATATAGTGTGGCAACGCATATACCAATTGCTCCATTTTTTATCTGCATTTTAGCTATTTCTGAAGTTTTATGAGACTTGGTGTGGGGGCGTAAACTTATTTTGTTCTTCTTTGTATATTTAGACATTGTCTTGATATTATCTATCAAAGTAGACTTATCAATTAACAAAGCAGGTGTACTTATATTTATATTTTTATAATTTATTGATAAGCTCTTATAATTATTTGGAACATTTTCATTAATAGTACTATTATTATTCATAATATTTATGCTATTCATATTACGTCTTTTACACATTTGAAATCATTCATTAACTTCATTAAATAAATAATAACATAAATAAATTTAAAAGTATTTGATTATAAATTACAAATGAGTCTAGGATAAATTTCAGTTATATTATATGGGGGTATAAATGAAATTAGTTAAATATTTTATTATTTTATTAATAAGTTTGACGATCTTATCCTGTAAAGAGAAAGATGAAAATAATACATCTTTGTATATTAATAAAGAAAAGAAAATTAATATTAAAATGGCCGCTGCTTTTCCTTCGAGTTTAATTATTCTGGGCGAAACAGGATTAAAGTTAAGTAAAAAGATCAATGAAATTTCTTCTGGTAATATAAAAATTAAATATTTTGAACCTGGGGCACTCGTTCCACCTATGGAAATATTTGACGCTGTATCCAGTGGAGGAGTAGATGCCGGTTGGGCATCACCTGCTTTTTGGGCTGGAAAAGTTCCTGCTTTACAGTTTTTCACTACCTTTCCCTTTGGTCCTGACCCAAGTGAATATATTGCCTGGTTAAGATATGGAGGAGGAAATGAAATTTTCAGAGAGATATATAGATCTCATAATATTCATTCTATACATTGTATGGCAACGTCACCTGAAGGATCTGGTTGGTTTAGAGAGGAAATAAATTCCGTAGAAGATTTAAAAGGTTTAAAAATGAGATTTTTAGGCTTAGGTGCAAAGGTTATGGAAAAATTAGGAGTTTCTACCCAATTAATGGCTGGAGGAGATATTTACCCTGCTTTAGAATTAGGAACTATTGATGCTACAGAATATGGAATGCCTGCTATGGATTTAGAATTAGGTTTTCATAGAATTGCAGATAATTATTATTTTCCTGGTTGGCATCAGCCAGCAAGTTTAGGAGATTTAATAATTAACTTAGATTTATGGAATACGTTTAGTTTAGCTCAACAAACACAAATAGAAATGACATGTTCTGAAATGTTTCTGGATAGTTTAGCAAAAAGTGAAGCAGTACAAGTTAAGGCAATAAATAAATTAAAAACATTAGGAGTCAAAATACATAAATGGTCACCTGAAATGATGGATTTATATAAAAAAAATTGGAATATTGTGGTAGAAGAGGAAGCTTTAAAGAACGTACAATTTAAAAATGTTTGGGATTCAATAAAAGACTTTAGAGAAGATTATGCCATATGGCATGATCTAGGTTATATAAAATAGTGAGTTAATTTTTATAAAAATTATGTTTTAATTTTGCAGTACACGTTCCTTTTGCTATTAATGATCCATTTGCGTCTTCAATTTTGCCTTCTAAAAATGCTATTGATTTAGTATTTTTAATTACTTTGGCTGTAGATATAATTTCCCCAACTTCAGCAGAATTTAAAAAGCTTATTTTAATTTCTAATGTTAATACGAGAACATCTGGACCACATTTTGCCATGCAAGCTAATGCCATAATAGCATCAATCCAACCTGTAACAAATCCTCCTTGAACTATGCCACCTGAATGACACATTTCTTCTTTTGCTATATATTTAGCCGAGGCTATTCCATTAGTAGTATCTAAAAATAATACTTCATCAATTCCTAATGTCGATTGAGGGTAGCCTAAAAACATAGTTTTTAGTCTAGCAATAGTATCTTTATTACCTATATCTTTCATATAAACCTATATAGCGAGATATAAGACC
Source organism: Alphaproteobacteria bacterium TMED109 (assembly GCA_002171375.1). GTDB lineage: Bacteria > Pseudomonadota > Alphaproteobacteria > TMED109 > TMED109 > TMED109. The sequence continues at coordinate 23,553 of NHFK01000010.1, forward strand.
ATATCAATTAAGCTATGGTCTTATAAAATTATTAATCTACAAAACCTAAATCTTTCCAGACTTTATAGCTTTCTCTGAATGAACTTAAAGAGGCCCAGACCTTTGCAAAATCTTCATCTTTAGCTGCTTCTTCTTTTACAACTTCATTCCATGCGTTTCTTAGGACTTCAAGTGTTTCATCTGGCCATCTATGAAGTGTTACACCTTTTTCTTGTAGTTTCTTTAATGCTTCAGGTTGTCTTGATTCAGCCATGGCCAATCCTTTTACTACACTTTCTGAACATGTAGCCTCTATCTGAGCTTTTTGAGTTTCAGATAAAGCATTCCATTTATCTAAGTTAATAAGTAACTCAAGTGCTGAAGCAGGTTGATGCCAGCCTGGAAAATAATTATGTTTTGCAATTTGATAAAAACCTAAATCTATATCAATTGAAGGCATTGCAAATTCAGTCGCGTCAATTGTTCCTAGTTCTAATGCAGGATAAATATCACCTCCTGCTAAAAGTTGAGTAGATACTCCAACCTTATCCATTACTTTAGCTCCTAATCCAAAGAATCTCATTTTCAATCCTTTTAAATCCTCTACTGAATTTATTTCTTCTCTAAACCAACCCGAAGATTCAGGTGAGATCATTACACATTGAACAGGATGTAAATTATGTCTTGCATATATTTCTTCCCATAATTCTTTTCCTCCACCTTCATGATACCATGCTAAAAATTCAGTAGCATTAGGACCAAAAGGTATAGCCGTAAAGAATTGTACAGCAGGAATTTTACCGGCCCAATATCCTGCAGTTGACCAACCTGCATCAACAGCTCCAGTAGATACAGCATCAAATATTTCCAAAGGAGGGACTAATGCTCCGGGTTCAAAAAACTTAACCTTTATATTTCCACCTGAAACAGTTTCTAACCTTTTAGTAAAGTTGATGCCTCCTTCACCTATAATATTAAGATTCCCTGGAAATGTACTTGCCATTTTCCATCTTACTGTTTCACTTTTGGTTGATGAATCTGAACTGTTGCTTTCTTTAGAATTATCACATGATACTAAAAATAATGTCGCTATAAAAGTTATAAAAATTTGAATTAGAATATTTTTCATTTGATTAAGTTCCCCAAAATTTATTAATACTAAAATAAATAAAAATAGAATTTATTGTTGATTCTAAATGAATATAACGCAACATTTTTTTTAATTAAATTATTCATTTATTTAAATTATAATAGTTAGAAAAAGATTTTTATTGTAAAAATCATAAATATTATTTTATTAATTTTTTATTTATGAAAGTTCGAGCTAAAATGGATACAACAAATCTAAAAAGCATTAGTGGAAATCATTTTGTCTCTGGTCAAATACAGATTGATGATATTGAGGGTTTAGCTAACTTTGGTATCAAACTAATAATTAATAATAGACCAGATAATGAAGAATTCAATCAAATCAGCTCTGAGTTGTTAAAAGATAAAGCTGAAAGTTTTGGAATAAAGTTTATAGATATTCCTTTCGCATCTGGTACACTTAGTAAAGAGAAAATATTAGATTTTAGTAATTTAATTAAAAACAATCATGAAAAGTCACTTTTTTATTGCAGATCTGGAGCACGGTCGTCTCTTATATGGGGTTTAGCATCAGTTATTCATTTGGGTGTTGATCTGGAGAAATGTATTATTAATATTAATAATAGTGGTCATGATGCAAGCATGCTTCCTAATATGGTAGATTTTTTTAAATAAATTAAATTGGATTTTTATATTGTTAATAATAATGGTTGATCAAGATTCAGATTTTAATGGATTGTCATATAGAAAAAGGCCTTTAGGCGGGACAGAAACAGCTTTTGTATTATTAGCAGAATCTTTAAATAAATTAGGACATAAAGTTATAGCTCTAACTAAAAGTTCAAAATCTATCAGATACCAAGGCGTTTATTGGAAACCACTAGATACAAAAATTAAAGAGTGCGATATTTACATTATTAATAGAGCTCCTAGTCTTCTCGATAGTGCACCTAAATGTAAGAAAACAATTTTATGGTTACATAATCCTGCTAATTATTTAAATAAATTTAGAAATTTTAGGAGATTATTTTTTAAAAATATAAAAATAGTATGTTCAGGAAAGTACCATTATAATTCAATTCCATTTTGGATTAAGAATAGGGCAGTAATTATTCCTCTAGGTCTATCTAAAGATGTCCTAATACAAGAAATAGAAAATAATATACCAGATCCATTAGTAATATTTACTTCTAATCCTGAAAGAGGATTAGATTGGTTGTCTGAAATTTGGATTAAACATATAAAAAAGCAGGTGCCAAATGCTAGATTACATATTTATGCTGGTTCTAAAACTTATGGTGGTAGAAACAAAAATAAAATTTCAAATATTATAAATAAAATCAAGGAATTAAATGAAGATAGCATTAAATTTTTTGAACCTATTCCTAAAAATGAGTTATTTAAAAAATTATTAACTTCTAGAGTGATGCTATACAAAGGTGATCCAGGAGAAACATTTTGCTTATCCATAGCTGAAGCTCAAGCATTAGGAGTTCCATGTGTAATTAAGCCAATTGGCTGTTTAGGAGAAAGAGTTATTGATAAGGTAACAGGTATTATAGCAAAATCAGATAAGGAATTTTATGAAGGTTCTATAAATATATTAAAAGATGATAATTTATGGTTAGATTATAGAAAAAATTCCATAAAGTTACAAAGAGACTTAAGTTGGGATAATATAGCAGAAAAATACATAGAATTAGTCAACTCTTAGGAGATTCTTGATCATTTTCTAATTTTGCCTTTAAATAGCTTATTAATACAAAAAGTGCAGCAAAACTGGCATTTAAGAAACCCCAACCTTTTTCTTTATATCCTTTTCTAGTTATGTAACATTTATAAAATCGAGTTAAAGATCTTCTGACTGTAATCCATAATGGAGGTAGTTTTTTTGATGACTTTCTCAAATCAATGGCTTTTGCACTAGTATATCTATCTAATCTTTGTATCATGTCAGAAATATTTTTATCAACAAAATGATCTATTCTATTAACTAAAACTCCTTGTTTATAATTTAATTGAAGACTTGGATGGATAGATTCATCCCCCCAAATTTTTGAATTTTTATGAAAAAGGCAAGGTTTAGATGTCACTCCCCATGATGCACCCCATCCATATCTAACTCTTTTATTTCCTATATAATTATCAAAAGGAACTAAAAAGTATCCTTTCGTAGTATCTTCTAGTTTAATTATTTTATTTTTAGCTTCATCAATTAACTGTTTACTTGCTCTTTCGTCAGCGTCAATTTCAAGTATCCAATCATGAGAGCATTTTTTTATACCTTCATTTCTTCTTATGCCTTCTGATATCCAACTACCTTCGAAAATAGTACAATTAAAATTTTTTGCTATATTGATTGTACAATCAGTGCTTCTATCTAATAAAAGTATAATTTCATCTGCTGCCTCTAGACTTTCTAGACAAGCTTTAATATTTTTTTCCTCATTTCTCGCTACAATAAGTGTGCTAATTTTTATTTTATTTTTAGAGTTCATTCTATTCCACATAATACAAATTTTATGTTATTTATAAATTACACATTAGCATAAAAATAATGGATTAATAATTTTGAGTAAAAAAAAATATAATATCCTAGTATCAGGAGCATCAGGCTTTATAGGATTAATGCTAATAAAAGAGTTATTAAAGCAAGATCATAATGTTTATGGACTAGTTAGAAAAAATATTAATAATTTTAATAGTAAAAATTATACAAATATTCTGATAAAGGATATTACTAAGAATTTTGATTTAAATAAAAAAATTAACATTGACTATTTTTATCATTTAGCCGCAAAGACTCATATTAAATCGAATAATTACCAAGAATACTATAATGTTAATGTAATAGGTTTAAAAAATATTTTGAGTTATTCACNTAACTTAGAGATTAAAAAAGTTATAATGCTATCTTCAATTAAAGTTAATGGAGAAGGTTTTTTAACTAATAGTGAGATTTATTCACATCAAAGTAAAGAAGATCCGAAAGATGCCTATGGTAAATCAAAATTAGAAGCTGAGAAGCTACTTAAGGAATTTTGTAAGCTAAATAATATAAATTTTATAATTCTTAGACCTCCTCTGGTTTATGGAGCGGGTGTTAAAGGTAATTTAAATTCANTAATGAAATACATAGGCAAAAATATACCTTTGCCTATTGTTAAAACTAATAATTTAAGATCTTTAATATCTCTCAGTAATTTAGTAGATGCACTAATACTTATTGGNCTGGATAATGAGATTCTCGATAAAACTTATCTAATATCCGATGATAATCCTATTAGCGTAGAAGAATTATATAAAAGTATTGCAGTTTCTATGAATAAAAAAATAATTTTAATAAATTTTCCAGCAATAATATTAAAAATTTTACTTTGGCCAATTGGCAAAGCTAAATTAGTTGATAAAATTTCATCTTCACTAATAGTAGATAATACTGAAATTAAAAAAGATACAAATTGGAGAGGTAAAATTAGTTTATTTGAAGAATTAAACAATATGACTAAACATAGAAATTCTAAATTCTAATGTCTTTAGAAGTTAATAAATATGATTTTATCATAATAGGGGCGGGTTCTTCCGGAGCAACTATTGCCAATAGACTATCAGAAAATTTAAATATTAGNGTTTTGCTTATTGAAGCAGGAAAAAAGGAGCATCTTTTTGCGCAAATGCCAATGAGCTTTGGCCTTTTTATCAATAAGCCTGGAGTGAATTGGAGATATTCATCTGAAGCAGAAGCTGGAACATTTAATAGAAATATTCCAATTCCTAGAGGAAAAATGACTGGTGGATCAAGTTCTATAAATGGAATGGTCTATGTTCGAGGCCAATCTCTAGATTATGATACTTGGGCACAACATGGAAATAAGGGATGGGGATGGCAAGAAGTATCAAAAATCTTCAAAAAAATTGAAAATTATAAAAACAGTGAGACAGGTTATAGGGGAAATAATGGTTTATTAGGTATTTCAGAAGTTAAAGATGAAAACTTACTATATGATGCTTTAATTCGGTCTGCTCAATCACTTGGATATCCATTAAATAAGGATTATAATGGCCCAAATCAGGAAGGAATTGCTAGGATACAAGCTACAATATCTAATGGACGTAGAATGAGTACTGATTATTGTTATCTTAGGCCAGCTTTAAAAAGGCCAAATTTAACTTTAATTACTANAGCTACTACTGAAAAACTAATCATAGATAATAAGGTATGTAAGGGTATAATTTATAAAAAAAATAATAAATTACATAAAGTTTATTGCAATAATGAGGTTATTCTCTCAGCGGGCGCTATTGCTTCTCCACAAATTCTTGAATTATCAGGAATAGGTAATGAAGACATATTAAATAAATATGAAATACAAGTTAAACATAACCTTCCCGCTGTAGGTGAGNATTTTCAGGACCATTTCATGGCAAGGCTCCAATGGAAATTAAAATTAAAAAAAGCATCTTATAATTATTTAGGCAGAGGTATTAATAAATATAATGAAATAGCTAAATATATTTTAAGAAAAAAAGGATTATTTAGCATGCCGGCTGCTTCTATAATAGCATTTCTTAAAACACAGAATTATTTAGAAAGTCCGGATATACAGATACAATATATACCATTTTCTGTTGGTAGCTTAAAAAAGAGAATTTTCCATGATTTTCCTGGTATGGCAGCAGCATGTTATCAATTAAGACCAAATAGTATGGGTTCAATNCATATTTGTTCTCCTGACCCATATAAACATCCAAGTATTAAATTTAATTTTTTGTCTCATGATTTAGATAAACGTGTTCTAATAGATGCAGTAAAAATTATGAGAAATATTGTTGAGGCTAAACCAATGGATTTAATNAGAGATTTTGAACATTCACCAGGTGCATCAGTCTCTACAGATGATGAAATTGAACAATATATTCGTGAAACTGCAGAAACTGGATTTCATCCTTCTGGAACATGTAGGATGGGCCCAGGTTCAAATTCGGTTGTAAACGATGAACTAAAAATACATGGTTTAAATGGTATAAGAGTTGCAGATGCATCTATATTTCCTACTATTCCATCAGGTAACACAAATGCTGCTTGTATAATGGTGGGTGAAAAAGTATCTGAATTAATCAAAGAGTCAATAAATAGGGGGGCATGAAATGAATTATAATTTATCTAATGACCAAGTTAATGAATATAATGAAAATGGTTACTTAATAGTTGAAAATGTAATCCATAAAAATTTTTTAACTGAACTAAACAGTGCAACTGATAAGATGCTTAAATATGCGGCGTTAATTAATAATTCTGATGAACAGTTTGACTTAGGAGATAATCATACATCCTCAAAACCAAGTGTAAGGAGGATAAAACAACCTCAAAATTATAATGATGTATTCAAAAAACTATTATTCTATCCTAATATTATTCAAAAAGTAATATCTTTGTTAGGTAATAACTTTAGGTTACATAATGGCAAAATGAATTTAAAGTCTCCTTCTGCAGGAGATTTAGTTGATTGGCATCAGGACTGGGCTTTTTATCCTCATTCTAATGATGATGTTTTGGCTGTGGGAATAATGCTTGATGATATGACATTAGATAATGGGACTGTACTATTTGTTCCAGGATCACATAAAGGTGAAGTATATGATCATCATCATAATGGATATTTTGCAGGAGCGATTGATACTAAAAAAAGTAATATAGATTTAAGTAACGTAAAAGAAATAACAGGAAAAGCTGGAACTATTACAATACATCATGCAAGACTTCTTCATGCCTCAAAGCCAAATATATCAAAATCTAATAGAAGATTCTTGCTTTGGGAATTTGCAGCTAATGATGCTTGGCCATTGATGGGAATAAATAACTATGAAGAATTCAATAAAAAAATAATTTCAGGAAATGCAATTAATAATCCAAGGCTTACTCAAGTTCCTGTAAGAATGCCTTTGCCTGCAGCAATTAATCAGGGATCAATATTCGAAAATCAAAAAACTATTACAAAGAATAAAAAGAATATACTCATATAAAAACTATATGTAATTTTTACTAATAATAATTTGCATAATTTATTAATAAGAGTAGCCTATATTTCTTATATAAAAAGGGGAGAGAAAAATGAGAATATTAAGTATAATACTTATTTCTTCATTTTTATCATTATCTGCTTTTGCAGATACAACTGATCAAAAATGGATGAATAAAGTAGAAATAACTAAAGAAGGAACACACTGTATAGATGATAAAAATTGTTTTAATCGTTATCACCCAGCAATCCCAGCTGCAGTAAAAGCTAATCCAGGTGATATAATTATTATTCATTCTAGAGATGCTTTAGATAGTCAGTTCAGGTTNGATTCTATAGCAGATGATTTATCAACGGTAGATTTAGGACTAGTTCATCCTATGATGGGGCCAGTTCATATTAATGGTGCAAAAAGAGGAGATGCATTAGAAGTTGAAATAGTTGATATTATTCCAGATGAGTATGGTTATACAGTTATCGCACCAGGATTTGGATTTTTAAGAGATATGTTTCCTGATCCTTACATTGTAAATTGGAAATTAACTAGAGTTGGTGCTGTATCAGATGGTATGCCAGGTATTACTGTGCCTTTTGAGGCGTTTCCTGGATCTATTGGTGTTTTACCAGGTTTACCTGAAGTAAAAGCATGGAAAGCTCGTGAAGCTGATTTAGCAGCCGCTGGAGGAGTTGTACTTGGGCCATCTTCAGGAGGAGCACTTCCTGCTGCAGTTTGTGGCGAAGGAGGTAGTCATGCAGAAGATTGTCTTAGAACTATTCCACCGAGAGAGAATGGTGGTAATATGGATGTTCAACAAATGCAAATAGGTACAAAAATTATTTTCCCATGCTTTATTGATGGATGTGGACTATTTACAGGAGATGTACATTATGCTCAGGGTGACGGAGAAGTTTCAGGAACTGCTATTGAAATGGGAGCAATAAATGTTCTTAGAACAAGAATAATTAAAGGCGGTGGTAAAAATATGGATATGCCAGTTACAGTAGGTAATGATCAAATAAGAGATATGGAGCCTACTCGCTACTATCAAACAGTTGGAATTCCTTTAAAAGGAAAAGGTGAGCAACTTCCATCTCATGGTTACCTTAATTCAGAAAAAATTACTAATTTAGAGAATTTATCTGAAGATTTAACTGCAGCCGCTCGTCATGCCCTAATTCAAATGATTGATTATATAGTTAGGGAGCATGGACTCACAAGAGAGCAAGCTTATATATTATGCTCTGTAGCAGTTGATTTAAGAGTAGGTCAAGTAGTTGATGTACCTAATTTCATTATAACTGCAGTATTAAACTTAGATGTTTTTGATAAATATCGTAACTAAATACTAATATATATATGAGAAGTTCATTGTTTGAATTTCTCATATATTGTAAATTACCTTTATGTTAAATAGACGCTTTTTTTCTAAATCACTTATTTTATCTTTGTCATTTTTTTCGATGGGACATGCTCCTTGGGGGCAATGGCAGGTATATCGAATGAGGCATATGCTTATATTAAGTGTAATTGAAGATAAAAATAGCTATCCTTTTTCTAAAAAAATTATTGATTCACTTGAGCAAACTTTACCTGAATCAAGAGCACGACCTGCAAGAGCAAGAGGGTTTAGAAGGGTTTATAGCTTGCTATCTACTGATCAAATGCCTCTAGTAGTTTTATCTAAAGATGTAGCAATATCGTTACTTTATGGAACAGGAGTATTTAGTGAATTTTCTCCAGTTAATATGAATTTAGTTTATGATTTTGGAAGTATGGTATTATTNGCTCGACCTAAAATGCCAGATAGTCANACATGGAGAATAACAGATGCACTTATTAGGTCAGGTGAGTATGATGGTGTAATTAATAATACTGAAATACCTATTCATAATGGATCAAATACTAGATTTATGAATCTACCTATGCCTGAAGAACCAAAAAAAGATGAAGAAATAGAAAATGCACCAATATTATAATATAGTCTGACCTATATTGATCAGACTATATATATGATAAATATTAAGCTGCTTTCATAAATTTATTTGCTTCAATTAAGGCATTATCAATATCATTTATTATATCATCAATATGCTCTATGCCTATAGACAATCTAATATAAGAATTGCTTACTCCCGTCCTTAGCTTATCTTCTTCACTTAATTGTGAATGAGTAGTGGATGCAGGATGAATTGCAAGACTTCTTGAATCTCCAATATTTGCTACATGGTAAAATAGTTTTAATGAATCAATAAATTTTTTACCAGTTTCAATACCTCCATTAATTTCGAAGCCAATAAGAGCACCGAAGCCATTATCCAGATAAGTATTTGCTCTTTTTTTATTTTCTCCAGTGAATAAGCTTGGGTAAATTACTTTGTCTACTAATTTTGATAAAGATAAATGATCTGCAACTAATTTTGCATTTTTACACTGCTCTTTAATTCTTAAAGGTAATGTTTCTAATCCTTGAATAAATTGAAAAGCATTAAAAGGGCTCATTGCACCACCAATATCTCTAAGAAGAGTTACTCTAGCTTTAAGAATGTATGCTATAGGCCCTAGAGGTTTTACTGCTTCAGTCCATACAGCTCCGTGGTAGCTTGGGTCAGGATTATTTAGTAGAGGTTGTCTTTCTTTAAAGTCTTCCCAATTAAAATTACCACTATCAATGATTATGCCACCTATACTAGTCCCATGACCACCTATATATTTTGTGGTTGAATGAACAACTATACTAGCGCCATGAATTATTGGTTTTGATATAATTGGAGCTGCAGTATTATCGATAATTAATGGTATTCCTAACTTTTTACCTATATCTGAAACTTCTTTAATTGGAAAAATATTAAGTTTTGGNTTAGGAAGTGTTTCTCCAAAATAAGCTCTTGTATTATCATCTGTTGCATCTAAAAAATTATTTGGCTCAGATGGATCAACAAATCGAACTTCAATGCCCTGATCTTTTAGTGTATTAGCAAATAAATTCCAAGTACCTCCATATACATCAGTAGAACATACAATGTTATCNCCATTTTTAGCTATATTTTGTATTGCTATTGCTGTAGCTGACTGACCAGATGAAGTTGCTAAGCCGGCTACTCCTCCTTCTAACTGTGCAACTCTTTTCTCTAAAACATCTGTAGTGGGATTCATTATTCTCGTATAAATGTTTCCAAGTTCCGATAATGCAAATAAATTCGCTGCATGATCAGTATTATCAAATTGAAAAGAAGTNGTTTGATGAATAGGAACAGCTACAGATCCGGTTGTTGGGTCAGCTCTCCATCCACTGTGAAGAGCTATAGTTTCTGGGTTTGAATAATTAGTCATATTAATCTCCTTCCCATATAAATGGGCTTAAATATAACTCCAGCTTATTTGTAGAAGGAACCCTAAGAAATAAAAAAAACCACTCAAATTTCTTTGGTGGTTCCTAACCACCTCTTTAGCAGTATTTATATAGCGCTCGCAAGCTGGAGCTCAAATCAGCGCTTAACTAATAGTAAACAATATATTTTTTATTGTAAACCTCTTTAAGAATTTATTATTATAATATAATTTATTTAAAAAATAATTGGAGAGAAAATGTTTGATTATCCAGCTGGAATTAGATCAAGAACTATTAAAGATATTAACGGTCTTTCAATGCATATATTAGAGGCAGGATATGAGGATAAAGCTANTAAGCCTTGCATTGTATTACTTCATGGATTTCCAGAGTTAGCTTATAGTTGGAGAAAAATCTTTAAACCNTTATCAGATGCAGGTTATTATGTAATAGCTCCTGATCAGAGAGGCTATGGTTATACAGAAGGGTGGAATAATAATTACGAAGGTGATATTTCAGAATATGAAATATCTAATTTAATTACGGATATTATTTCATTAGTATATTCATTAGAAAGAAAATCAATTGATTGCCTTGTAGGGCATGATTTTGGTTCAATTGTTGCTGCACATGCAGCTGTTATTAGACCAGATATATTTAAATCAGTAGTGCTAATGAGTGCTCCTTTTAATGGAATGCCATCTATAGAACCAATTAATACAATAGAAAAAGTAGATATTCATAAAGACTTACAAAATTTAGATCGGCCTAGAAAGCATTATCAATGGTATTACTCATCTAAAGAAGCAAATAATGATATGTGTAATTCTGATCAAGGTATGAAGGATTTTCTTAGGGCATATTATCATGTAAAAAGTGGAAATTGGAAAGATAATAATCCTTTTAAACTTAATGCATGGAATGCTTCAGAATTAGAAAAAATGCCTGGATATTATATTATGGATTTTCATTTAGGAATGGCGGAGCAAGTAAATATAGATATGCCTTCAAGTGAGGAAATTGATAAATGTGAATGGCTAACTGATATAGAATTACAGTATTATGTTGATGTTTTTAATAATACTCAATTTCAAGGAGGACTAAACTGGTATAGGTGTATGATTGATAATCTCATTCAATCTAAATTAAGAATTTATAGTAATCTTAAAATAGATATTCCCTCCATGTTCATAGCTGGTAGAAAGGATTGGGGAATTTACCAAAAGCCCGATGCATTAGAAAATATGCAATTAAAAATTTGTACTAATATGCAATCTTGTGAATTAATAGATGGAGCTGGTCATTGGGTACAACAGGAAAAACCAGAAGAAGTCGCAAAATTATTATTAAGTTTTTTATCTAAATTATAACTAAACTTTTACTATTGCTTTACCTATAATTTTTCTGTCAGCAATAGCTTGCATAGCATCTAGAGTATTTTCTAATGGCACTTTCATAGAAATTCTTGGCTTAATATAGCCTTCTTCTATCCATTGATATAACTTTTCAAAATTTTGTAAATTTATTTTTGGAGTTCTTTCTACAAAA
>NHFK01000011.1 GCA_002171375.1 Alphaproteobacteria bacterium TMED109
AACAGATTAAATAAAGAGTAATATTTTTATAATATGGAGAAAAACAATCATTAATAAATTTTGGAAGAAGGGAGAGACTAGAGGTTTTATAGGTCAATTATTCTCATACATAGACTTAATATTTGTTGATCACGGTATTTTTCGCTTTAAGTGGAGATCTCTATACCAAATTTCAAATAATGTTTATCGATCAAATCAACCTTTTCCATGGCAAATAATCGCTGATAAAAAGAAAAGAGGTATAAAAACAATAATAAACTTAAGAGGCATAAGACACTGCTCGTCTTATTATTTAGAAAAAGAAACTTGTGATAATTATAATATTAAATTAATTAACTTTCCTGTTACTTCCAGAGCTACTCCTAAAGCTGAGACTATATTAGAAGCGAAAGAATTATTTAAAAATGTAGAATATCCAATAATAATGCATTGTAAATCAGGTGCTGATAGAGCGGGACTAATGTCTGCACTATATCTAATTTTAAACGAAGATAAATCAGTCAAAGAAGCAAAAAATCAATTATCTTTTAAATATTTACATCTTAAATATGCAAAAACAGGAATTTTGGATGCTTTTTTTGAAAGTTATTTAAAAGATAATAAAAAGCCATTTTTAAAATGGGTAAAAGAGGACTATAGTCCCGAACAAGTAAAAGCTTCATTTAAAGTAAAAAAAATAAGTGAAATTATTAGCAGCTATATCTTAAGAAGAGAATAAACTAATTATTCTATATTCTGTAATAAAGCTAATTTTTTATATAAAGATGATTTTTCTAATAATTCGTCATGATTGCCTATAGCAGAAATCTTTCCTTTATCTAATACTATAATTCGATTTGAATTAGTAACAGTTGATAAACGATGCGCAATAATTATAGTTGTTCTGTTTTTAGAAATACCTGAAAGTGTTTGCTTTATTTTATCTTCAGCTTCAGAATCTAATGAACTCGTGGGTTCATCTAGAATTAATATAGCTGGATTTCTTAAGATAGCTCTTGCTATAGCTATCCTCTGTCTTTCTCCTCCTGATAAATTAGCACCATTTTCTCCAATCATTGTTTCGTAACCATCTGGTAATAATTTAATAAATTTATCTGCTTCTGCCTCTCTTGCAGAGGATTCAATATCTAATTGCTTAGCATTTTGATTTCCAAAAGCTATATTCTCCGATACTGTTCCATGGAAAAGTAGAGTATCTTGGGAAACTATAGCAATATTTTTTCTTAAAGAAGAAATTTTAATTTTTTTCAGGTTTTTTCCATCTATAAAGACATCTCCACTATNAGGGTCAAAAAACCTTAATAATAAATTTANTAATGTTGATTTACCCGAACCACTGGGGCCAACAACTGCAATAGTTTCTCCAGCATCAATNTCTAAATTAATATTATCTAATGCNGCAATATTCTTATCAGAATAATTATAAATAACATTCTTAAATAAGATATTACCTTTAAACATTTTTATTTCTTCTGCATTTTCACTATCAATGACCTTGGACCTAGAGTCAATTCCTCCAAAAACTCTATTAGCTGCAGCAGTCCCTTCTTGAAGAACAGAATTTAAAGTACCTAATGCTCTGGCTGGTCCTACTGCAATTAATAATGCNCTAATAAAGCCAGAAAACTCTCCTACTGTACTTGTACCTGACACAATTTGCCAACCAGCTAGAAGAATTACCAATGAAATTGCAATACCTCCAATTATTTCCATAACAGGTTCTAAACCAGCTCTTGTTGAAATAACCCTAATAATTATTGTTTTTAATTCTTCAAAATAAGTATTAGCTTTTTTATTTTGAACATCTTCTAATTGATAACTTTTTATTAATCTAATACCAGAAAAACTCTCGGTTATAAATGCTGATGATTTGCCTACATGCTCTTGCATTAAATTTGATAAACTTCTGCTTCTTTTTCCAATTTTTACTATTGGAAATACAGCTAACGGATAAACAATTATTACTGCTAATGCTAAGGTCCAATTCAACCAAAACATTGATATAATTAAGCCTATTAATGTAAAAAGGTCTCTTACTAAATTATTAAAGCTCCTTATTAGGGCCTCTTTCATAAGATTTACATCATTCATTATTCTCGCCTGTAAATTACCTACCCTTATTGCATTAATAACATCTAAATCTAATTTTAATAATGAGTTGAATAAACTAGACTGTATTTTAAAAATAATAGTTTGCACTAATGTATTGATTATAACCGTTTGCTTATATAAAGCTGCACCCTTTATAAATGTCAATAATATTATAAATACTGGAATAAAAATAATTTTTGACCAATTTGCTTCTTCAAGGGACAAAAAAGCATAATCTATTACTATTGGATATAATGCTGTAGTCCCTGCAATTAGTATCATAAATAAATTAGCAATGATAAAAGAAAAGAGGTGCTCTCTTCCATAATTTTTCCAAATTCTTTTAAAAGATTGTATCGGCGACATGGAATCAGAATTAATCATTTAATTTCCTAATTTAAAATAATTAGTACCTTATAACTTAAAATGTATAATATTTAATTTAATTTCATATTAAATACTAGAAACACTTATAAAAATAATCTATCAAACAAATATGATGATAAATAAATACATTAAAAATATATTCAATTTTATAAACTATTTTACTTTAGCATGTATTATACCAATAGGCTATTTTGCCCCTTTAGGAGAATGGTTATTATTAAGTCTTTTATCTATAACAACACTTCTAAATATTTTTATTAATTATTCTAAAGTTAATTATAAAAATTTATTTATTTTTAGTATTTCAATTTTAATAATTTTTATTTCTTATTATTGGTCTATTAATCCCGAGAGAACTTCTGAAGTAATCGGACCTATTTCAGGTATTATTATTGCAATATTTATAGTATTAAATATTACACAAAATAATAAAATACTTAATATAGAGAATTTAATTGGTATTCCCTTAATTATTACCTCTCTTTGCATCTTTTCAGATATGATATTAAATACTGAAATAAGATCAAATTTAGCAATGTTAGCTGGAGATGCTCCTACCAGTAGAAGTGCAAATTTTGGAAGAGGAATTATTATTCTACTTATGATTATGCCTTTTTCTGTAGCAATGTATATAAATAAAGGTAAAATACTTCTAGCCTTAGGTATTGTAATTCTAGTATCTGCAATAGTAATATTAGGACCAAACCATTCAGCAAAAATAGCTTTATTTATTACCATTTTATCATCAATAATAATATATTTTTTAGGGCCCAGGTCTTTTTTATATTTTGGAATAATTTCTATAATTTTTATATTATTTTTACCTATTATATCATCAAAAATATTACCTCCTATAGGTAGTATAGAAAAAAATAATTATTATAATGTTCCTTGGCAGAAAACTGCTATTGGGGGTTCAATAATTCACAGATTATTAGTATGGGAATACGTCGCTAATGAAATATATAAAAAACCTTTATTAGGCTACGGAACCGGAACATCAAGATTAATTGGGCAGAATATTATTTTAAATGTACCTAATACTAACCAAGAAATTAAAGGAGGAATACCTCTTCACCCCCATAATAATTTTTTAGAAATTTGGCTTGAATTAGGATTATTGGGGATAATAATAATAANTATACTATGGATGAAAATTATTAAATATGGAATACAAATGAGACAAGATTCTTATATTATTGGAACTGGCGTATGTTCATCTATTGTTACTATCTTTATTATATCAAATTTAAGTTTTGGAGTATTTCAAGCATGGTGGATGTCTAGTATTGCTCTAATATTTCTTATAATTTTACAATTTAGTAAGAAGGAACAAAAAATTAATCTATAGGTTTTTTTCCATAAACTATTTTTGTCATACCTGGAATTAACTCATTATTAACTATCTTGTAAAAGCCAGCATCTTCCATAACTTTAGATACCCAACTAGGGGTTATAGATTTAGCTGTAGGAGTAAACGCTAAATGTTGTAATTGCCATAATGCCGCTAAATGAGGCCCGTTTCTATCATCTTCTACCATAAAGTCATGAACAATATATGTGCCTCCAGAATTCAAAATATTAAAGGCTTTATTGGCCAATTTAGGAATTTCCTCACCTGGAACTCCATTATAAAGATAACTCATTAATACAGCATCAAATTTTTTTGATGGCCAATTATAATCAAGAGCATCACAACCTAGAAAGTTAATTCTATCAGAGAGCCCTGCTTCAGATACTTTTTTAATGCCAAGTTTAATTACATTTGGAAAGTCTATAATGGTTACATTTAAATTTGGGTGTTGTTCACATAAACGAATAGCAAATCCTCCAGTTCCACCAGCTACATCTAGTAAAGTATTAACTTTAGAAAAATCAATCATTCGAGATAAAGTTAATCCTGGTCCAAGTGAACCTGCATGTTGTGACTCACTATATAATTCAGCCTCTTGCTCATTTTCCATCCATTTTGCATAACTATCAATATCATCTTTATTCATATTGTTAGTAACTACACCTTCTAACTGTTGCATGAATCCGTACATCTGTCGGTCAATTTGTAAACGAAGATAATCTCCAAAATCGTACTTTGCATCTTTTACTAAATATTTTTCTGCTCCTATTGAATTACTATACTTACCATTTTCACGGTTTAACAATCCTATACTAGTTAATGCCGTACATATAGTTGAAATACGATTTTCTGGCACTTTTACTTCTACTGCCAATTCAACTGAAGTTAGTGATTTTTTTGAAAGAAGAGAGAATATATTACAATGTAATGCTACAAATAATGCTTTAGAAGCCATAAATCCAAATGCAATATTAGATATTTCTTCTGCATTTTGAACTTGCTTCATAATTATCCCAAGAAAATTTAAATAATAAATGGCGTACACTATACTATTTCTAGTATTTATACAAATTAAAGCACTTAATATAATTACTTTAATTTAGTATTCCTTATTAATTTCTATTATTAGAGATAGCTGCAATAACTGTATCTAGAGATACGGATCCTATAGTTTTACCTTTTTCATCAACTATTGCAGCACAACTATCTGATGCAGAGGTAATAATTGGCAGAGCTTCTTCAATAGATTTATTAAATAGAATTTTAGGACCATTTGCAATATTAGTTTTTTTCATAATAGAAGATATTTTTATTACTCGGCCCCTATTTATATCTTTTATAAAATCTGTGATATAATTATCTTTAGGCCTCAGCAAAATATCTTCAGGACTTCCTGTCTGAATGATTGATCCATCTCTTAAAATTGATATATTTACCCCAATTCTGATTGCTTCATTTATATCATGAGTTATAAAAACAATAGTTTTATTTAATTCTTTTTGAAGATCTAATAACATATCTTGCATATTCGTTCTAATAAGAGGGTCTAATGAAGAAAAAGCTTCATCCATCAATAATATTCCTGCATCAGTAGCTAAAGCTCTTGCTAATCCTACTCTCTGTTGCATTCCTCCAGACATTTGATGAGGATAATTATTCTCAAATCCAGTTAAAGCAACTCTATCTATCCATTTTTGCGCTCTTTGATTAGCTTCAACTTTATTTTTGCCTTGAATTAATAATCCATATGACACGTTCTGTATTACAGTACGATGTGGTAACAATCCAAATTTTTGGAATACCATCGATGCTTTATATCTTCTAAATTCTCGTAATTCATCTTCAGATATTTCTATAATGTTTTTACCATCAACTATAACTCTTCCTGCAGTAGGTTCTATAATCCTATTAAGATGACGAATTAAAGTTGATTTTCCAGATCCTGATAAACCCATAATTACATGAATTTTTTTTGACTTAATATCTAGATTAATATTTCTAAGTCCTAATACATGGCTGTGTTCCTCTAAGAGATCTTTCTTAGTCATTCCTTTCAGTAAATACTTCATCATACCTCTAGGATTATCGCCATAAACTTTATAAAGATTTTGGATACTTATATCAGTCATTTTTATGACCATTATTATGCTTCTGTAAACGCTCGCCGTAACGTTGCAAAGACCTATCAAAGATTATAGCAAGTGCAACTATAGCTAGCCCGTTCATTAATCCCAGGGCTAAATATTGATTCTGAATAGCTTGTAGTACAGGAATACCTAATCCTCTAACACCTATCATTGACGCTATTACTACCATTGCTAAAGCCATCATAATGGTTTGGTTAATACCAGCAAATATATTAGGTAAAGCTAGCGGAATTTGCACCTCTATAAGACGTTGTTTTGAATCAGCTCCAAATGCATTTGCTGCTTCAAGAATATCTTTATCAACCAGTCTAATACCTAGATTGGTTAAACGTATAATTGGAGGCATAGCATAGACACAAATAGCTATTAATCCAGGCACTTTTCCTATTCCTAACAACATTAGAACAGGTAATAAATATACAAAAATTGGGATTGTTTGCATTACATCAAGTAAAGGATTTAATGTTTTTTGAACACGATCATAACGTGCCATCCATATTCCCAATGGCATTCCTATTATTATACATAAAAGTGTGGCGACAGAAATTAAAGCTATGGTAGACATTGTATCTTCCCACATACCTAAATACCCAATAAGTGTAAAAGTAAGTATTGCAGCTAATGGTAATTTCCAATTTCTAGATCCTAAATAGCATAACGATGCAATAATTAGCATTATGATTGGCCAAGGAGTATTAACTAAAAGTTTTTCAAACCATATCAAAAACCATAATAAAGGATCAAAAAAATTTTCTATAGATTCTCCATAGCTTCTTGAAAATGATCTAAAAGCATTATCAATTGCATTTTTTATATCTCTTAAACCACTTCGAGATATTTCTGGGAATTCTGTAAAGAAATCTATCATTCAAATCTTTCATACATAGAACATTTAATTCTAGTTAAATATACTTAAAGAGCCTCTTTAACATTCTGGGCAACTTCTTTAGGTACCCAATTTACCCATATGTCATAAAATTTTTCAAGAAATGTAATAGCTCCATCTATACCTTGAGCTTGATTATCTTCCATATAAACGAGCATACTATTCATTACTTCTCCAGGAAATATTCTTTTACTGAAATATTTCATTACTTTATGCATTTCCTTTACGTCTGGTGTAACAATAGTTTTAACGATTGATTTAGTCCATGCTGAAGGTTTGGGGTTTATACATACTTCTGGTCCTTTAGAAATACAACTGTCCCAATTTTCAGACCCAGCAAATGGAACTCCAAAATCCATTAACTTCATATTATATTTTCCTATTAATGAAGTTGGGGACCAATAATAACCGAGCCAATTATCTCCTCTTTGGGCCGCCTTTGTCATCGACGCATCTAAACCTGCTTTAGATCCTGGATCAACAAGCATCCAACCTTTCTTCTCCATTTCAAAAGCAATAAAAAGACTTTGATTAGATAACTGACATCCCCATCCTGCAGGACAGCCAATAAATGCACCTTTTGATGGGTCTTCCTTAGCAGGAAATAGGTCAGGTCTTTCTAGAATATCTAATACTGTTTTAAACTGTGGGTTACGTTTTAATGTGTCTGGTGTAACCCACCATCCTTCTCCTAATTCAGTAATAGGACCATCACTAGCTGAAAACAAACGACCTTCTTCAACTGCTTTTTGAAGAGGTTCAGCGACAGAATTCGTCCATAACTCTGGTGCTACTTGGGGTCTTCCCTTTTCATTCATTGTAACAAAAGTAGCCGTTGTAGCTCCTGGAATTAATTCAACTCTACACCCATATCCTTCTTCTAAAATAAATTTATCAACATTTGCCATTAATGTCGCTGAAGGCCAATTCATATCAGCCATTTGGAATTCACAATTTGATGCTATAGATTTAAAAGATAGCAAGAAAAAAAATACGTAAAATATAAAAATTGAAAGTGATATTTTTTTCATTAAAATTTTTCCTACTTAATAATAAACTTATTACTATACTAATATATTTCTTAATATTAGGTTACTTATTTTTAAATTTAGAATTACGTTACTATTATAACCCGATAGTATAATAAAAATAAGCATTAGCTTCTGCTTTGGACTTATAAGGTAAATCTTGGTATTGAAAAGTGGCCGTTATTTTTTCATTTGATGACAAATACCTATCAAGCGCCAATGATAAAACTGGTCTCGTCGGATTAAATTCATTTTCTAAACTTACAGTACTTAGACCTATAATTCCTGTNGGCTCTATNTTATCTACGTTATGAATTAGATCATGTTCTACTCCTATGCTACCTCTCAATACACGGTTAGAAGTCATATTAATACTAAATTTTAAACCACTTACTATGGTCCCTAAACTATCTTTAATTCTATTAAAAGTAAGCGGAGAACTTAGCCCTACTTCCGTAAACCCTTCTTGTTGAACAGAAGAAAGTTTTGCTGCAAAATAAGGAATCAAATTACTATTTTCTGATGCCTTATAATTATATTGAAGCTCAGTTATATAACTTTGTGCTTCTATTTCTGTATATCCTATACCTTTTTCAGATGAGCCAACTACGTCTCTAGTTAAAATAGCACTTTTTAACTGATAAGCATTTGAAAATTTTATTTGATAACCTGATTTGTCAGCATGTTCGTTCCAAACAATAAGTGCACCATATAATGGTGTTTTGTCTCTTAGTTCAAAAGTAGATGGTGTGTTGTGAATTAAATTTTTATGATAGAATCCTGCTACTCTTAAATTTTTGTTAATTTTATATCCTCCTACTAATACAAAACTATTATTTGAAGTTGTTGGATTAGATATTCTTGTATGACGACCACCTAAAGATAAACAAGCATTCTTCTCATTAAATAAATCACAATCATACGTATTCATATGTGCAAAATTTACTTCTGTAACAGATAATAAATTATTTATCCCGCTAATAACATTAGTTTTGGTATTTTTCTTTACCGATTCAATAGTATCCGGAGCCAAATCTATGGCCTCCACTACTAAATCCCATGTAGTTCCAGAACTATTTTCTAACGTCCAATTATTTCTAAAAGAATTTGAAACAAGACTTCCACTGGTGTTAATTATATTACTGCTAGCCAAACCAACTACGGCGGAACTATAAGTTGTGCTAACTCCTAAAGTGGAACTTAAATCAACTCCAAAATTGGTTGTTCCTGAAACACTACTAAACGTTATTTTACCAAAATCAGAGGTGCTGTTTACGATAATATTATAGTTAGTAGGAAGTTTGCCATCGTAGGTTAGAGCTGAGCCGGAAGCGCCTTGAGAGTTGTTTAGTGTGGTTATAATACTATCTGTATCATTATAAATACTAATATTATTTCCTGATGCAGAAATAGTACCCGTATTTATTAATGTAGTGATAGTAGCTGAATCATCATTATAAATTGCCCAATCATCCCCCGCAGATATTGTTCCTGAATTGTTTAATGTAGTTATTGTACCTCTAATATTTTTTATAGCATAGTCATCAGTTGTTGCTTTTATAGTACCACTGTTCGTTAGTGTAGTTATTTTCCCATCATTCCATATACCATTTCTAGTTGCTGAAATGGTGCCAGAATTAGTTAATGTAGTAATAGTATTTTCAGTCGAGTTACTTTGATCATTTCGAATTCCATAATCATCTACTGCAGATATTGTTCCTGAATTATTTAAGTTAACTATAGTAGCACCTTGAACAAGTTTAAGACCATCGTCACCGCCGGCCGAAATAGTGCCACTATTTGTTAAAGTTGTAATTGTACCTCTTGTCCATAAGCCAGAATCATCATCAGCAGATATTGTTCCTGAATTTGTTAAAGTTGTTATATTTCCTGCATTATGTATACCAAAGTCATCTCCTGCAGATATTGTTCCAGAGTTAGTAAGTGTTTCTATAGACCTCTCATCCCCCACAAGATTAGTGATACCCCTATCTTCAGTGGCAGATATTGTTCCCGTATTAGTTAATATGGTAATGAATCCACCATTTCTGAGACCATGATTTGTCCCTGCAGTAATGGAGCCATTATTAATTAAATTAGAAATATTACCTGGTGAAGAATTCCTTAAACCAGCTGTTTCGCTTGCTTCAAATGTTCCATTGTTAGTAATCGAAGTATTTGTACCATTTGCAGTCTTCACAGCGACATTTGTACTGTCTATAGTAACGCCAGAATCAACAGTTACATTAGAGCCATCTCCCTCTATTTCTAAGTCACTACAATTTGAGGAAATGGTTTCAGTTGAGCCAGATACAACTGAACAATCTGCTGCCAACAAGTTTTTACTATAAAATATACCAAATAATATTAAAACGAAAAATAAACGTTTCAATATGCTCCCTCCAAAATAATAAATTTTATAAACAATGAATTAATAAGACTTTATGTCAATTTATTAAAATATTTACCATAATATTATATAATATGATATTGAGAACTAATAAGCCGCCTTAGCTCAGGGGTAGAGCACGTCATTGGTAATGACGGGGCCGCAAGTTCGAATCTTGCAGGCGGCACCATTATATGTATGATGTTATAATAAGGGGAGNATAAACAAATGNCAGATAATTCATTTTCTTGGAAANATAAAATTGTAGCGATAACTGGAGGAGGTAATGGTATAGGATTAGCTATAGCTATTGCCGCGAAACAATTAGGAGCAAAAGTTTCTATATCAGATATAAATGAAACTGATCTAAATTCAGCTAAAGATCAATATAACTTTAACGTATGTTTATCTGATGCTGGTAAAGAAAAAGATATTCTAAATTTTATAGATAATACAAAACAAAATTTAGGAGAAATAGATATATTTTTTGCGAATGCAGGCGTTGCTAGAAGTGGGACATTAGATACTTCAGATGAAGATTGGGACATCTCTCATAGAGTTAATGTTATGCATCATGTTTGGGCTGCAAGAGCAGTTATTCCCTCTATGAGAAAAAGAAATGATTGTCGTTTTATAACAACAGCTTCGGCAGCTGGATTATTATCTGAAATTAATTCTGCCTCATATTCTCTTACTAAACATGCTGCTGTTGGNTTTGCAGAATGGCTGTCAATTGTCTATGGAAAAAATGATAATGANGGAAATGCAGTTACTATTTCTTGCCTTTGCCCTCAAGGAGTAAATACAGCTATGACTGCTAATATGGAAAATGGAGGTGTTGCTGGAATAGATGGAATGTTAAACCCCAGCGATGTAGCAAAAACAGTAATAGAGACGGTAAGTAACGGAGGGTTTCTAATTCTTCCTCACCCTGTAGTTGGAGAATACATTAAATTTAAAACAGCTGACTATCCAAGATGGTTGGGTGGGATGAGAAAACTNTACGCTAAGTTTAAAGGATCATATTAAACTAAAACATTCAAATATACATGCTAGTATTTAATATAAGTNTGTGTATGCTAATATTTTTTATTTCTTTGGGAGAGAATTTATTATGGCTAAAAAAATATGGAATCTTTATTTATCAGGAGAAATACATACAAATTGGAGAGATGAAATTAGAATCCTGTGCGAACAAAAGGGTCTTCCAGTTATTATAAATTCCCCTAACACTATACATGAAGATTCTGACGATTGCGGTGTTAATATTTTAGGGAAAGAAGACGATAAATTTTGGCATGATCATAAAGGTGCTTCAATAAATGCAATCAGAAATTCTACTTTAATAAAGAATGCAGATATTTTGATAGTNAAATTTGGAGAACAATATAGACAATGGAACGCAGCTTTCGATGCAGGTATGGCAAAAGCTCTAGATAAATCTATTATTACACTTCATGACAATAATCTTAATCATGCTCTTAAAGAGATAAACCAAGCGGCATCAGCATCATGCCGCTCAGTAGAACAAGTGGTTAATATCCTTTCATATTTAATTGATGGGTCTTTAGAAAAACAAGCTTTAAATGTTGCTGAATAGTCTAGGGAATATTTAATGAAAAAAATAAAAGGCTTAACTAGAAGAGCTCTTTTATCAGGGACAGCAATTTCAGTTATTCCTGCAAACTCTATAGCTCAGTCAATTAATGAAGGCTCACCTGCTTGGATGAAAACTGCAGGAGAATCTTTTAATGAATATGGTTTTCCATCTTCTCAAGAAAAAAATACTAAACGTGAGATATTCCAGCCATATGAAGAGTATGCGCCAGGAGCTGGCGTAGCAATGACACCTCTTGAAAAACTTGAAGGAATTATAACTCCAAATGGATTACATTTTGAAAGAAGTCATAACGGAGTTCCTAACATAGATGTAAGGCAACATGAACTATTGATACATGGCCTAGTTGAGACTCCCCTAGTTTTCAAAATTGAAGATCTACTCAAATACCCTATGGAAACGAAAACATATTTTATAGAATGTGGAGGCAACAGTTTTTATAATTCTAATGCTTTTCCTATTGCTATAGATAGAACATGTGGATCAATTCATGGTCTAATGTCTACCTCAGAATGGACAGGAATTCCTCTNAAAAATATTTTAAGAGAAGCAGGAATTAAAAAAGAAGCCTTGTGGCTTTTAGCCGAAGGTGCAGATGCAGGGGCTATGAGTAGAAGTATTCCGCTTGAGAAAGCCTTAGACGATACACTTATTGCTCTTTATCAAAATGGAGAGAGAATTAGGCCAGAACAAGGTTANCCAATGAGATTAGTGGTTCCTGGTTGGGANGGGAACATNAGTATTAAGTGGTTAAGACGTATAAAGTTAACTAAAAAACCTACATATACTAAAGATGAAACATCTAAATATAGTGATTTACTAGCCAATGGGAAAACATTACAATTCACTTTTCCTATGGAAGTAAAGTCAGTAATAACGAAACCAACTGCGGGAACAGTTCCATTGAAGAAAGGTCCCGTTCATATTACAGGATTAGCTTGGTCAGGGCTGGGAAAAATTAAAAAAGTAGAAGTCTCTACAGATAANGGAAAAACTTGGAATACCGCCCAAATAGATGGAGNAAATCAGCAACTATCGCCTGTTAGGTTTAGATATAATTGGATTTGGAATGGNGAAGAATGTTCAATAGAAAGTAGAGCAACAGATAGTAAAAATAATATTCAACCGCAGAGAAAAGATTGGTCAATTAAATATGGCCTTGGACATTTATATCATAATAATTCAATACAAATTTGGCGAATAATGCCAGATGGACAAATATATAATGAATATGATGACCTTGCTCAAAATGAGAAATGGTCAGAAGAATAATATTGATGAGGATTACTTTGAATGTCTAAATCAAAGCTATATTTTTTATTTCTAATATTTATATTTAGTATTATTTCAATTTCATCATTAATAGCTGATGAAGATATAAACTTTAATCTAGGAAGAAGTATTGAAGATAATTTAATTTCGAAAATTGATAGTACTAGTGATAAAATTAACTCATCATCTAATATTTTAAATTTAAACCAAGAAATTAATGAAGAAATCATTAATAAAATTAATTCTAATAATAATAAAAATTCAATTAGAAATATAAAAGATCAAAAAACTACAAATAATATCAGTACTAATAAAGAATCAATATTTTTTAAATATTTTAACTATAAAAATAATCCTATTAATTGGCACAACAGTTATTTAAGTGAAAGCGATATTCAGAATAGAATTATTAATCAAGATATTTCAATTAGCCCTTCAAGCGTTAACTTACCTAGCGGAAATGGTACAGTTGAAATGGGAGAAAAAGTATATCAATCAAAATGTCTTTCATGCCATGGTACTGAAGGTAAAGCTGAAGAATTAGATCAAGAAGTAGAAAGTTTGAGAGGAGGTCAAAATTCAATAAAAATTATTGCCTTCGAATCTTTATCTGGAGGTTTAGGAAGCTTAAACTCTGAAATGCCTATAAGGTCAGTTGGTTCTTTTTGGCAACACTCTACTACTTTATTTGATTATATTAGAAGAGCAATGCCATATTTTGAACCACAATCATTAACTAATGATGANGCTTACGCTGTAACGGCCTATGTTCTATTTATTAATAATATAATAACTAAAGATCAAAATATTAATGCAGACACTCTTCAAAAAATAAATATGCCTAATAAAGCTGGTTTCATAGATTCCTGGGGACCTGATTGGTGGAGATCTTGGATAAAACAAAAATATTCTATTATTTTTACATGCTTTTTATTAACTGCAATTTTGNTAGTAATATTATTTGCTAAAAAACTTACACAACACAAAAAACACATAAATATTATAAAAATTCTTCTAACAACTACTATTTTTAGTTGGATTGGAATATTTCATGGGATTCCACTTGGAACACAAAAAGTATATAATAGTTATAATAATTTAAGATTAAATAATGGTGATTGGGAGNATATTCTCTTTGAACCTATCTTTGTAATACTCACCTCATTTGTCATTATAACAACTCTTATTTGGGGACGAGGAATATTTTGTGGTTGGATATGTCCTTTCGGAACTATTCAAGATATGATTTATAAATTTAAGAGTCTTTTNAAGTTTATAACTTTTGAAGTACCAAATAATTTACATAATAAATTAATTTATACAAAATATATTATACTTTCAGCAATTGTTATAAGCGCNATATATGCATCAGGTAATAATTTATTATTGGAGTTTGAACCATTTAAAACAATTATTGAAAATAAGTTTAACACTTCTACAATTCTCATTTTATGGTCTCTTGTTTTATTAAGTTTTGTTTTCTTTATAGAAAGAGGTTTTTGTCGTTATCTATGTCCTACTGGAGCAGCTTTAAGTTTGACTAGTCAGTTCCAGGTTATAAATTGGCTAACTTCTATAAAAGCTAATGGATCTAAAGATAGTCTAGCATTAGCCCCAAGGTGTCCTACAAAAGCAATAAAAAGTGATGGCTCTATAAATGAAAAAGAATGTATACTATGTTTATCCTGTCAAATAGTTTATAATGATAAAAATTTATCCAACAAAAATAAAAGCTCTATTCGGAAAAAAAGAAATAATAATTCTCCAGCTTTAGGAACAAGCTAATTGATAAAAAATATAATTAAAACTTTATTATTTCTANTATTACTAACTATGAGTATTTCTATTTCTAAAGCAGATATGAATGATCCCCTGCAAAGTCGAATTAACCCAGGTATTGTTGCTAAACTTTTTCCAAGTGCAGAATCATTGGGTNCACCAACAGGAACACCTCCTTATATTCCAGTCTATGGAACAGATGATAACGTAACAATAGATGAAACAGTTTTAGCAAAATGGAGAATAGAGTTTTTACAAGTAGAAGCAAGAGAACCCACGGAAGAAGAAACTAATGCNAAGATAGCTTCTCTTAAAAAAACAGGCTTTAAAAAAGAAATTGGTTTCTTATTTTCTACTTATGAAACCACTAAAGCCAAAGGATATTCAGGAGATCATTTTGATATTATTGTTGGATTAAAAACTGATGGTAGATTAGCTGGTTCAGTCATAGTCGAGCTTCATGAACCTATGATTTGTCCAACTTGTGTTCCGCAAACCAAACTTACTGCCCTGCATGATACATTTAAAGGGGCTAATATAAATAGAAGAGTGAATTTAAACTCTGGCACAGGCGGAGGTAGAGGTTATGATGGTGTAACTGGGGCAACTATTAGTGCTACTCTAACAACAAATGGTATTATTACTGCAGCTAAAAAAATATTAAGGCAAACAGGCTTAGGTGCAAATGAGGGNCCTTTTTATTTAGATGTTGATAGTTTTTTAGACTATAATTGGNCTGAATTAGTTAATTGGGGTGGTGTAGTAGGTAAATCTTTTACTAATGAAGAAATTCGTAAAGAACTGAGCCCAGAGACTNAAGATTATATAAGAAANCCAGATAGAAATTTCNCTACTATATATGCAGGTTTAGCAAGTCCAGCTTCAGTAGGAAAAAATATATTCGGAGGAAAGTGGTACTCATATCATGTATCTCAGTTAGCTACAGGAGATAATTTATTAGTGGTACTAGGTTCTGGTTTATATTCTTGGAAAAAAAACGACTATAAAAGAATAAGTTTAGTTCAAAAAGATAAAAAATGGAAATTTACCAAAAATGAAGCTTTAAAAGCTACAGCTTTAAGAATTAAAGAAAAGCCTAATCTTTCGCAAGTTGGTTTATTAAGNATTCCTAAAGAATGGGGATTTGATCCTCTTGAAAAATGGTCNCTNGAGTTTTCGGTAAATGAAAAATTTGTTAATGGTAGCTTTACGTTAAACTATGAACTACCAAAACAATTAATTACTGGAGATCCAGTAGCTTTAGAAGATGCAGGTTTAAGNCCCATCAAAACGGCTTTTTTAGGTCTANTAAGAGAAAGTAAACTTAGTGGGTGGCAGTCAGAATGGGCTAGACAAGATTATTCAATTATAATTCTATTTATTNTTCTNATACTATTAACTTTATTTTTAGTGTTTCAAAAAAAACTTACATCTAATAAAAATATTCATAATTATATTAGATTTGNTTTTTTAACAATTACTCTAACTTGGCTTGGTTGGATAGCACAAGCTCAGCTCAGTATAGTCAATATAATATCNTATGCTCAAGCTNTAGTTCAAGGAAAAGGTTATACGCAATTTTTATTTGAGCCACTAATATGCATAATTTTTATTTATACTCTTTTTTCTTTAATTTTACTTGGTAGAGGAGTTTTNTGTGGCTGGNTNTGTCCTTTTGGAGCTCTTCAAGAAATAGTTTATAAATTTGGAAGANTAGTAAAATTTCCTGAATTAAATATACCTTTTTGGTTAAACGAAAGATTATGGGTACTAAAGTATTTAATACTCATGATAATTGCAGTTACAATTATTATTGNAAATGATTGGTCTTATAGTCTTATAGAAATAGAGCCTTTTAAAACTGCTATAACTTCATATTTTGATAGAAGTTTACCATATGTAATTTATGCGGGGATACTTATATTTATAGGTCTTAGCACTGAAAGGTTCTTTTGTAGATTTATGTGCCCTTTAGGGGCAGTTCTTGCCTTTTTGGGAAGATTCCATATTTTTGATATGATACCAAGAAGACCTGAATGTGGAAATCCCTGNCACCTATGTGAAAAATCGTGTCCGGTACAAGCAATTGCTCCATCGGGAAAAATNAANATGAATGAGTGTTTTCAATGTCTTGACTGTGAGGTTGAATACTATGATGACAGCAGATGTCCNCCATTAATTTTTGAAAAAAAAGCGATTCGAAAAACACCTTAAAATTAACTAGTTTTCTTANATAAAAACACTANATGTAGTACTTAAANNAAGAAAATGCATANAAATGTGTATTTTTTTTAAAAATAGGTTGAACTTATTTTAAAAATAGGTTTTCCTAATAGCTAGAGAGAATCATTTATAGTAATATAGATGATATTAGATGTTGCTCATTATTATAGTGAGTGATTTATGTATAATAACTTCTTCTTCTAATTTAGATGAAGAATATAACACGGGAGGAATTCCCCATATGACAAAAATTTTGAAATATGGCTTCGTGGCTGCAGTATTTGCAGCAACATTAGGTATGATCTCAAGTGCATTTGCGCAAGGTGTTGACGTCCTTAGAGGGGGCGGTGGTGCTCAGCCAAATTATGTAACTGACGACATGCTTTTAAATGCTCATGTGGATCCAATGAATTGGATGCACTACGGTAAAGACTATGAATCAACTCGTTACCATCAAGCTGCTCAAATCAATCAGTCTAATGCTGCTGATTTAGTTGCACAATGGTACTTGTCTTTTGGTGTTCTAGAAGGACAAGACAGTCAACTTAACGTTGTTGGCGGTCAAGGATATGTAACAACTTCATTTAACAGAGTTATCTCTGTTGATGCAGCANCTGGTGACATAATCTGGAAATATGAGCGTGAGCTTCCAGCTGACGTATATCCAGAACTATGTTGTGACGTTGTGAATCGTGGTGTTCAACCTTACTTAGACAGTGTATATTTAGCTACTCTAGATTCTCATCTAGTNCGTNTAGCNAATAGNACAGGTGAAGTATTGTTNGANGTTGCTGTAGGTGACTANACATATGCTGAAACTTCAACAATNATGCCAATGGCTCTTAAAGGTAAAATAATCCAAGGNACTGCNGGTGCTGAATACGGNGTTCGTGGNTGGGTTCGTGCTTTATCAGCTGAAGANGGAAGTGTTGTATGGAACACATACACAATTCCAGCTGAAGGTGAGCCAAANGTTGATACATGGGCAGGTGAGTCATGGAAATATGGTGGTGGTTCAGGTTGGATCACTGGTTCATATGACCAAGATTTAGATCTTCTTTACTGGCCAATTGGTAACCCTGGACCTGACTTTGATCGTCACGTACGTCTAGGTGATAACCTTTACAGTAATTCAACATTAGTACTTGATCCAAATAATGGTGCTATCAAAGGTTGGTTCCAATACACTCCAAATGATCCATATGATTATGACGGTGTAAATGAAGTAATCTTAGCTGACATTGATGGAAAAAAAGTATGGCTACACGGTGACAGAAATGGTCACTTATACTCAATCGATAGAACAAACAACCGTTGTAACTGGGTTGTTCCNATGGGTAAAATTAACTGGACTCCAGGCTTCCGCGACAACTGTCGCCCAATTATGGCTTGGGAAGAAGGTGGAGACCCAACTATGGATGTGGTATATGATCGTGTAACTAAAAACATTGCACCTTCACTTGACGGTGGTAAAGAGTGGCACCCAATGTGTTATTCACCACGTGTTAATATGGTGATGGTTCCGCTTTACAACTTCTCTATGGACCTTCAAGCGAAGAAAATGGAGTGGCGTCGTGGTGAGTGGTACTTAGGTGCTAAAGTTATTACTTTTAATTCAGGTAATGGCTCNATTAAAGCTTTTGATGCATCAAANGGTGACATTAAATGGATGCGTCCATCTAGTGCTCCAGCAACAGGTGGTATGCTATGTACTGCAGGTGGCTTAGTATTCTACGGTGATGCAGAAGGTTATTTCCACGCTGTGCGCGATGACACTGGCGAAGAACTTTATCAGTTCAACGTTGGTACTGGCGTTCACGGAAATCCAACAACATATACAGTTGACGGAAAACAAATGGTTTCTGTTGTTGTAGGTGCTGGTGGTGGTGGAATTTGGCCACTAAGTTATGGTGAGTGGCTTAAAAACCATACTAAAGGCGGCGGAGTATTTACTTTCGGTTTAAACTAGTAAATACCTAAGCTTTTATAAAACCAAATTTAAGGGAAGGTGAAATTCACCTTCCCTTTTATTTTAATTTAATATAGATTTACATTTGAAAATTTTAAAAAATTACACTAAAATTATAGCCAAAAATANAAATTGATATATATATATAANTAGNATTNATANGGAGTTAAAANAAAATGANAANTATNNTNANNANNTTANTATCTATNATATTTNTNNGTATCAGTTTNNTAGGAAATNCNNNTGCNGGNGAANNNNTAGATAATATNAGAAAAACNAANAAAATNATATTNTGTGCAGGNCCNTATGCNTGGCCTTATANTTCTACNGCAAATTATCCAAGAGGNTTTGATATAGATATAGTGAGTCAAATTGCTGCTAAAGAATCACTAAATTTAGATATTTACTGGGCAGAACAAAAAATGCGTGGTGGTTTAGGAAAAGCTCTTCGTCATTCTATTATGAAGGGACGTTGTGATTTATATATGGGAATAGCCAATAGTGATAGCTCGAAGGAAGAAATTGAAGAAAAAAACTTAGTCTTTACAACTGCATACTTAGGAGTAGGCTACGTTCCTATTGCTAACCCAGAAGTAGAAGACTTTAAAGACATTGAAGAAATTAAAGGTAAGTATAAACCTGGCGTTGCTATGTCTACAGCTATTGATGGTTATTTATTTTATAATGGTTTTGACCGAGATTTGTGGGCTAGAAACCCTACCGAAATTGATGCAGTTGCTAAACAAGAAATAAAGATGGCCTTTGTGATGTCTACTCAGCTAGCTAAAGCAAGATTAAAATATAAAGATGCTCCTTTCAGAGTTATAAGAAGCTTTACTCCACCTTTAGAATTGAGTTGGAATGTTGCTGGTGTCATTAGAGACGGAGATAGTGATTTACTAGATTTATTAAATACACATCTAACCGAAATGATGAATGACGGTACAATAGCTGAATTAGTAGAAAAATATAATGTACCTTACTTTAAACCTTTTGAAGAAGTAGGAAGTACCTATACTGCTACCGAAGAACTTGAATAACGTATAATATTGGGAGAAAATAAAATGACTACAACCAAAAGTTTTTATATTAATTTATTTTGTATGATATTACTTTCATTATTTTTTCTTAGCACAGTATATATATCTAACTCTTTAGCTAAAGATGATATGGATTTATATGGTGATATGCTTGAGGATGATATGGTCAATCCATTTGAAGGTGATGAAGAAGCAATTGCAATAGGTTATGAGCGCTTTAATAGTCGTTGTTCATACTGTCACGGTATGAGAGGAATCGGAGCAAAAGGACCTCCTTTAACGAGAGGCTATTATAAAGTAAGTGGTGGAACTAATATAAATTTATATTCTACGATTGCATCTGGCTTAACTATAAATGGAAGACCTACACAAATGGGAGCATTTTCTAGAACTATTGAAGACGATGATATTTGGAGAATTATAGCTTATATGAGACAAGAATATAAAGATAGAAAAGCTGCTGGTAGTAATTTTAAATACGGCGTATACCCTTAATAATTTTTAATATATAAATTTAATAAAGGATGGCTTTTTAGTTATCCTTTATTAACTTACTGGCATACCTATTTCTCTTAAAAGCTTTTGAAGTATCATTGCAGCGTAATCTCTATAATCCTCAGCAATCATCATAAATGCTCCTCTTCCACCAATAACTCCTCTTTCAAAGTATCCATCTAAAAAAGGTTCTTCATTTATTATTACTAAACCGTTTATAGTAATATTCTCTTCAATAGCAAGATTTCTTATATTCATAGGATGAATACCATTATTTGCTCTACCATCACCTGAGACATCAATCACTTTTCTTCCACTATCAATATTATTATTTTTAATTTCGTTAATCGAGAAACTTAAAGCACCTGCTATTGAAGTTTGCCCTCCAGCAATAATTCTAGGTGATCTCCTTATTACCCTTGCATATTCAGCAGCATCTGCTGCATCTTTAATTATGTGCCATCCGCCTACTAATGCCTGTTCCTCATTGTCTGACCATTGAATCATTGCAACTGCAATTCCATTTCCTCCTGAAGACTCAATAGCAGCTATTACATCAGGATGTCTAAATGCTGCTCCAACCCCTCTAATTTGTAATTGATATTCTGCTTCATCAACACTAGAAGATACATCAACTGCTAATACAAGCTCTAGATCTACATAAATATTTTCTGCTAATATATTTTTATTATAAAAAAATAATAAAATTAAAAATACTAAATTAATTAATTTAATCTTCATTATCTCTCCTATTTTTAATCATTCGTAATTCATTTAGTGACCATTGAACAGTTTTAATAACATTCTTATCTTTATCATCTTTAAGAGACTCTAATGAGTTGATAACTTCTTTTGACGGCTCCCCAATTTCTCCAAGAGCCTCAGCAGCTAATGCTCGATATTGAGGATTTTCATGTTCTAATATTATTAATAAATTTTTAACAGCTCCTTTAGCATCGTTCCCTATTTCTGCAAATGTTTTTAAAATATTTGGTGTTAATAAATCGTCATCATATTCAAGCATAAAAATTAATTCTGGAACTGCTTTATTTCCCTTTACCCTTAAAGCCTGAATAGCTGCCCATTGAACATTTACGTCAAAATCTGATAAAGCTGTAACCAAATCAGGTATTACATCATCTGCTTCTTCTCCTATATTAGCCAAAGTATCTATTGCAACTCGTCTAATGACGGGAGATCCTCTATTCATATAATCTACTAACTTATCTTTAATAGGTAATGCTTTTTTTCCAAAATTAGCAATACCCTTAATAGCTGCATAACTTACACGTTGATCAGGGTCATCTATAGATTTTAGTAAAGTATCTACTATTGCATAAATTACCATTTGTTTTGCTTCAGCAAACATAAGGAAGTTCCCTTCCATCTTAGGACCAACCTTAGGCCAGATCATTTCATCAGGTTCAGCTAGCCATCCTATTTCTCCTGGCATTGAATCATCGCCTCCTATTTTTCTAAGTGCAATAACTGACTCTAACCTCACGTCAATATCCTCATGTGTAGAATTTTCAATTAAAAGTGGAACTGACACCATAGCTTTTGCTCCTAAAGCTCCTAGCGATCTAATACATATAATTCGCATATATAATTGATCTTCACTGTCTTTTAGAGATTTAGAGACTTCATCCATCATAGCAGCAACAGAAATAGGCCCCATTTTTCCTAAAGTTGATAATGCTGCATTTCTAACATAGTCTTCTGGGTCTCTTAGTAAACCAACCAACTCTGGAACTGCCATAGCTGATTTTTTTCCAAATGATGTTAAAGCTCCAGCCGCGGACCACCTAATCTCCCAATTTTCATCGCCTAACGCTTCAATTAAAGCTGGGACAGTTTTATTAGCCTGGCCTCCTATTCTCTCCAGAGCCCTAATAATTTCCATTCTTACTTCATGGGATTTGTCATTCCTTAAACTAAAAATTAGGTCATCAATTATAAAATTTGCATTAGAGGAAAGCCTACCAAATTCTTGAACAGCTTCAATTTTATCTTGCTCTGAACCATCTTTTAAAATTAAAGCTTTTTCTTTTACAGAGTTATAATCTGCAGAATATGCAAAAGTAATAAATGAAGAAATAATAAAAATTATAATATATAATTTTGATAATTTTAATTGCATGAATTGTACACCTACTATAAATTTTTCTTTACTATTCAATATAAAATACTACTTACATTATAAACAATATAGATAAAAACATATGAATTCAAAGATAATAAAACAAACAGATTATAAAGCAGTCAATTTTGTTCTTCAAGATGTAAATTTAGAATTTATTCTTGATGATATAAATACATCCGTTATCAATAAAATGAAATTTACTAATGTCGAAGGTGAAATATGTTTAGATGGAATTGATCTTGAATTAATATCTATTTCCATAAATGATAAAATACTTACCAAAGAAGATTATAAAAAATATAAAGCACAACTTATAATATTTTCTCCTCCAAATAGTTGCACAATTGAAATAGTCACTAATATTAATCCTAACCTAAATTCTAGATTAGAGGGACTATATATTTCAGATAAAATATTTGTTACTCAATGCGAAGCCCAGGGATTTAGAAGAATAACTTATTTTCCAGATAGGCCAGATGTTTTATCTATTTACACAGTTAAAATAATTGGTAATAAAAAACTATTCCCCGTTATGTTATCCAATGGTAATTTAATATCAAAAAAAATAATTCATAATAACATAGAGGTAATATGGAAAGACCCCTTTCCAAAACCATCTTATCTTTTCGCTTTAGTTGCAGGAAAATTATCAAAAACAAATCGTAAGTTTTATACTAAATCCAATAAAAAAGTAGATTTAAATATTTGGATAAGAAAAGAAGATAAAAATAAAATTAAATTTGCTATAAACTCTTTAGTAAAAGCAATGAAATGGGATGAAGATAAATACAACCTTGAATACGATTTAAATATTTTTAATATTGCAGCAATTAATAATTTTAATATGGGAGCTATGGAAAATAAAAGTTTAAATATTTTTAACTCTAAATTTTTAATTGCTGATAAAAATACTTCCACAGATAATGAATATGATTTTATAGAAACTATTGTTGCACATGAATATTTTCACAATTGGACAGGCAATAGAATAACGTGCAGGGATTGGTTCCAGTTGAGTCTAAAAGAAGGCTTAACTGTATATAGAGATCAAGAGTTTTCATCTGATATGGGCTCTAGAGCAGTTAAACGTATCAAAGACGTAAGATTACTGCGAACAGTTCAATTCGCTGAAGATGCTAGTCCATTAGCTCATTCAGTGCGACCCAAATCGTATGCAGAAATTAATAATTTTTATACAGCTACAGTTTATAATAAAGGAGCAGAATTAATAAGAATGCTAGAAAGCATTTTGTCAGAAAAAGGGTTTTTAAAGGGTTTTAAACATTATATTAAAAAATATGATGGAATAGCTGCAACATGCGAAAATTTTATATCCTCAATGGAATATGCAAATAATATAGATTTGAAACAATTCTATTTGTGGTATTCACAAGCTGGGACACCAGAACTTAAAATTGACCAAAGTTATAATAAAAAAACAAAAATATTAGATATTAAAATTACCCAAAATATACCTAACACTCCTAATCAAAAATATAAAAAACCGATGCTAATTCCATTAAAGTTTTCATTACTAGGTTCTGATGGTAAATTTTTCAATTTAGATGAAAATAGTACTAAAAAAGAACTATTAATAGTTTTAAAGAAAAAAACTCAAAAATTTTCATTTAAAAATATAACATCCAACCCAGCAATTTCTATAAACAGAAGTTTTACATCGCCTGTCAAAATTAACTTAAAGCAAAATGATAATAAACTTAAATTATTAATGATGTATGATAATGATACTTTTAAAAAATGGGATGAAATAAATCAGTATTTTTTAAAGTTATGTATAAAACAATCAAAACTAAAAATTGATATTAAAATTAATAAATTTTTTATTTTAGTAATCAAAAATATATTAGATAATTGTTGCAAAGATCCAGGTTTTGCTGCTGAATTATTATCTGTTCCTTCTGAAAATGAAATAGCTGAAAATACTAAAGTTTACATCCCAGAAAATATTCATGAAGCAAGAAATACTATATTGAAAAATATTAATTCGGCTCTTACTAATAATTTTAGCAGTGTTCTAAATAAATGCTATTTAAGAAAGAACTCTTCTTCTCGAGGGTGGAGGTCTTTACATAATATATGTTTGGAATATGTTACTGCAAGTAAAGATAAAAATTCAGAAGAATTAGCTTATAGAGCATATAATTCATCTAATAATATGACTATAAAACTATATAGCCTATCTTGTA
>NHFK01000012.1 GCA_002171375.1 Alphaproteobacteria bacterium TMED109
ACGAACATATATGGCTTCACGGACTACCATTCAAAATAAAATTTAGAAAATCTCATTTATATATTAGTATAATCCCTCCAATATTTATNGGNTTNGTAGTAGGAGTCTTATCTTCAATTATGGGNGTTGGNGGNGGNTTTATNTTAGTTCCTGCTATGATTTACATACTTGGNATGCCCACTCAAGTAGTAATTGGAACCTCTTTACTTCAAATAGTATTTGTAACATCTGTATCTACAATAATGCATTCTTACATTAATCAAACAGTAGATGTAGTATTATCGTCATTATTATTAATTGGTGCAGTTATAGGGGCACAAATTGGAACAAGAGTAATGGTTAAACTTANGGGAGAACAAATAAGGTTTTTATTAGCCATTATTATTATCATAGTAGCNGTTGTTCTAATAGGAGAAATTTTAGTAACNCCTAAAGAAACTTTTATAATTGAAAGCATAAAGTGAAATATATGAAGTCCTTTATTTTAATNTTNTTATTTTTTATTCAAATATACCCNTCTTGGGGAAGAGAGCCGTTACTTACAGATATTGTAGATAAAGATATTAATATTACTGCTTCTTTCGATGGAGCAAAAATAATAATTTATGGCGTAATTGATGCAAAATTATATAAAGATTCAATTTTAATTATTAATGTTTTAGGCCCCTCTAGTCACTTAAAAATTAGAAAGAAAGAAAAGTATGCAGGGGTATGGTTAGCAGGTAAAAATGAAATAATATTTACTGATGCACCTGGATATTTTGCAAGCGCCAGTAATATAAATAATTTAGAAAGTATACACAATAGTATTTTAGAGAAACTTAATATAGGTTGGGATAATTTAATTATTAGTACTAATAATACTAAAAAACATAATAAGATAGATGTTTATAAAGATTTATTAAAAACCTATTATCAAAATAGAGGCCTGTATCAAATTGCTGGCAATATAGATGTTTTGGGAGAAGCTTTATTTAGAGCAGAATTTACGCTTCCTGCTATAACTCCAACTGGCGTATATAATGTAAAATCTTTTCTATTAAGTCATAATGGAAAATTAATTTCTTCTTGGAGTAATAATGTTAAAGTATCAAAGGATGGCCTTGCAGAAGGTTTATCCGACTATTCCATTGAGCATCCTTTTTTATATGGATTATTAGCTGCCTTAGGAGCTATACTAGCTGGATATATAGGCAGTGAAGTATTTAGAAGAATATGAGAGGTAATATTTATTAATGCATATTCCAGGAGAAGTAAAATTTTTAGTTTGTGTTGATTCATCTGATGAATGTAAAGCAGCATTAAGGTTTGCTTGCATGAGGGCAAAAAATTCTAAGGGAGAAGTATGTATTCTATATGTTATAGAGCCAAATGATATGCAACATTTTGCTGGAGTAGAAAAAGTNATGGAAAGAGAAGCAGAAGAAGAGGCTAATAGAGTATTGATGGATTTAAAAAANGAAACATTTAATGAATTTTCTATAGATATTGAAACAATAATATCATACGGAGTTAAATATAATAAAATAGTAGATTTGATTAATGAAGACAAAACGATTAGTATTCTTGTGTTAGGAGCCGCACCAGAAGGAAAAGGCACAAATGATTTGATTAATAAATTTTCTACAGGACTAACAAATAGTATTCATATACCATTAACAATTGTTCCAGGAAATTTAAGCAAAGATGAGATAGAAAAGATAACATAGAAAAGAGGAAAAAATGTTTATACAAACAGAGCTTACACCAAACCCTAANACTGTTAAATTTATTCCAGGGAAAGAAGTGTCTCCTATTAAGAGTATTAATTTTTCAAGTATAGATGATGCTACTAGTTCACCATTGGCAAAAAGATTATTTTTAATTGATGGTGTTGATAGTATTTTTCTAGGTTCTGATTTTATTTCAATTACAAAATCAGAAAATATTGATTGGCAAGAATTAAAACCTTTAATACTCAGTCAAGTAATGCAGCACTATATGTCAGGTGATTCAATTATTGAAGAAGTTAAAGAAGATCTTCCAGTAGAATTAAGTGAAGAAGACAAAGAAATTGCAATACAAATAGAAGACTTATTAGAAACTAGAGTAAGACCTTCTGTTGCAAGCCATGGAGGAGATATAGTTTTTCATAATTATTCTGAAGGAATAGTTGAGCTAGAAATGAGAGGAGCATGCTCAGGCTGTCCNTCATCTATGGCTACACTTAANATGGGAGTAGAGAATATGCTAAAACATTANATACCNGAGATTATGGAAGTNAGAGAAGTAGAGTAATTTAATTACTTACTTATCCAATATAGTGACCCGTGCCATAGTAATCTNTTATTAGCATNTTTAGAAACACAGTTTATTCTTGCTTTTGNACCTAAAAATACNNTAGTTCTAACTTCAACTCTATTTTTATTNATTAGNGTTACATCAGCTTTATTTTTATTANTAGTATAGCATTGAGGAATGTGNTNTTNATCTATAAGTGTAAAACCATAAANAGGAGGATTATTTAAAATAGTATTACCNTGAGGGAGGATATCAGTAANTTCTAGAGGTAAAGTATCTAAAACTGTTTTAAANCTNTCAACANCNGAAAATTTTCCAGCTACATTAAATCTTGAAAGTTTATATTTTTNCATATTTTTGCTTATAGGCCCTGAATTATCTGTAAAAGCTATTTTGATATTATTATTATTAAGTATTTTAATTGCTTTTTCGGACCAGATGCCTTCTTTATATAAATAGTAGCTTGGGTCAATTTTTAATTGATTTTTATACAGATTAATATCGTTAATGATATTCTTAGGTGAGCTCCTAATACCAATCTCTATACCATTATTTTTTAATTTATTTATATCATCCCATGACATGTAAGTTTCATCTCTATTAATTACAAAAGGGTCTATAAATAATGTAAATGCTAATGAAGCTTCAGAAAATATAGGCCATATAGAGTCTACAATTTGTTTGTTATTACTTGAAATAATTATAGCAACTGAGTAGTCAGGTAAAGATTCNGAATTATTTAATAAATTTACAATATTATTTGTAGAATAAATAAAGTATTTTTTNCTAGTTAATATTTTTATGTGNTCATTTATAGTTTTAATATTAAAATCTTTATTATTAAAACTTTCATAAGATATAACTACAATATTNGCTNAACTTACTTTTGTATANAAACTACTAATAATAAGGAAAGTAAAAAAGAAAGTAATTTTAAAAATTAAATTAATCATAATTATTTTTTTTCATTAATTACGCCTATTTTACATTCTTCTTTTGATATTAGTGGCCAACTTTTACTGTTATGTAGCTGATAATGCCACCATTCATTCTCATAATAATCCCATCCAGCAGCCGTCATAATTCCTAAAAGAATTACCCTATTTTTTTGTGCTATTTTACTTATCTTTATGTATCCATGATGAGATTCTTTATATAAATAATCGAAGCTTGTTCCCATATCCAATTCTATATTATTTTTTACTAAAGTTAAATCAATAGCAATACCCCTAGAGTGGGGAGATCCAATATATGGAGGCGTTATAAAATTTTTATCAGGGCAAAAATCCCACAAAATATTTTGTGCTTCTATCGGTCTATAAGCATCAAAAATTTTAAATTTATATCCTATACTTTGAGCGATAGAAATAGCTGCTAGTAGTTTAGGTAAAGCGTCTCTATGAATGAAGCATTTATTTTGTAAGTATATCTTTTTTCCTGTAAAGTTATCTTTTTTTGCGTATGCTAAATCTATATATACGTTATACTTTTTTTCAGTTATTTCGATTAAATTCATATTTTGCCTTTTAAAAAAGATTAAAAAGATTAAAAAGATTATAGTATATAATATATATGCCTTAGTTTGTTTAGTAAATAAATGAGGAAGTATAGTTGAAATTCATAGCTCTTGATCTCTCTTTAGNCCATTTAATAATGGTTTATGGAGACCGTAATAATTTATACTATCAAAAATGTATTCCGTTACCTAAAGACCGTGCTGGAATATTATTTACCAATTTAGAGAAAATGATTAGTGAATTAAAAATAGATTTAGAATCTATAGATATGCTTTTTTCAACAGTAGGACCAGGTAATTTTAATGGAATAAGAATATCTTTATCTTTAATTAAAGGTTTAGCAATAGCTAAAAATATTAAGATAGCAGGCTTATCATCTTTAGAATTAATGAGCAGAAGTTTTGTTAACAAGAATCAGCAAAATATTTGTACTATTATAAAAGCTTCTCCTGATTTTTATTATTTACAAATTTTTGATGAGTTTTATAGGTCTGTTGAAGAAGCAAAACTTATTAATATAAATGAAAAAATTAAATTTCCATTTTTAGATAGTCAATTGATTATTGTAGGCAATGACTCTAAAAATATAGCAAAGACTATTAAATATAAGGGGAATTATTTAAATTTATCTAGTTCAACTCCAGAAGGATTATATTTATTAGTCAAAGATACAATAAAAAATAATAATTATTTAGACGCAAACCCAAAGTATCTAAGAGAAGTTAATGCTGTTGAACCTTCTCTATGGAAGAGGAAACCAATAGTAAATTAATGAAATATAAAATAAATTTTTTAAAAGAAAATAATAAGGACATTTTGATAAAATTAGTGGAGGTTCACCAAAATGCTTTTAAAAAATTTGGTTTTAGATCTTGGAATTATAAAGATATTTTGGATCTTTTTAATAATGGTTCTTATATATTTTATTATACATCAAATAATAAAATTCTTGGTTTTATAATAGCAAATTTTTCTTTAGATTTTAATGAAATAATAACTATTGCAGTAGATAATATTTATCAGAACAGAAATGTAGGTAAAGCTCTTTTAATGTATGTTGTTAATTATCCTACATTATCAGGGAATTTATATTTAGAAGTAGCAGTAAATAATTATCAAGCATTAAATTTTTATCGCAAATTTAGTTTCAAGACTATTTCGGAGAGAAAAAATTATTATTTAATTTGTTGTGGAAAAAATAAAGGAAAAAGAGTCGATGCTCTAGTTATGAAGTATGTACTTTAATAATTTATTTTTCTATAATTATATAAAAATTACTTTTTTCTAATTTGCTAATTTCAATAATTTTATAATTTAGCTCTTCTAAAGACTTAGGCACATTAGTTTTAGCTTCAATACTATCATATATTACTTTTATTCTTTCCCCAGAAGATATCTTTTCAAGAGATAACTTAGTTTTAACAAAAGTCATGGGGCAAACTTCACCCTTAAGGCTTATAGTTTCAATTAATTTATTATTCATATTGTTCCTTATATAATATTTTTTTATACTTTATATAAAAATAATGATAAATATAAGGTATTATATTTTTTATTTTTATTAATTTAGTAGGANAATGTAATGGCGAANTCAGCAATAGAGTTAATGTGTTCTTCTAAGGGTATTAAATTAACTCATCAAAGAAGAGTGATTGCTAAAGTTTTGTCTAAATCTGAAGATCATCCTGATGCTAATTTAGTATTTAAAAGATCTTCAAAAATAGATTCAAATATTAGTATGGCAACAGTATATAGAACTATGAAACTATTTGAGGATACTAGTATAGTAGTAGTTAGAGATTTTGGCGATGGTAGGTCGCGTTATGAAATTTATAGTAATGATCATCATGATCATTTAATTGATACTAATTCGGGTGAGGTTATAGAATTTGTTAATGATCAGATCGAAGAATTACAGCATAAAGTTGCAAAAGAGTTGGGATATGAACTAACAGGACATCGACTCGAATTATANGGAAAAAAAATTNAATAAAATTTTAATATAAAAACTTAATANAATTTNTTATTTTAAAATNTAAGGANATATNTATGGCAGCTGCAGAAGANTANTTTAAAAATATTGAACCTGTTCATTCTGGAAANCTCGAAGTTCGTTTAGCAGAAAATAACGGTGAAATCGATGCTGCACAAGCGTTGAGATATAAGGTNTTTTATGACGAAATGTCTGCTCTACCCAATAAAGATATGCTTGCTGCTAAACGTGACTACGATAAATTTGATAAGTATTGGGATCATTTACTAGTAATTGATAACTCCAAAGATAAAATTATAGATCAGGTAGTTGGAACTTATCGTTTAAATAGAAAAAGTGAAGCAAATAAAAATCAAGGATTTTATTCTTCAGAGGAATACAATATTGATACTTTACTAAATTATCCAGGTGAAACATTAGAATTAGGTCGTTCTTGTGTTGATAAAAAATATAGGAATGGCCAAACTATGCAACTCTTATGGAGAGGTATAGCTAATTATGTATTTTATTATGATATTAAAGTGATGTTTGGNTGNGCNAGTTTTCCNGAAATATCAAAAGAATTAATAAAGGANCCNTTNTCTTATTTACATCATTATCATTTAGCNCCAAAGGAATTTAGACCAATAGCTCTTCCTCATCGATATATTAATATGAATCTNATACCTAAAGAGGAAGTAAATATTAAAGAAGCCAGGCGTGTTGTCCCACCTTTGGTAAAGGGTTATTTAAGGTTGGGAGCTTTTATTGGTGAAGGGGCTGTTCTAGATAAGCAATTTGGGACAACAGATATATTTATAGTTCTAAAAACAGATCAGGTTACTAAACGATATAGGTCTCATTATGAATTAGATAAACCTGAAATATCTATATTGTGAAAATATTTAAGGTATTACACAATATTGCAATAATAGTAAAAAGTATTATTAAGCTAATATTTATAATGATGAATCTTTTTGTTTTATTTATTCCCTTTATAATATGCAGGCTTTTAAATATAGGTTTATATAAAAGTATACCAAGATATTTTCATTTAATTTTTTTAAAAATTTTAAACATTAAAATAAAATTAGTAGGAAAAATATATACTAATAAACCTGGATTAATAGTTTCTAATCATGCTTCTTGGATAGATATTTCTATTTTATCATCATTAACAAATATAAGTTTTATAGCAAAATCAGAAGTTGCTAAGTGGCCTTTGTTTGGTTTTTTAGCAAAGTTGCAGGATACATTATTTATTGAGAGAAAACCTATAAAAGCTAAAGAGCAAAAGAACACAATAAAAAGTATTTTATTAAAAGGTAAAAGGCTTGTTCTTTTTCCTGAAGGCACATCTTCAGATGGAAATAGAGTATTAAAATTTAAATCTTCTTTATTTTCAGTTGCAGAAAATAATAGTAATTTACAAGATAGTTATGTTATTCAGGCTGTTACTATTTGTTACAAAGGTATAAATGGTTTACCCATGTCTAGAAGTGAAAGGCCTCATATATCTTGGTGGGGAGATATGCGTTTGTTGAATCATTTATGGAATATTTTATCTTTTGGCTCTTTTGAAATTATAGTGATAGCTCATGAGCCTATAAAGCATTCTTTTGATAGAAAGGTATTATCTACAATAGCTTGGAAACAAGTTTCTCACGGCCTTGGATTAGCGATGTCAGGAAGAGCTAAATCTCTAAAGTACAATGAAAGAATATTTGAGATTGTGTAATGATTTTGTTAAGACTAAGCTTACTCTTTAATTAAGGCTAATTAGTTT
The DNA here is from genome assembly GCA_002171375.1 of Alphaproteobacteria bacterium TMED109. GTDB lineage: Bacteria > Pseudomonadota > Alphaproteobacteria > TMED109 > TMED109 > TMED109. The sequence continues at coordinate 7,556 of NHFK01000012.1, forward strand.
ATTATGAAAAAAATCTATATTAAATCATATGGTTGTCAAATGAATGTTTATGATTCAGAAAGAATGTATGAATTAATGAAACCTCATGGATATAAAATTTCTCAAAACTATGAAGAATCAGATTTAATCATATTAAATACATGCCATATAAGGGAGAAAGCAGCTGAAAAAATATATTCAGAATTAGGTAGAATTGCTCCTTTTAAAAAAAAATCAAATATAAAAGGAAAGCAATTAAATATAGTAGTGGCTGGCTGTGTAGCTCAGGCAGAAGGAAAAGAAATTATTAGAAGACAGCCTATTGTAGATATTGTTGTGGGTCCCCAAACATATCACCGTCTTCCAGAAATATTAAATAGATTATCTAATAAACAAAGAAAGATAGTAGATACTGAGTTTCCAGTTGAGAATAAATTTGATGAGCTAAAAAAAATAAGAATAAATAAAAATGCTGTTGCATTTTTAAGTATTCAAGAAGGGTGTGATAAATTTTGTAGTTTTTGTGTTGTACCATATACAAGGGGGGCAGAGTACTCTAGGCCAGTATTAGATATTATTTCTGAAGCTAAGAATCTAATTCAACAAGGAGCAAAAGAGATATGTCTATTAGGACAAAATGTAAATGCTTACCACGGTTTATATAAAAATAGATCCATGTCTTTAAGTGAGCTTATTATGGAGATTGCAAACTTATCCGGTGTTAAGAGAATTCGATATATGACCTCTCATCCTGCAGACATGAGTGAAGACCTTATCGTTGCTCATGGTAAAGTAGATATATTATTGCCATATTTACATCTTCCTGTGCAGTCTGGAGATAATAATGTTTTAGAATTTATGAATAGAAAATATACTGTAGAGAGTTATATAAAAATTATAAATAAATTAAGAAATGTTAGAGAAGATATGGCTTTTTCTTCTGATTTTATTGTAGGGTTTCCTGGGGAAACAAAGGATGCATTTAATAATACTTTAAATTTAGTTAAAGAAGTAAATTACTGTCAGGCTTATTCTTTTAAATATTCAAGACGGCCTGGTACACCAGGTTCTGTATTAAAAGGGCAAGTTGCTGAAAACATTAAAGATGANAGACTTTCTGAANTGCAAAACATCTTAAATGAACAGCAATTGANTTTTAACAATAGGTTTATAGGTAAAAGTTTTGATGTTTTACTAGAAAGAANTGGAAAGAAAGATAATCAACTAGTAGGGAAAAGTCCATATATGCAGGCTGTGCATGTAAAAACAAAAAACTACAAGATAGGAGATATAGTAAAAATAAATATTTTAAGAGCAGATAAAAATAGTTTAGAAGGAAAGTGTATTTAATAAATGCAGGGAATTAAAAATTAATGAACTCTAAGGAGAGTAATGATAATAACGTAACTGTTTCTTTTTATAAAGAAGAGCTTATTCCGGATTTATTTGGTCTTTATGATAAAAATTTGCATAGGATTGAATCTCTACTAAATGTTAATCTGCAAGGGAGAGGTAAAAATATATTTATCTCTGGAAAAGATGTTTTTTTAGCAAAAGAAGTNTTAAATGATTTATATGAGCAACTTAAGAAAGGTTTTGACATTGGTTTTGAGGAGGTAGATGCTAGTATTAGAATGAATAGTGAAAAAAACAATGGTTCAAAAAAAGTGGATGAAGAACTCTCACTTATTAGAACTATAAAAAAGACTGTAAGAGCAAGAACACATTCACAAAATGAATATATTAAAGCTTTAAATAGTTCTGAATTGACTTTTGGAGTAGGNCCAGCAGGAACAGGTAAAACTTTTATACCTGTAGCACATGCTGTAGAATTATTAGAAAAAGATGAAGTAAAAAAAATAATTTTATCGAGACCAGCAGTTGAAGCAGGAGAAAAATTAGGTTTTTTACCTGGCGATTTAAAAGATAAGGTGGACCCGTATTTGAGACCACTTTATGATGCTTTAGAAGACGTTTTATCTTTTAAAAAATTAGAAAAATATATGGAGATAGGAGTTATAGAGATTGCTCCTTTAGCTTTTATGAGAGGAAGAACCTTATCTAATGCATATATTATATTGGATGAAGCTCAGAATACTAATAAAATGCAAATGAAGATGTTTTTAACTAGACTAGGTTTCAATTCTAGAATGGTTGTCACTGGAGACTTAACCCAAATTGATCTGNCTAACAATGTTGGTTCAGGTCTATCTGAAGCCTTAAAAGTAACTAATATTATTAAAGATNATGTTTCTCAAATACATTTTAATGAAAAAGATGTTGTGAGACACCATTTAGTTCAAAAAATAGTATATGCTTATGAAAATTCAGAAAAATGATTAATGGTTGGAAGTAACATAGTTATAAATTTTGANATAGTTAATAAAGATTGGGGCAAGTTAGAAGCTTATGGTTTGGCCTATGAAGCAATTAAAAATACCTTGGGTACATGTAAAAAGGTTGATTCTGAAATAACTATTAGGCTTACAGATGATAAAGAAATGAGAGCTTTAAATAAGAAATGGAGAAAAAAAAATAGTTTGACTAATGTTTTAGCTTTTCCAAACAATACAAAATTAGATAGCCATGAGCAATCAAAGTATATCGGAGATATTATTTTATGCTACAATATTGTTAAACAGGAGGCAAAGCAAAGAAATATTTCTTTCTCTGACCATATGGTCCATCTAATTGTTCATGGNATTCTTCATCTTTGTGGATATGATCATATAAGAAAAAGTGATGAAGAAAATATGATGAAATATGAAAAATTACTTTTAAATGAGGTAGGAATAAAAGACCCTTATATATGCTATAATTAATTATTTGGAAATATGAATGCTANTAAAAAGATTTAATTTAAATAAAATATTTTTCAAAAAGAATTCTGAAAAAGTCGATTTAGAAAGCACTAGAGGTGAGGTAATGTCTTTAGGTAAAAAAGCTGGCCTATCTTATTCAGAGAGGGTTATGCTAGATAATGTTTTAGGATTTTCATCTATTGAAGTTGAAGAAGCAATGGTTCCTAGAGCTGATATTGTAGCCATACCAGAAAAAAGCACCTTAAATGAGTGTATAGCTTTGTTTAGAAAAGCTGCTCATTCTCGTTTGCCCGTATATAAAGAGACTTTAGATGAAATCATTGGGATGGTTCATGTAAAAGATATTCTTAGTTATTGGCATAATGATAAAGACTTTGTTTTATCTAATATCATAAGAAAAGTAATTATCTCTGCTCCATCAACACTAATTTCAGATTTGTTTCAAGAAATGAGAAATACAAAAGTGCACTTATCTATTGTAGTAGATGAGCATGGAGGTACTGATGGATTAATAACTATTGAGGATTTACTTGAGGAAATAACTGGGGATATAGAGGATGAGCATGATAAAAATTATAATAAGATTCTTAATGATGATTTAGATAATTCTATAATTGTAGATGCTAGAATACCAATAATAGAGTTAGAGAATTATTATAGCTGCAAATTAATAAATTCTTCTATAGATGTGGATACTCTTGGTGGATTAATATTTTATTATGAAAAAAGTGTTCCAGAAGTTGGAAAACTAGTAAGACACTCTAATGGCTTGATTTTTGAAATTATAGATTCTGATATGCGCAGAATTAAGAAGATAAAAATTACAGGCTATCCAAAAGAATAAAAAATTGATTATGTATAATATGATAGAATATTTTAAAAATAATATTTATCACTCTCCTATATTTATTTTTTTGCTTGGTTGCTTAAGTGCATTTTCTTTTAGTTCAAATTCTGTTTTTATATGTATACCTATAATTTTTATAGCCTTATCTTGTTTATTTTATTTGCTTTATAAAAATAAGAATAATTTATANTATATTTTTTTTATAGGTAGTTTATTTAGTTTTGGGCAGCTATTTACTGGTTTGTTCTGGATAGCAAATGCTTTTGAATTTGTTTACACATATGGAATTTATCTTGGCATAATTGCGGTTATATTATTAACTTTAGCTTTATCAATATTCTACGGAATATCATGTATTATTATAGTATATATAAAGAATATTTGGAGACTAAATTTATTTGGTTTTGCGCTGATATTTTCAATATTTTTATCTTTANGTGAATATTTTAGAGGTAATTTATTGACTGGATTTCCTTGGAATATAGTTGGCTATGTCTGGGTAGATTCTTCTGTAGTACTGCAATCAGTTTCTCTAATTGGAATTTATGGTTTAGGCTTATTTACATTTTTAGCTGCCACATCCTTAGTCTTAGTTTTTAAGAATATAAATTATGCTTTTTACTCATTATTTCCAATTTTGATTTTAATTTTTTACGGAGTAATAAGACTGTATAATATTGAAGATAGTAATAATAAAGTAGTACAAGTTAGAGTTGTTCAACCAAATATAGATCAAAATGAAAAATGGAATAGTAATTTAAAATCTAGACATTTAGATAAACTCATTAGCTTATCAATTAAAAATAATAGTATAAAAATTCCTGATATAATTATATGGCCGGAATCTGCTCTTCCTTATAGTTCATCAATTTTAGAGAAAAACCCAGAAATGATTAATTGGTTGCTTGAGGACCAAGTATTAATTGCAGGAATTACTAGGACAAAATTTAATCAAAAAGATTTAGTAAAGATTTACAATAGCGCTCTTATTACTGATAAATATTTTCAAAACCCAAAATATTATGACAAAGTTAGGTTAGTTCCCTTCGGAGAGTATAATCCTTTTAAGCAACTTTTTAAGTTTGAAAAATTTACTGATGGAACACTGGATTTTTCTAGTGGAGAAAAAACTAANTCATTTAACTTAGAAAATATTAATTATAAAATAGCCGTTTTAATTTGTTATGAAATAATTTTTCCTTCAAAAGCAATAAATGGCTTTAGGCCAGATTTTATAGTTAACCTTACAAATGATGCTTGGTATGGAAATACGATAGGACCACTTCAGCATTTAGCTGCAGCAAGGGTGAGAGCAATAGAAGAAGGCTTAGCTGTTATTAGAGCAGCAAATACAGGAATATCTGCAGTGATTAACCCATATGGAAAATATATAGAACGTTTAGAATTAGGAAAAGAAGGAGTAATTGATACCAATATCCCTTTGAGTAATTTAAAAACGATTTTTTCAAAATACGGTAATTATGTATATCTAATAAGTTTAATCTTTATGTTGATGTTAGCTAAATTTCCATTTATAAGTAAAATTTCTAACATTGGAGTAAGTAATGAGTAAAAATTATTTTTTTACCTCTGAATCAGTTTCTGAGGGCCACCCAGACAAAATATGTGACCAAATTTCTGATGCGGTTGTTGATCTATATTTAACAAAAAGTGATCAAAAAGATAAAGTTAGAGTTGCTTGTGAGACAATGGTAACTACTAATAAAGTAATTATAGCAGGAGAAGTTCGTGGAGCGAATATAGCTAGCGAAGAAATAGAGAGTATTGCTCGTGAGGTGGTTAAAGAAATAGGATATGAACAAGAAAATTTTCATTGGAAAAATTTTGAGTTTAGTTGTTTTTTGCATGCTCAATCAATAGATATAGCACAAGGTGTTGATGCTAATAATTCAAGAACTGAAGGTGCAGGTGATCAAGGTATAATGTTTGGATATGCATGTACTGAAACAAAGGAGTTTATGCCAGCTCCAATTCATTACAGTCATTTAATTTTAAGTGACTTAGCAAAATTGAGAAAATCTGGACAAGCTTTGGGGATATTACCAGACTCAAAATCACAAGTTACCTTAATATATAATGAAGAGAATAAACCTATAGGTTGTGACAATATTGTTGTTTCTACTCAGCATGAATCGGATTTATCTAAAAGTAAGATATTTGATTATTTATACCCAATTATAAAAAATGTATTGCCAAATGATTGGATGCCACCTGAGGAGAAAATATTTATTAATCCTACAGGAAAGTTTGAAATTGGAGGACCTGATGGAGATGCGGGTCTTACTGGAAGAAAAATTATTGTCGATACATATGGTGGGGCTTGCCCTCATGGAGGAGGAGCATTTTCTGGAAAAGATCCATCAAAAGTAGATAGGTCTGCTGCGTATGCTGCGCGGTATGTTGCAAAAAATATTGTCTATGCTGGGTTAGCGGAAAGGTGTACTATTCAATTAGCGTATGCGATTGGAATGGTAGAGCCTTTGTCTGTATATATCAATACATATGGAACAGGCAAATTAGATGATTTAGAACTGACAGATTTGATAAATAAAACTTTTGATCTTACACCTAGAGGAATTAGAGATATGTTAAATTTGTCAAATGTAAATTATCTTTCAACTGCTGCATATGGACATTTTGGAAGAAGTTCAACGAACAAAGAGTCTTTTACATGGGAAAAAACGGATATGTCTGAGTCTATATTAGGGAGATTAAAGTAGATTATGGATAAAACTTTGTATGGACGAAGAATAGGAAGAAAGTTAGGTAAAAAAAAACTTTTTTAATNAATGAAATTTTTCCTANCGTTGAATTAAAGCTAGAAGATACTCATAANTTATCNGAANTTTTTAAAAGTAACTTTAAAGAAATATGGTTAGAAGTTGGGTTTGGTTCTGGGGAGCATCTAAAATGGCAACTCAAAAAGAATAAAGATATAGCAGTAATNGGNTGTGANCCTTATCTTAATGGGATAGCTAATTTATTAGCAATATTAGATGAAGATGAATTAAAAAGAGTAAGAATATTTAACGGCGATGCAATAAAGGTCATTAATAATCTTAAAGATCAAAGTATTTCAAAAGTATTTGTTCTCTTTCCTGATCCATGGCCNAAAAAGAAGCATTATAAAAGGAGGCTTATANAAATTAATTTCATANAAANTATTTATAGAATACTTANAGAAAATGGAGAGTTACGTCTATCTACAGACCACAATAATTATTTATGTTGGATCTTAAATAAATTTTTAAAATTTAATAAATTTCATTGGAATGCAAATAGTAGGTTAGATTTTTTAGACAAGCCAGAAAAATCGGTTAAAACTAAATACGAATTAAGGGCTAATAAACTAGGAAATACATGTTTTTTTTTACAATATTACAAACCTAAGAAGAATAATTGATTTTAAATTTATATTAGTTTATAATATAAAATATATTTTATATGATGATGATATAATAAGCCGAGAGGCTTATTTTTTTTTGTGAGGAGTAAATATTGAGTAATAATTTAGATGTTATATCTAAAATATTNCNAGTTAAGGAGATAGNGGAATTAGCACCGAAATTATNTATANCTATAAAAAATTTAGGATTTAGAACTGTTAGAGTAATAATGATAGAGGGAACCAATAATACGCTTCAATTTATGATAGAAAGATCTGATTTTACTGATATTACAGTAAAGGAATGTGCTAAATTGAGTAAAGTTATATCTGAAATTTTAGATGAAAAAGATTTAATTAAAGAAGATTATTTTTTAGAAGTTTCTTCNCCAGGAATAGAGAGGCCATTGATTGAATATANTGATTTTACTAGGTTCATAGGAAATAAGGTTAAAATAAATTTATTAGAAAAAGTTAATAATAAAATTAAATTTAATGCTTGCATNAAGCAATGTAATGGTTNGGATATGATAACTTTTATAGATAATAAAGATGAAGAAGTTATTCATGTGCCGTTTTCATTGATTAATAAAGCAAGATTAATATTTGATTATTCTTAGATTAAATTAGAGAGGAAATAAATGTTGGAAGATAATATAAATCAAAATATAGCAAGACCTGAATTACTTCAGATAGCAGAATCTGTGGCAAGAGAAAAGTCAATTGATCAAAATGTTGTTATAGAGGCAATGGAAAATGCAATACAATCTGCAGCAAAAAGAAAATATGGCCAAGAATTAGAAATAAGAGCTGGAATAAATAGAAAAAGTGGAGAAATTGAAATTGCTAGAGTTTTAAAGGTAGTAGAAGAAGTAGAAAATAAAGCTATAGAAATAACATTAGAAGAGGGACAGAAACGAGACAATTCAGCAAACATAGGTGATTATTTTTATGAACCCTTGCCCCCAATAGAGTTAGGAAGAGTAGCTGCACAAACAGCAAAACAAGTGATTGTTCAGAAAGTAAGAGATGCGGAACGTGAAAAACAATACGAAGAATTTAAAGATAGAGTGGGAGAGGTTGTTAATGGCTTGGTTAAAAGAGTAGAATATGGAAATGTAATTGTTGATTTAGGTAGAGGAGAAGCATTTATTAGAAGGGATGATGTTATACCTAGAGAAACATTTAGGCCAGGAGACAGAATTAGATCTTGGATTTCTGAAGTAAAACAAGAGCAACGGGGACCACAGGTATATTTATCTAGGACAGCTAATGAGTTTATGAGTAAATTGTTTACTCAAGAGGTGCCTGAAATATATGATGGCATCATCCAAATTATTTCTGTAGCAAGAGACCCTGGTAGTAGAGCTAAAATTTCTGTATTATCTAAAGATAATTCTATAGATCCAGTGGGAGCATGCGTTGGAATGCGAGGCAGCAGAGTTCAGGCAGTTGTTGCAGAATTACAGAATGAAAAAATAGATATTATTCCTTATTCTGAAGATGTTCCAACTTATTTAGTAAACGCTTTGGCTCCAGCTGAAGTTACCAAAGTTGTTCTAGACGAAGAAGAAAAAAAAGTTGAGATAGTAGTACCTGATGAACAGTTAAGTTTAGCAATTGGGCGCCGTGGTCAAAATGTTAGGCTTGCATGCCAATTAACAGGTTGGGACATCGATATCTTAACTGAAGGATCTGAATCTGAGAGAAGACAATCCGAAATGAAAAATATTTCCCAGCTATTTATCGATACGTTAAATGTTGATGAGGTGATAGCTCAAGTACTAGTTACTGAAGGCTTCTCTTCACTAGAAGCTGTAGCATATGTTCCAATTTCTGATCTTATAGAAATAGAAGGATTTGATGAAAAAATTGCTGAAGAATTAAGGGAAAGAGCGTTAGCAAGTTTGAAAGAAAAGGAAGAAAGTCTAAAAAATGATATAGAAAAAATGGGTATTAGTAATGAGTTATCTGAATTTGAAGGATTAAATCCATCTATTCTTGTAAAATTAGGTAATGCAAATATTAAAACTATTGACAATTTAGCTGATTTGGCAAGTGATGAATTAAAAGAAATCTTGGAAGATATATCTATATCCTCTAAAGAGGCTGATGAAATTATAATGAGAGCACGTTCCTCATGGTTTGAAGAAGATGATAAAAAAGAAGATAAAATTGATTGAAAACGTATAGAAATATTATTGATGAATAGTAATAATAAACTCAATTGTTCTTTAACTGGAGATTCTTATTTCATTAAAGAAATGTTTTTATTTAAAGAGATGAATAATATTTTAATTTGTGATGTAAATGCTAAAGTAAGTGAGAAAGGTGTATGGTGTAATCCATTAAGATGTGATATAGAAAAAGCTATAAAAGAAAAAGTATTTGATAAATTATTAAATAAAAAATTAAAAATACCTAGTTTTTTTATGGAAAGTATAGAAAATAATTTAAGGGTAAAAATTTTAAGTTTAGTGGGTNTATCAAAAAANGCGGGATTACTAAAAATAGGTTATGATAAACTAATTATAGGGCTAAAAAACAAGTCTATTGATGCTGTTTTAATTGCGAAAGAAGACACTAAATTAAAAGGGTTTATTTTACAAAAAGAAAGTGAGAATGAGGTTTTATTTAATAAAGATTTTTCAAAAGCTGAAATAGGAAAGGCTATTGGTTATGAAAAAGTATTATGTGTTGCATTATTAAAAAGTAATTTATCACAGTCTTTAAATCANTCACTTTATAAATTAAATAAATTCCAATTTATTAAATAATATAAAAAAATAAGGTTAAATTTATGGTTGAAAAAACACCAGATACAAAAAAAGAAGAAGAAAATAGTAAATCTTCAAAAAAACTAGGCTTTAGTTCTCCTAGATTGGAATTAAAGAAAACTATAGGAGGTGGGACTGTTAGACAGTCTTTTTCNCACGGAAGAACAAAATCTGTATCAGTAGAGGTAAAGAAAGTAAGGTCTTATAAAGCTTTTGATGCGACAAAAGAAGCTCAAATAAATAATTCTAACAATAAAGATAAGGGGCTTTCTGAAGAAGAAACAGAAGCTAGGCTAAAGGCGATCAATAATTCTATAAAAAAGAAAGAATCTGTTTTAGAGGAGAAGATAGAAGAAATAAATAAAGAGCCCAGCAAAGTTAGTGAGGAAAATAAAAAGGAAAGCAAAAAAGAAAGTAATATAAAAGAAAAGGAGATAAATGATATTATACCTGCTCCATTAAAAGAGTCTGATAGTGATAAATCTATTAGATTAAGAAAAGAAGAAGAAGCAGAAGAAAAAAAGAAAAGTACAAAAAAGCAATTATCATTAGGTAGAGATTTTGGAAAAAGACGACAAAAGAAGTTAAGTATTAATCAAGCATTTGAAGATGAAGAAAGACAGCGTTCGCTTGCCTCTGTAAGAAGAGCAAGAGAGAGAGAAAAAAGAGTAAATGCGGGCGGAGGATCGGAAGCAACTAAAAAAATTGTAAGAGAAGTAACTATACCTGAGGTTATTTCTGTTCAAGAATTAGCAAATAGGATGGCAACGAGAAGTAGTGAAATAGTAAAATCTTTAATGAAAAATGGAGTTTTAGCTACTGCTACTCAAACTATAGATGGCGATACAGCAGAGCTAGTAGTAATTGAATTCGGGCATACAGTTAAGAGAGTTTCTGATGCCGATGTGGAAATAGGATTAGAAACAGTTGTAGATAGTTCCGAAGGAGAGAAACGTCCTCCAGTTGTAACTGTTATGGGACATGTGGATCACGGTAAAACTTCTTTACTTGATGCTATTAGGTCTACAGATATTGTAAGTAAAGAATCTGGAGGCATTACGCAACATATTGGAGCTTACCAAATTGAAACTAAAGACAAACAAATAATCACATTTATTGATACGCCTGGTCATGCTGCATTTAGTGCAATGAGAGCAAGGGGGGCTAATATTACTGATATAGTAGTTTTAGTAGTAGCTGCAGATGATTCTGTTATGCCTCAAACTATAGAAGCAATTCAACATGCTCTTGAAGCAAAAGCTCCAATAGTTCTTGCTATTAATAAAATAGATACTCCAGGGTCTAATCCATTAAAAGTCAAACAAGATTTATTACAGCATAATGTTATTACAGAAGATGTAGGAGGCGAAGTGGTTGCTGTAGAGGTTTCTGCATTAAAGAAAACTAATATAGATGAATTACTTTCTGTTATAAATTTACAATCAGAATTGTTAGAATTAAAAGCAGTAAAAGAGGGTGATGCTTCTGGAGTGGTTGTAGAATCTAGAGTAGATGCAGGCCGCGGAGTAGTTGCTACTTTATTAGTTTCAAGAGGCACATTAAAAATTGGAGATATAGTTGTTGCTGGTGCAAATTGGGGAAGAGTAAAAGCTTTACTGGATTACAAAGGAGATAGAAGAAAATTAGCTGTTCCAAGTGAGCCAGTAGAAATACTTGGTTTAAATTCTGTCCCACAAGCAGGTGATCAATTTGCAGTGGTTAAAAGTGAATCAAGAGCAAGGGAGGTATCTGAGTATAGGCAGAGCCTTGCACAAAAAAACAACCCTTTAACTGCAAGGACAACTGTTACTAATGTTGATCAAATGTTGACACAAATTAAGCAAGGTCAGAGAAAAGCTTTACCTATAATTCTTAAAACTGATGTAAATGGATCAATGGAAGCTATTTCTGCTGCTTTACGAGATTTACAAAATGATGAAGTTACTTCTCAAATTATTTTGTCAGGTGTAGGGGCTCTTAATGAAAGTGATATTATGTTAGCAGTATCTTCAGGTGCAATTGTTGTTGCATTTAATGTTAGAGCAGATGCTCCTGCTAAAAAAATTGCTAAACAACACAATATAGAAATTAAGTATTATTCAATTATCTATAATATACTTGATGATATTAAAAACCTTCTATCAGGGCTTATGGCTCCTATAGAAAGTGAAGTTTTCTTAGGTTATGCAAAAATAAAGAAGGTGTTTAAAATAACAAAAATAGGAAAGATAGCAGGCTGCGAGATTACGGAAGGTGTTGTTAAGAAAAATATTAAGGTTCGTTTATTAAGAGAGAATGTTGTAATTCATGAAGGGGACTTGTCTACATTAAAACACCATCAAAAAGAAGTGGATGAAGTTAAAGAAGGAATGGAGTGCGGTATGGCTTTAGAAAATTATGAAGATATTAAAGAAGGTGACCTAATAGAATGCTTTGAAATAAAAACTGAAATACCTACTTTGAAATAATGAAAAGGAATATTAAGGAGCCATCTTCACGCCAATTAAAGGTAGGAGAAAATTTAAGAAAAGCAATTTCTTTCCTATTACAAAACCATAGTTTTCACAATCCAATTATAGATAAATCATCAATTTTAGTTTCAGAAGTAAAAATTTCGCCAGACTTAAGTAATGCTTCGGTATATATTTCTACTTTAGGTGGTTTAAATAATTCTCAGGAGCTAATTTATGCTCTAAATAACTCATTTAAGCCTTTAAAGGGTCCATTAACAAGAGAATTAAAATTACGCAGGGCCCCTAACTTAACTTTCATGTTAGATGACAGCTTTGAAAGACAAGTTTATATAGATAACTTAATTGAGAATGCAAAAAAATAATAAATAGTAGGGAAATACTTATTTGCGGGAAAGTTATATTAATAAATTTGATGGATGGTTAGGAATTAATAAAGAAGTAGGCATGTCATCAGCGAAAGTGGTAAATAAAGTAAAAAAAATAATGAATTTAAAAAAAGCAGGACATGCAGGTACTTTAGATCCTCTTGCATCAGGAGTTCTTCCAATTGCTTTGGGTGAAGCTACTAAGACAATGTCATATGCTATGCAAACTTATAAAGCCTATGAGTTTGATATTAATTGGGGATTTGCAACTGAAACAGATGATTTAGAAGGAAAAATATCAAATATAAGTAAAGTTAGGCCATCTAAAAATGAAATAATTAGAGCTTTACCAAACTTTATGGGTAATATTAGACAAAAACCTCCAGTATTTTCAGCAATTAAGATAGATGGTATAAGATCGTATAAGCTTGCCCGAAAATCTATAAAAGTAGATATTCCAGAGAGAGAAGTATTTATTAAAAATTTCAAATTAGTAAAAAGTTTTGATAAGAATAAAGCTAGGTTTATCGTTGAGTGTGGAAAAGGAGTATATATTAGGTCNTTAGCTAGGGATTTNGCAAATTANTTAAATACTTATGGACATATTAGTTATTTAAAAAGNCTTTCTGTTGGCACTTTTTTGTATAAAGATGCGATTTTACTTGCAGATCTTGCTAACCTAGTAGATAAAGCTAAAATATCTAAGGTTATAAAGCCTATATCTTTTGTGCTGGACGACATCCCGGCAATCGATATTAATAGTGATGAGGCAATTCTTATTGCTAGAGGGCAAAGAGTTTATAAAAAGGATATAGAGTTAGTAGAAGGAAAGAATTATAAAGAGGCTTTTATTACTAGCGAAGGANTACCAATTGCCCTAGCTAAATTAGACGGTAAATATATATTTCCTTTTAGGGTTTTTAATAATTAATGAACGGAGTATTTCGATGTCGATAACAACAGAGAATAAAAAGAAAGTAATAGAAAAATTTGCTACAGTAAAAGGAGACACCGGTTCTCCACAAGTGCAAATTGCTATATTAACAGAGCGAATAAATAATTTAACTGGCCATTTTAAAGATCATAAAAAAGATGTTCATTCTAGAAGAGGCCTATTAAAAATGGTTAATAGAAGAAGGCGCTTGCTAGATTATTTAAAAGTTAAAGATGATAACTCATATAAAAAAATAATTAAAGACTTAGGCTTACGTAAGTAAAACTTTATTTGAGTGATTAAGCTTATTTGTCTTATATAATAATAGAAGAAGGTAAAAGGAAAAAAATGTATGTTTGATATTTATAGAGAAGAAATAGAATTTGGTGGAAAAAAATTAGTTTTAGAAACAGGTAAAATAGCACGTCAAGCNNCAGGNTCTGTAATGGTNACNTATGGAGGAACNCAGGTTTTATGNACNGTAGTNGCTGCTAAAGATACAATGCCAAATCANGATTGGTTTCCTTTATCTGTCCATTANCAAGAAAANTCTTCAGCAGCAGGNAAAATTCCTGGTGGTTTTTTTAAAAGAGAGGGGCGTCCTAGTGAAAAGGAAGTATTAACCTCACGATTAATAGATAGGCCAATTAGACCATTNTTTATGGATGGNTTTATGAATGAAGTNCAGGTTATATGTACAGTTTTTAGTCATGATGNAGAAAATGATGCAGATATTCCNTCTATAATTGGAACTTCTGCAGCNTTAACTATATCGGGTGTNCCATTTTTAGGNCCTATTGGTGGNGCTAGAGTTGCTTGGATNGATGGAAAATATGTTTTAAANCCTACTTATAATGAATTAGAGAAATCNGANTTAGATTTAGTAGTTGCTGGTACTAANCAAGGAGTNTTAATGGTTGAGTCNGANGCTAANGAATTATCAGANAANNTTATGTTAGGGGCAGTTGATTTTGGACATAAAGANATNAAAAANGTTATTAAAACTATAATTAGTTTAGCAGAACAAGCAGCAAAAGAACCTTGGGATTTCTCACCTCCAATTATAGGAGATAAAGAGAAAAAACATGTAGAAAAACATACAAAAGCAGTTTTAAAGAAGGCCTATTCTGAAATTGTAAAGCAAAAACGTCAAAGCATGCTTAATGATATAAGAAGTAATGTTATGAAAGAAGCTTCCGATAATGATTTAGATATANCACAGGTTAATGCTCAACTTAAAAAAGCAGAAAAAGATTTAGTTAGAGGGCAAGTATTAAAAACTAGTAAAAGAATAGATGGAAGAGGACTAAGTAAAATTAGACCTATAGTCTCTGAAGTNGATATTTTAGAGAGAACTCACGGTTCAGCTCTATTTACTAGAGGAGAAACTCAAGCACTAGTATCAACTACATTAGGAAGTAGTAGGGATGAACAAATATTAGATTCNTTAGANGGGGACTCNAAAAGNAGCTTTATGCTNCANTATAATTTNCCACCTTATTCTGTAGGAGAAGCAGGTAGATTANTNACAGGAAGAAGAGANACNGGNCACGGTATGCTTGCATGGAGAGCTATTCATCCAATGTTACCTGAACATGATGATTTNCCTTATACTATNAGAGTTTTATCTGAAATNACAGAATCTAATGGATCNTCTTCTATGGCNACTGTTTGNGGAACNTCTTTAGCTTTAATGGANGCAGGNGTTCCATTAAAAAAACCAGTAGCAGGTATTGCTATGGGATTAATTAAAGAAGGAACAGATTTTGCGGTACTGTCAGATATTCTAGGAGATGAAGATCATTTAGGNGATATGGATTTTAAAGTAGCAGGTACTGACAATGGTATAACTTCATTACAAATGGATATNAAGATTACTTCAATAACAAAAGAAATCATGACTTTAGCTTTAGAACAAGCACGTGAAGGAAGATTGCATATCTTATCTGAAATGGCTAAAGAATTAGATACCCCTAGNGAAGAGGTTAATGAATTTGCCCCAAGAGTAGAAAAAATTCAAATTGCAGTCGATAAAATTCGCGAAGTTATAGGAGCTGGAGGAAAAGTAATTAAAGAAATATCTGCGAACTCAGATACAAAAATTGATATAGATGATACTGGATTAATTTCAATATTTGGTACAGGAAAAGAATCTATAGAAAAAGCTCGAGAAGAAATAGATAGTATCGTTGCTGAGCCTGAGGTTGGCGTAATATACGAAGGTAAAGTAGTTAAAGTAATGGATTTTGGTGCATTTGTTAATTTCTTAGGAAAAAAAGATGGCTTAGTGCATATTAGCGCTATGGCTCCTGAAAGAGTAGAAAAAGTTACTGATATTTGTAATGAAGGAGATATAGTGAAAGTTAAAGTTATGGGTTTAGATGANAGAGGAAAAGTTAGACTTTCAATGAAAGTTGTTAATCAAGAAACAGGTGAAGATATTTCTGATCAATTNCCTGAGCAAGAAAATGACCGTCCTAAAGGACCTTCTAGAGGAGGCAGAAGAAAACCACATAATAGAAGATAGCTTTTTAAGAAAGGAAAATTAGCTTTTGTTTCCTAATTTAAATTCATTAAAAATATCAGGTGCAGATGTTCTTCCTCTAATNGAAGGAGGAAANGGATGCTGTGTAACTAATGGTAATACTTCNGGTGCNTGGGCAGAAGCTGGAGGTATAGGNACAATATCTGGAGTTAATCCTGACTCATATGATTCCAATGGNNTAATAATACCACAAACATATTCTGGTAAGACTAGAATAGAACGTCACCAAGAGTTAATAAATTATGCAATTGAGGGAGGAGTTCAGCAAGCAAAGATAGCTCATGATATGAGAAAAGATAATGGAAGAATACATGTTAATATCTTATGGGAAATGGGNGGAGCTGAAACTGTTTTAAAAGGAATNTTAGAAAAATCAAAAGGTTTAGTGCATGGAATTACTTGTGGGGCAGGTATGCCTTATAAATTAGGTGATATATGTGCTAGTTTTGGAGTATATTATTATCCTATTATATCGTCTGCNAGAGCGTTTAAAATACTTTATAAAAGAGCGTATTCAAGAACCGCAGAGTGGTTGGGCGGTGTAGTGTATGAAGANCCATGGTTAGCTGGAGGTCATAATGGACTATCTAATCTTGAGGACCCAAAAGTTCCACAAGATCCTTACCCAAGGTGTGTAGAGCTGAGAAAAGCGATGAGATCTGTAGGCTTAGATGAAACNCCAATAGTNATGGCAGGAGGAGTATGGCATTTAAAAGATTGGGTTAANTGGATTGATAATAAAGAATTAGGNCCNGTTGTATTTCAATTTGGNACAAGACCCCTTCTGACTAAGGAAAGCCCTATATCGCAAACTTGGAAAGATCGTTTATTAACTCTTGAAAAAGATGATGTTCTGTTACATAGGTTTAGTCCAACTAATTTTTATTCATCTGCTGTAAAAAATTCATTTATTAAAGATTTAATAGAAAGAAAAAAAAGACAGTTAAAAGCTTCTGTATCTAAAGTAGATGAAATGATAGTTCCTATAGCATTAGGAAAAAATAAAAATAAAATTTTATATTTTTCTGAAGAAGATGCAAATAAAGCAGATGGTTGGTTCAATCAAGGGTATACAGAAATTTTAAAGACGCCTGATGATACAGTAATTTTTGTTACAGAAAAAAATTCTATAGAAATTAGAAAAGATCAAAAAGATTGCATGGGCTGTTTGAGCCAATGTAAATTTTCAAATTGGTCAGATAATGAAGAAAATAAATATTCTACAGGTAAAAAAGTTGATCCACGAAGTTTTTGTATACAAAAAACACTTCAAAATGTAGCTCANTTTGAAGANCCTGAAAATGAATTAATGTTTGCTGGTCATAATGCTTGGAAGTTTAAACAGGATCCATTNTATTCTAATGGGTTTGTNCCTACNGTAAAAGAATTAGTAAATAGAATAGCTNCTGGNGATTAACAGCACCTAAAGTATTAATTTTAGATGCTGTATAGAATCATTTATTTAAATATATATAAAGTTACAGGCCCAAATGTATGATTNGGTGGAGATAAACGTCCTGGTAATTTATTTAATGCTACNCCATCATCATCATACCCTACTTCATATTGAACCCAATTTTTATTTTGGAATTCTTTAGGAAGATTTTCAGCAGTTTCACTGTATTGAACTTTAACCTTAAAACGTAATTGATTCATGCTTTTTGGGTCTGCAGGGGTTTTAAGGCAGGCAGGTCCTTTTCCTGCAAATTCTGCTCCACCTTCTGTAACACACCATTCAGGTTGAGGACTTGCTTTTGANCTTCTTTTTAATTTAAATATAGTAGATTCCCCTCCGTGAATTTTACTGTTTTTATCTATTTCTAAAACAGCCCAATATTCTTTATCTACCCATGCAGATGCAGTATCTTCTGGAATACCTCCTTGCATATAAAATATATAACTTGGAAATAGGCCTCCAAAATAAAGACGGGCTTCATCAGCTTTAATGGTAATTATTTCAGCTGAATTAACTATTTTAAAAGTAAAACTCATTAATATTAAATTGCTAAATAATATAAAAATAAAAATTCTTATAAATTTCATAGTTNAAATCCTTTTATTTAGAAAAAAACCCTGCCCCTTGGGGACAGGGTTTCTTTTTATATTTGAAACCTAATAAACTTCAATTATGCTGTTCGCACATATCCATATCGTTTATTAGATGGGTTTCCACCTTCTTCTTTAAATCTTTCAGCAAGTTTAGCTATCTTGTCTTCAGAGAAAGAAGGCATATCTGGTAAGTTATTCGCTTCATTCATACCTAATCCATAGATACGAGCAGAATTTAAACCAAATATTGCTTGTTTGGTAAGACTATTTTCACCACCAAGAGCAGGAAGACCATANTTNTTCTGCATATCTTCAGGAACTTCTAGTCTTCTCATTGCTTCAATTTGCCATTGTGGTGANCCATACCAAACAGTATCTGTTCCCCAAACAACATGATCTGCNCCCAACCCTTTAACAAGAGTTCCAATAAAAGCTGCGCAGAAACGAGGATGAGCAACTGCTGAGTTAGCAAAAGTAGATCCTATTTCACCATATACATTGGACACACCATACTTTTCAGGAATAGCGGCTAAATCAGAAGCCCATTTTATATAACCGCCACTTTCTTCAAATTCATTCCATGCTTGATCTGGAAGTTCTAGGAATGGGCGTAAAGCAGAGTGATAAATTACAAAGTTCATTTCAGGCCAATCCTGTGCTGCTTTTGGCACATCATCTACTGTAGCATATTGCCACACACCTTTAAATGAAGTTTCATAATCAGGCGGCAATAAGCCTTTATGAATACATATAGTATTTATACCTGCCTTAACAGCCTTCTCATAGAATGGATACATTAATTTTTCATCATCTAAGCGCCATGGATATTTAGATGGTGATAATGGATCTCCAATTGTATATGATTTCCATGAATTTGGCTTTAAAGTCTCTATTGCCCTATCAACTTCATCCATCCATCCATCTTGACCTGGAGTTATAACAGAATGACCAAGCATACGCTCTGTTCCAGAAAAATCATTAATCATATCTCTTGCTGCAACTATCTGATCATTATGCAATAACCACCATGTTGGGTCGTCAAAAGGCGCACCAGATAAAAGAGCCATTTTTGTATCAGACCTATACCATAATTCCGCAATATAATTTTCAAATTTATATCTTGTAAGTGATAGACCTTCTTCTTTAAGTTTTGGATTCCAATGTTCTGCGGCAAATTCTCCAAGACCAAGGATTGCTTCATGAGGGAAGTCATCACGTAGAAAGTGAGTTTGATCATCAAATATAAATTGACCTTCAACTCTTGCAGTTCTTTCTAACATCATTTCAGGATCTCTTGCTTCNGCTTCATTAACCTGAAATACTCCTCCTCCGTATATTTCATTCATAGCTAAGAANGCAGTTGCCATTCCACAACTTGTCTGAAGAAATTGTCTCCTTGACATNCCTAAATGCTTAGCATTTTTATCNGCTAATTCTATAGTTANNTCTTCAACTTTNTTTTGAACATTTGATTGTTTAGGTGGNAAATATTCACCATTNGATACTATTTGTGTTGGAATCGGTAAATCTANACTTAATTTTTCCGCTCCATCCACTAAAGCAAGCTCACGCTCGCTGAGCCANGTTCCGCCCATTTTGTTTCCTCCCAATTAATTAAACTTACTCTAAGCTAATCATGAAATAACTCTAATAGCAAATAATTTAAAATTTTTAATAGTATTTTTATGTTTTATAAATTAAGTTTTANAGAACATTATTTTTGGGAGGAATTATGTGATAAGAAAAATTTTAACATTTTTCACTATTATATCTTTTTTAATAATTTTTAATTCTACAGCTCAAGATAATTCTGATTCTGAAAATAAAGGACATGCAGAATANGCTGATAAACTAAGAAACCCTGATTATAAATATAATAAATTAGAGAAGAAAGAAGAAAGCCTAACTACAAGTTATATAAATAGTTTGAGATCTGGAAAGTGGGGAGCTTCTGATCCTCCATGGGTGAATATAGAATTAGCTAAAGAGTTTTTTCCTAAGGCAACAAAAATAGGAAGATTAGAAGGAGAAATTCCATCAGCTGCAGTAAGTTCAGAAGAAAATCTTCTTGGATATTTATTTATTACTAAAGATATTACNAGNTCTAAAGGATATTCNTCACAAGTATTTGATATAGTCGTTGGACTTAGATTAGATGGAAAACTTGCTGGAGCAAAAATTATAGATCATTTNGAGCCTATAATAGGAATGTATACTCCTGATGGTGAATTAGTTTTGCCATTATTTACTGCCCAGTATAAAGGGCTTGATATTAGGATGCCTATAAAAGTTAATTTACTCAGAACAGAAGGACCTGGATCAATTGATGGCATCTCTTCTGCCACAGTAAGCGCTGTATTATTTAATGGNGCTATATTAAGGGCTGCTAGAACTATAGCGCTAGCTAAAGGAATGAGATTAAGTGATGAGCCTGTAGTTAATATNGTTTCTTTTGAGGAGTCTAAGTTTAATAACTTAATACAGGATGGTTCAGTTGGTAGATTAACATTAACTTTAGAGGACCTTAAAAAGCTTGGAATGAATCATCCCAAAATTACAAATAGAACTGGAGTTGCTGATATATATCGATATAAGGCAGTGTTTAAAGGAAATACTCCGGTTGCTGCAAAGCAAAAAGAAGTAAAAAAAGGCTATAAAGACACAGATAGAAATTTAGTAATAGATTTATATGTGGCGCCAGTAATTACGCCCACTATAGGAAGAAATCTTTTAGGAGATAAATGGTATGATATCTTTGTTGCAGGAAGAGATCCTAAAGAAATTACTATAATGGTTGCTAGCCTAGGACGATATCCTATAGATGGAGAACCTCATATAGCGTCAGGGCCATTTAAAAGAATGGCTATCATTCAGGGTAATAATAGGTTCCAGTTATCAAAAGAACATTTTAGAAATTTAGGATTCTTACATGGAGAAGATAAGCCTTTTTTTGCTGAGGCGGGTATTTATAGAATTCCTCCAGAAGCTGGAATAGATCAAGTTAAGCCTTGGAAATTCGAATTAATTCTAGAAAGTGATGAGAATGAACCAAACCAGAAGTTTTATATAGATTACTCTATGAATCCTAAATATATTATTCAGCCTGATGGTTTAGATGAGCTAGCTGATAATAATGACCCTATATGGTATGCAGCTTGGGAGAGTCAAAGATTCAATTTAAGCTTGCTTGTGCTAACTTTAACAATCTTATCATTAGCTTTATGGAAAATGGATGAATTAGTTAAACATAATTTTATTTGGAAATCTTTTAGATATTTATTTTTAGCATGGGTCTTGGTNTGGCTAGGTTTTTATGCTGGAGGCCAAATAACAATAATTAGCATACTTACTTGGTTAACAGCTCCAATATTGAATACCTCGTGGGACGTTTTATTATCAGATCCAATTTTAGTTTCTTTAATGATATTTGTTATAATAAGTTTTGTAGTTTGGGGCAGAGGANTTTTTTGNGGTTGGCTTTGCCCNTTTGGAGCATTACAGGAATTAAGCTCTAAGATTGCTAAAGCATTAAAGGTTACGCAAATAAAAATTTCGCATGATTGGCANAAAAGGTTATGGCCAATAAAATATTTTATATTACTAGGCTTAGTGGGCACCAGCTTTTACTCAATGGCAAGTGTAAATGTTGCATCTGAAGTAGAGCCATTTAAAACGGCTATTTCTATGCAATTTAATAGAGAATGGTATTTTGTAATTTATGCAGTATTACTTCTTTCTATTGGACTGTTTATTGAAAGGTTTTTCTGTCGCTTTATATGCCCATTAGGTGCTTTTATGGCTATCGGTGGAAAATTAAGNATATTTAAATCCTTAAAAAGAAGAGAAGAATGTGGTAGCCCATGTCAGCTTTGTTCGCGTGAATGTCCTATAAATGCTATAAAGCCTACCGGCGAAATTATTATGGATGAATGTTTTTATTGTCTTGATTGTCAATCACTATATAGCGACGAACATAAATGTCCTCCCCTAGTAAAAATTAGAAAACAAAAATCTAGAAAAGATAGAACAATATTAACTCCAAACTTAGCTAAATAAAAATGTTATTATGTGCTTTATTAGTGTGGGCTATATTTCCTAATGAATATATAGAAAAAAACGATATGTTAGTTCGTAAAACATATTTAACGGAAGTAGGTTGTAATAAGGATTTAATTCAAAAAAATCTTAAAAATGAGAAGTATTGTCTTCTTATAGATAAAAGAATTGATTTTTCATTTGAAGAATGGCGCAATGATAATTGTTTTAGATCTGAAAATAAATGGATAGGNAAATAGTTTAGGAGGATAATTCTAANTGAGCATTAAAATAAGGTAATTTTTCCCTATTATGACATCCCATAATTACTATTCTTTCAGCAATTTGGAGTGCTTTTTGGTATTTTCTTTCCAATTCTTTAGTTGAATTACCTTCAAATTTTTGGCCACACATAAATATTCCATAATGAGCTTGGACAGTTCTAACTCTTTTTCCTAGAAGTAAGCCATCCGCTATTGCGGCAAAACTAAATTCTTCTTGCTGTGTTACACTGATGCACTTTCCTATAAGGAATTTCCTAACTTGAATCTCCGCTTCTATTATTAGATTCCAATACTCTGATTCTGAATTAGTTTTAGTGCCATTTATGAAATAAAAAGACTTACAGAATATTAAAAAAGTAAGTTCCTCAATACTTTTATAATTCCACGCCTGTCTTTCTAAGCTATTCCATACGCTTGGTCTTAATTCTTCATATACCCTTGGTATTCTATCAAAAAACATACCATGTAAATTGAGATCACTAACGTTTGAATCTACAAGCTTTTCTTTATGGATATCAATACAAGCTGTAGATGAACAAACAGGGCATTGATCATCTTTATATAGATCTTTTTTATAGATATATGAGCATCTTTCTTGGTCTTTATTTCTTCCTTCACAAATAAAAAATGAAGATTTTTTTTCATGTTCNTCAAATTGTTGTGCAATCCAATTAAATCTATTTTGGAATTTAATAAACGATCTTCTATGACTCCATAAGTCCCATTTAAGGTTTTCTACAGGACCAAATGTACTCCAATTTGAACTAACATCTATAATTATACACTTGTCTTTATCTTTTGCACATCTTAGACCTCTTCCTACAGACTGCCCCCATAGTACTTTAGATAGTGTAGGCCTTAAATGTACAATTATATTACAATTTGGGTTATCCCAACCTTCCACTAAAACACCTACCGATACTACAGCTTCAATATTTCCATTTTGATGGTCTGATAGAATGCGAGTTCTTTCTCCTGTAGGAGTTAAAGCTGTTAAAATATCACTTTTAATCTTTGCTTTATGAAGTATTTCTAGCGTTTTATTAGCTACTGCAACATCAGGACAAAACCAAGCAGATATAGGTTTGGGGCTAACATTTTTTCTTTCTTCTTTATATATACAAAGTGCGTAATCAATCATAGANGATTTTATAATAGCATTAGATAAAACGGAGATAGGAAAATCCCCATTCTTTATTTCAGCATTGTTTAAGTTAAGGTCATGAATAAAATGTGGTCTATAAATTGGTTTTACTAAAACNTTTTCTTCTATCAATGTTTTAATGTCCGCACAATCAATAATGGCATCAAAAACTAAACCTAATTGATCATTCTGATTGCCTGTTCTTCTTTCTGGTGAAGCAGTTAGTCCCATTATATGGCTATTATTTTTTCCTTTTTCATCAAATATATCTAAAACCCTTTGATAGGCTGAGCCCACAGGAGAGACTCTATGNGCTTCGTCAATAATAATTAAATCTGCTTCTGGTATTAATGATGCAATAGCATATTTAGACCTTAAATTTGTAGATAGGACAATATCGGCTTCACCGAAATTCTTTATATCATCTGATATACCAAGCTTGCGAACTTTATGGTCTTTTTTAAGTTCTCTTTCTAGTTGTTCAAGCAAAACTATTCTGTGGCATAAGACNAATATTTTTTTATTTTCATAAAATTTTTTAATAATCTCACTAGCTANAACTGTTTTACCTGCTCCAGTTGGAGCCTTTAAAATAAATTTTTTATGTGTATTACGTATTTCATCATATTTATCAAGTATTTCCGCTTGCCATTTACGTAAAATCATAAATTATTGACCTAACTTCCAACATATTACAAATTAGCATTCCTGCTATGCAAAATAACACTATATATAAAATTTAAAATTTTACTACATATTTTTANATTATTTTTATATCAAAAATAAGCTATTTTGATTATGCTAAATTAAGATTTAGTTATGAAAAATAATAGTATATGGCAATTGAAAAAAGAAAATTTGGTAATACTGGCCATAAAAGCTCTGCAGTAATATTTGGAGCAGCCGCTTTATGGAATGAGACACAATCTACTTCTGATAGAGTTTTAGATTTATTATTTAAGTATGATATTAATCACATTGATGTTGCTAATATTTATGGTAATGCAGAATTGAGGATTGGGCCTTGGATGAAGAATTACCGTAAAAATTTTTTTCTAGCTACTAAAACATATGAAAGAACTTATAAAGGAGCAAAAGAATCTATTTTGCTCTCATTAGATCGTTTAAAAACAGACTATATAGACTTAATGCAAATTCATGGGTTAACTAATCCTATTGAGTGGGATCAGGCTATGGAAGAAAATGGTGNTTTAGATGCTATTCTTGAAGCAAGGTCTAAGGGTTTAATAAAATTTATAGGAGTAACTGGCCATGGTTGGACAGCAGCAGCTATGCATCAAAAAAGTATAGAACGTTATAATTTTGATTCTATTCTGCTGCCATGGAATTGGTATATGTCAAATTATAAAAGTTATCCAAAAGATTTTAATGATACTTTAAAATTATGCAGAAAAAGGAATATAGCTGTTCAAACTATTAAAGCAATTGCGAGAGGCCCTTATGCTGCCGGTATGAAGAAAACTCATACTCCTTGGTATCAACCTCTAGAGGATAAATATAGTATTCAAAAATCTGTAGACTGGGTATTAAGCCACAAAGATATTTTTTTGAATTCGGTAGGCGATGTTAATATTCTACCTTTAGTTTTAGAAGCAGCTAATAATTTAGGGGAATGTCCATCCAAAAAAGAAATGAATGAGATGGAAAAAAAAATGGNTTTGGCATCAATATTTGGAGTTTAGTGGCGCGCCCGAGAGGATTCGAACCCCTGACCCTCTGATCCGTAATCAGATACTCTATCCAGCTGAGCTACGGGCGCATTAATTTAAATTATTTATAGTTTGATATTGTCTATCAATCTTATCTCATCAATATATACAGCTATAAATAATCTTGCATTAGATTTATCATTATTAGTTACATTTTTTAAATTATTATTATTTCTTATCTCTACATAGTCTATTTTTTTAATACCTACTTTTTCTAATTTTTTTAAAACAAAAGATATTGTTTCATTAATATCAAGATTATAAAAGTTTTTAGCTGCTTCATTCATGATCATATTAATATTATTAGCTATATTTATTTGTTTTGTATTTAAATATTGATTTCTTGAGGATAGCGCCAATCCGTTACTATCTCTCACAGTATTTATTGGAACAATTTGACATGGAATATCTAGATCACGAACTAAGGACTTTATTATTAGTAGTTGTTGATAATCTTTCTCTCCAAAAATTGCGTAATCAGCCCCAGATTGAAGCAGTAATTTAGCTACTACTGTAGCAACTCCTTGAAAGTGGTTTTTTCTTTCTTTTCCGCAAAGTACTGAACTAAGTTTAGGAACATTTATCGTTAAATCAAAATCTTCTGGATAAATAGTTTCATTTTCAGGAATATATACGATATCACAACCTTTAGATTCTAAACGTTTAATATCCTCCAATTCCGATTTTGGATATTTATCTAGGTCTTCATTTTCGCCGAATTGCATAGGGTTCACAAAAATTGTAGCTAAAACTATATTAGCATTTCTTTTTGCTTCAACTACTAATGCTTCATGCGCTTCGTGAATAGCACCCATAGTTGGAACTATTGCTAGAGAAGCTGCAGTATTTAATGGGCCATGTCTGTGTCGTGCAATGGAAGAATGCAAACCTCTTAAATCTCTAATAACTTCTATACTCATAATTACACACCATTAAAAAAACCATTTATAAAATACTTATTTTATCGTATTTTAATAAAATAAACATTATTCTAATAAAGCCATTATAGGCGCTACGCAAGAAAATTTTTATAAGAGTTAAAATATGGCATATAAAATAATTATTATTTGGTTTATTAGTGTAATCATTTTTAATAAATTTACTATGGCTACTGACGAAATAGATAGCTTTAAATCTTCACCAGAAGGCTCTCTTAGTAATATTGGAAAGTCTAAGTATATTAAGTCAAATAATTATATGGTAGTTACGGCTGATCATAGAGCTACTAAATCAGCAATAAGAATATTAGAGCTGGGAGGTACGGCAATAGATGCGGCTATATCTGCTCAAATGGTATTAAATCTAGTAGAGCCTCAATCTTCAGGCATAGGTGGAGGGGGATTCATATTATATTATGACGCTAAAACTAAGAATATATATGCGTGGGATGGGAGAGAAAAAGCACCTATGAATTTTTCAGAAAGAGTTTTTTTAAATTCTGATGGAAAAAAGAAGGGTTTTATAGAAGCTGTTTCTGGAGGATTGGCAGTTGGAGTTCCATCCTTAGTTACTATGCTAGAAAAAGCACATGAGGTTCATGGAAATATGCAATGGAAATTACTATTCGAAGATTCTATTAAGTTATCTACAGAAGGTTTCGTAGTTGGAAAAAGGCTATCAAAACTTACTTCTAGAGCACCTCACTTAAAGAATCAANAAACTGCTAGAGAGTATTTTAATATTGATAATGGAGGNTTGTTAGAGGGAACATTAAAGAAAAATNTAAAATTTGCGGATACTTTAAAATTAATTAGAGANAANGGTTCTAAGGCTATGNTANCTGGAGAATTAGCAGATAATATATTATCTACAGTGACAGAACATAAAAGTAGTCCAGGGCTAATGACAAAGAAAGATTTTAGTTTTGTTAAACCAGCTCTTACTAAACCCACATGTGGAAAATACAGAAAGTGGAAAATTTGTGGAATGGGACCTCCAAGTTCAGGAGGAATAACTATTTTACAGATTCTAGGAATCTTAAATAATTTTGAATTATCTTCAAATAACCCAAACGATCCCGAAGTATGGCATTTATTTTTAGAGGCTTCTAAGTTGGCCTATACAGATAGAGGTTATTATATTGCTGATGATGATTTTATTGACGTCCCTATAGAACTTATGCTTGATGAAAAATACTTAAAAGAACGCTCTGAATTAATTAAAAAAAATAGTATTATTTCTAATCCACAAAAAGGAAAATTTAATAATGATAATACAAAATATTTAGGAATAGATTCAACAAGTGAAAAACCTTCAACAACTCATTTATCTATTATAGATAAATATGGAAACGCTCTAGCTCTTACATCTTCTATAGAGTTTATGTTTGGAAGTGGTCTTATGACGTCTGGGTTTTTATTAAACAATCAAATGACGGATTTTTCCTTTTATCCTAAAGATAAGAAAGGAAATTTAATTGCTAATCGTCCTGAGGGAAAAAAGAAACCGCGCTCTTCAATGTCTCCTACATTAATATTTGATACTGAAGGAGAACTCCGAATGATATTAGGTTCACCAGGAGGATCTCAAATCATATGTTATGTAGCAGCATCTTTAGTTAGAGTAATAGACCTAAATATAAAGCTAGAGAATATTACAGAACAACCTAATATATGTAATAGAGGTTTTAAATCTGATATAGAATCAGGAGTGATAGGAGATATATTAACAAAAGAGTTAGAAAATAAAGGTCATAAAATTAACAGAAAAAATATGACAAGTGGTATACATATGATTTATAAAGATAATGCTAAAAAATTGTATGGTATAGCAGATCAAAGAAGAGAAGGAACTGCTTATGGGTTATAATAACGGAGAGGTAGTAAGATGAAATTATCAGATGAACAGGTAAAATCTTTTAAAGAATTAGGGTATGTATTTATAGAAAATGTATTTGATGCAGAAGAAGTAGAAATAATGAATAACGAACTTCCTAAAATGTATTCTTTAGATAGAGAGGAAGTACAAAAAGAAAAAGATGGAAAAGCTATTAGAACTGTTTTTGCTGCTCATACTTTTAGTGATATTTATTCAAACTTATCCCGCCATCCGCGAATANTTGAGCCTGCAAAGCAGCTTTTAGAAGGTGATGTATATATTCATCAATTTAAAATTAATGCTAAGGAAGCTTTTGATGGAGATTTATGGCAGTGGCATCAAGATTATGGTACTTGGAAAAATGACGATGAAATGCCTGAAGGCTTAGCTCTTAATGTAGGACTTTTTTTAGATGATGTTACTCAATTTAATGGGCCATTAAACTTTATTCCTAGATCACATAGAGAGGGTTATATTGAAGCAAAGCATGATNTTACTACCACCTCTTATCCTTTATGGACTATTAATAATGATACTATTTCTAAGTTAGTAGATAAGGGAGGTATTATTGCTCCTGAGGGTAAAGCAGGATCAATGATACTTTTTGATTCAACGTTAGTGCATGGCTCTCCGTCTAATATGTCTCCATGGAATAGAACTATAGTTTATATATCTTTAAATAGAACAAGCAATTATATTAGAAAGTATAGTAGACCAGAGTATATAGCGCATAGGGANTTTACTCCCATACAATGCGTAGAGGATTCTTGTTTCAAATAAAATGAATTTAGATTTAGCTGATAGGTTATTAAAATATAATGAAGAGGGTAAATCTTTTCGTGTAGGAGTAATAGGAGCTGGAAAATTTGCAACTATGTTTCTATCCCAAGCAAATAGTACTAGCGGCTTTCATATTGCAGCAATAGCAGACTTAAACCCTAAACGTGCTGAAGAAGCGATAAGAACGGCAGGTTTTGAAAAAGATTTAAACACTTTAGGCATTAATGAAGCAATAACATCTAATGAAATTTGGTTTACTGATTCAGGTTTAGAATTAGCGCAATGCGAACAATTAGATTTGGTAATTGAGGCTACAGGTAATCCAGAAGCTGGAGTTGATCATTGCCTTGCAGCATTTGAAGCTAATTCGCATGTAGTCTTAGTAACTGTAGAAGCTGACGTATTATGTGGACCTNCAATTATAAAAAGAGCTAATGAAGCTGGTGTTGTGTGTTCAATGGCTTATGGAGATCAACCGGCTTTAATTTGTGAACTAATAGAAAGAGTTAAAAGTTCTGGGTTTGAAGTAGTATGCGCTGGAAAAGGAACAAAATATTTACCAGTATATCATTCTAGTACTCCTTCATCTGTATGGGATTATTACGGCTTAAGTGCTCAAGAAGCGGCTGCTGGAGGCTTAAACTCTAAAATGTTTAATTCTTTTTTAGATGGAACTAAATCAGCAATAGAAATGGGAGCNTTAGCTAATGCTACTGGCTTAGGAGTACCAGAAGACGGCCTNCTTTTTCCGTCCGTTGGTATATCAAAATTATCTCATGTTTTAAAACCTAAAGAACATGGTGGGGTATTAGAAAATTCTGGAATNGTTGAAGTGGTTTCATCATTAGAAAGAAATGGAATAGAAATTCCTGATAATTTGCGATGGGGTGTTTTTGTAGTATTTAAATCAGATTCTATTTATACGGAACAATGCTTTAGAGANTATGGAGTTCCTGTTGATGAAAGTGGAAANTATGCAGCCTTATGGAGGCCNATNCATCTAATNGGTTCTGAATTAGGTTTTAGCGTTGCGACTGCTTTATTAGATAATAAGTCTACNGGAGCAACAAAATTTTTTAAAGGTGATGCTGTTTCTGTAGCAAAAAGAAACCTNAAAGCAGGNGAAAGTTTGGATGGTGAAGGAGGAACTACAGTTTGGGGAAAATTAATACCCGCCTCTAAGTCTATTTCTTTTAATGCTTTACCTATTGGCTTAGCTCACAATGTTAAACTTCTAAATGATGTTCCAGAAGGACATGTGATTTCACAAAAAGATATTAGCCCTATCTCAGAATCTAATGCTTATACTCTAAGAAAAGAAATGGAAACAGATTTTAAAGAAAGCTACAAAAATTGAAATGTGAATTAATTTCTTATAAAGGGTTTTTTCCTAAAATAGGAAAAGGTGTTAAGAGCTCTTCTACTTCAACNTTAATAGGTAANACAGTTTTAGGATCAAAAAGTATACTTAAAGATAGAGTGGTTTTAAGAGGGGATGGAGCAGAAATTCTTGTTGGTGAAGAGGTTAATTTTTTAGAGAGAAGTACTGTTCATGTCGCTAGTGATTTGATGGGTTCTTATATTGGAGATAACTGTATTATTGGAAGGTTTTCTCTAGTTCACGCTTGTAAAATCGGAAAGTCTGTAATTCTTGGTGACCAGGCAATTATTATGGATGGATCTGAAATAGGCGATAATTGTGTTATCGCTGCTAATTCTTTAATACCTCCCGGAAAGAAGTTTCCTAATAATTCATTAATATCAGGAGCACCTGCTAAAGNNATAGGGTCAACTGATAATAAAAGTATTAGNAAATATAAGTCTGAAATTTTAAGTAATGAGTTTTTACCTGATAGTATTGTTAGAAGTAAATTGGAAGGAGATGACCCTTTAGCAGAACTTGGTTTAGAGCCATGGATNAANTATGAATTAGGGCTAGAAAAAATTAGTTCTCGAGCGTTTATCGCTCCTGATGCAATTATAAGAGGAGATATTACAGTAAAAGATAGAGCTAGTTTATGGTTTGCTACAATANTTTCATCATTACCTGGGGGAAATATTTTTATAGGAGAAGGTTCTAACATTCAAGATAACACTATAATTGATGCAGGGAAAAAGTCTTTANTCATAGGTAAAAAGGTAACTGTAGGACATAATGTTAGATTAGGAGCATGCTCTATAGGAGACAATTGTCTAATTGGCATGGGTTGTACGATTGAGGATGACGCTATAATTGAAAAAGATGCTTTTGTTGGTGCCCGTGCAATTGTCAAAGCAGGAACATTGGTAAAAGCTAATACTATATTTGCAGGTAGGCCAGCTAACTATTTTAGAGATGTAAAAAGTGAGGAAGCTAATTTTTTTAAAATGGGACAAAAAATATATGAGGAGTTTGCAGACGATTATATTAAAGAACTAGGGCCCTATAAAATGCAGGATAAAAATTAATGCTTTTTATGACACTAATAAAATTATTAGTTATTGCCGCTGTTTTAATAATATTGAGAATTCTTTTTCCTACTTTGGTGAAGGGCTTTAAAAGGATATTATTTATTATTATTGTATCTATGATAATTTTTGCATTAGTTGTAATGTATGCTTCTTAAATATTACGCTTTTTTATAAGTTATAATATAAAATCTCATAGGTTTTCTTCCTTATCTAGACTCTTCATAAAAAATACATTTTTAATATATAGATAATTAATAAGGCTATGTAAAACTTCGATAATCAAACTTATAAGGAGATAAAATGGATAGATTAGAAAATAAAGGTTTATTAGCGACAGTTTTATTATTATTAGGACTTTTCTTGCTTGGATATTACGGAGCAGATTATAAGACTGAAGGTTCTGTAAATTTATCAAATATAGAGGATAGCAAATTATCAATTAATAAAGATCTGGAAGAATAATAGACATAAGAATTTAATATGTGATCGGAGAATAATGGTATTAGAGATATTGTATAAAATATGTTTAGGTCTAATATTTATATTAGTAACTTTATGGTTTTTTTTACATTTACTGCATATAGGACCATATCCTAAACAAAAATTTTCCCTCTCTTATGAAGAACTTTCTCCGATTACAGAAAATATTATTGCTTATCAACATGAAACTAAAATTAATAGGTAACTACTTTTTTCTCCATTTCCAAGGCTCTAAAAAATTTCCTTGCCATAGGCCCTTATGATTATTTTTTGCCCACTCTTCATCACCAATGTAGTCTTTAGAGTACTTCCTGTATGCAAGGGCCCAGCCATTTTTTACGAGCCATCTATTAATATTTGTCTCATTAATAAAACATGTTCCTATTAGCCTCTTATATCTATCTTTTCCGTGAATAAGACATTTTATTTTTTGCTGAGAAATTAAATTTATAAGTTCGATTTTTGCTTTTACTCCACACTTATAATTTTCTCCTATTTTGTTTTTACATATTTGTTTTATCTCAGGAGTATCAATTCCATGTAATCTAATTTTTTTATTGTTAAACTTTATAGTATCCCCATCAACTACAATAACATTCGTATTAGATATAATTTCGTCATCTGCATTTAAGTTAAAAGCATAAAAGGTAATAAAAAATAATAATATATACTTTTTAAAATCAAATATTAAGGTAATGGAACTCTTCCCCCATCTGTTACTATAGTTTGCCCTGTTGTATAATCTGATCTATCAGATAATAAATAACATACTGAATTTGCAATATCTTGAGGTTTTCCTATTCTTTTTAAAGGCGTATTTTCAATCATATTTTTCCTAGTTTTTTTATCTAGTGATTCAATCATGTCGGTCTCTATTAGACCAGGAGCTACAGAGTTTATTCTAATATGTGGAGCTACTGCTGCAGATAAATTTCGTACTAAGGCTATAACCGCTGCTTTTGATGTTCCATAAGTTATCATGTTTGGCCTCATTCCTAAGCCGGCTATTGAGGAAAGACAAACTATCCTTCCATATTTTCTTTTTATCATGCCTGGAAGAACTTCTTTAATAGGTAATAATGTTCCGTCAACATTTGTAGCCATAGTTTTTTTCCATATTTTATAGTCTAATTTTAATGGATCTTTAGATAATAGAGCAATACCCGCATTTGTTACCAATAAATCAATAGGACCCAATTTTTTTTCTGTTTGTTTTATAAGTAGTTTTATACTTTTTTCTCTTGATACGTCTGCTTTAATTATTTCTGATTTTACGCCTGTTTTATCAACTAATTTTTGCGTTTCTTTTGCAGATTTTAAATTTGAGTTATAATTTATAGCTATATTAGCTCCATTCTTTGCAAGTTCAATTGCTATAGCTCTTCCTATTCCTCTTGAGGCACCAGTTATTAAAGCAACTTTTCCTTTAAATTCTAAATTTTTCATTTTATTATGATTCCTGTTACTAATATTTGATTGGGATTAAATTTAAATTAATATATTTTATAAAGGTTAACTAAAAATACTTAATTGTTAAGGAAAAAAAATGAAAAGTTTATTTATCGCTCTTAGTTTTATAATATTAATGTTTACTAATGTAATATTTGCTAATCCTTTAGATACAGCAATTTCTAATTCAGACAGAACTGCTGACTATATTAAACGAGACCAATATAGACATCCTAAAGAGACACTTACTTTCTTTGGAATAAAGCCAAGTATGTCAGTAATAGAATTATGGCCTAGTCGAGGATGGTATAGTGAAATTTTAGAACCTTTCCTAACAACTGAAGGAATATTTTTAGCAGCAGATTTTGACCCTAACTATGCCGCGTGGACACCCAAAGTAATAAAACGTAATATTGCTAATAGAGCTAAAAGTAAAATATTATCCGAGATGAAGATGATTACTCTATTTATAGATGAAAAACCTCTGTATGATAGGGAGTCCGTTGATATGGTATTAACTTTTAGAAATTTACATAATTGGTTAAAGGCAGAATTATTAATGGATGTTTTTAATAAATCTTACGCGGTTTTAAAGCCAGGTGGAATATTTGGTATAGTAGAGCATAGGGCTCTTCCTGGTACATCTATTGAGGATATGAATAAAAGTGGATATGTAACAGAGAAACTTGCAATAGAATATGCCGAAAAAGCTGGTTTTGTTTTAATAGCTACAAGTGAAATTAATGCTAATCCTAAAGATGGAACTATTCATCCTAAAGGAGTGTGGACTTTGCCTCCTTCCCTTCGGCTTGGAGATGAGGATAAAGAAAAATATCTAGCAATAGGTGAGAGCGATAGAATGACTTTAAAATTTATTAAACCTGAATAAATGTTTAATTTTTAAATTTTTCCTTTAAC
This sequence comes from Alphaproteobacteria bacterium TMED109, assembly GCA_002171375.1. Taxonomy (GTDB): domain Bacteria; phylum Pseudomonadota; class Alphaproteobacteria; order TMED109; family TMED109; genus TMED109. The sequence continues at coordinate 41,842 of NHFK01000012.1, forward strand.
GGAGAAAAATATATAAGTGTTAAAATTGCTCCATCAGTTAATGTGGCAACATATTGAAGTATATATGTTATCTGACCAATGACTTGAATTTTTCCTAAGAAAAGGCAGATGATATATCCTATTATAGTGAATAAAAATAGTGATTTGCCTATAGTTTTAAAATTATAAAGACAATAAACGGAAACTAAATACATTAATAAAATTGTAATAACTAATGCTATACCAAACTGGGTATCAAAAAATCCTGAATCTAGATTTTTAGTGATGTCTGTAATTATTGTTGATTGATAACTAGACGAGATAATAATTAAAATAAACATACCTATGTTTAGTAATATCAAATTTTTGAATATTTTTTCTAAGTTCATATTTTTATCTTTGGCTCATTTTTATAAAAAGGGAAGCACTTAGTGCTTCCCTTCGTGATAATTTATATAAAATAAATTCAAAATTTTTATGCAGGTACCTTTATGAGGTTTTTCCTACATCTATTTATTAAATTAAATTTATTTAAATTATAATCCATATCACTAGACATTGGACCACCTCCTTTCGTTAATTAATAATAAGTTAAATCTATGTCTCTTTAGAATTAGATTCAAGGTTATATTTTTGTATAAGGATATTCCTTAAATAACTCTGATTTAAATTTTAAGCCATGCCCTGGAATATTAGGAGGTTGTGCATTTCCGTTCTTAGGAATTATTGGGTTTTCCCATAGATGATTGTACCATCCCATATGTTCAAGCCATGCAGCATTAGGGATAGAAGCATTTAAATGAGTATTTAATTCCATAAATAAATGAGGCGCAATATTTATATTTTTTCTATTTGCCATCTCAGCAATAACTTTAAGTTCTGTATAACCACCTCTCATAAGGTCTGGCTGTAGATTAGATACTATATTATTTTCAATGAAAAATTTCATATCATGGTGTGTAAAATGGTTTTCTCCAGTAGCAATAGGAGTATTTATAGCATGTGCAATTTTTTTATATCCTTCAAAATCATCAGCAATAACGGGTTCTTCTAAAAACTCTATATTATATTTATCTATAGCTTTACCAAACTTTATAGCCTCTTCAGGAGTCCATCCTTGATTTACATCGATCATAATTTTTATATTGTCACCTAATTCTTCTCTCATATCTCTAACGTTTGTGACGTCTTCATCATGTGTAAATCCCCAAGCCACTTGCATTTTAATAGCTGTATATCCTTCAGAAACAAATCTTTTTGCTTTTTCAATCATACCATCGTGACCAAGGCCTCTATAGCAGCCAGAACCATAAACTGGTAAGGGCTTATCAGATCCTCCCCAAAGTTTCCAGAGCGGTTGTTTTTTAAATTTTCCTAGTAAATCCCAAAGAGCAATGTCTATTGCTGATAAACCCATAACTGTAATTCCCATTCGCCCGTGTATGAAAGTTGCTTTCCACATTTCTTGCCAAAGTGCTTCTATATTTTCGGCATTTTTTCCAATTAGCAATGGTTTTAGCATTTCATGTATGCACATTTCTATAGTTTGCATTCCTCCTATAATAGGATGAAGGTAGCCCATTCCAACTAAGCCAGAAGAGGTTTCAATTTCTAATATTAAGAGATCAATTTTTTGCATTGCTACAAAGCCTATTTTAGGAGGGTCCTCAAATGGTACGGAAAGTAGCGTTGTTTTAATATCAGTAATTATCATTTATTTTTTTCCTCTAATTTTTTTAAAAAGTCAGTTATTCCTCTTGTTGTTTCTGATGGAGCTTCTTGCTGAACCCAATGACCCGCTTTATCAATAATTAATTTTCCATAAAAATCATTGCAATGTTTCCCTGGGTTTTCATAAAAGTCATATCCTTTCATAAACTTTCTAATACTATCTTTTCCTCCACCTATAAAAAAACTAGGAACTTCTATTTTGAGATCAGATAGCTCAGGTATGTTTTCCCAATCTCTATCTTGGTTTCGATATCTATTTATTGGACCTCTAAAGCCACTATTCTTAAATTCATTTATATAAAAACCTAAATCTTCATTACTTAGCCAGTCAGGAAAAGGCTTTGGGTCTACTAGCCCATCTAATAATTCACTATCTTTATCAAAGTTAGTTCTTACTTTAGCGTCATGACCTTCTGCAGAAATCCAATAGTATATTTTTCTTAGGGATATTCCAATATCTCTTTCAAGTTCCTCTTCAGCAACACCTTCTTTTTCAAAATATGTTTGATAAAAGAAATTATCCTTATAAATTTGCCTCCATAATTCAGAATTTGAAATATCTCCTCTTCTAGCATGAGGAACACTTAATCCAATCACAGCTCTAATTTTTTCTGGATGTAAAGCTGCAGTTGTCCAACAGATAGGAGCTCCCCAATCATGACCTATTAAAATAGCATTTTGTGCATTCTCTTCATTAATAATTCCAATAATATCTCCTACAAGAGATAGCATGTCATATTTTTCTACTTCATGTGGTTTTGAACTTTGCCCATAACCCCTAACATCGATAGCTAAAACTTTATAACCAAGATTAGCCACAGGTTTAATTTGGTGTCTCCAAGAATACCATGATTCTGGCCAGCCGTGGACCATAATAACAAGAGGCCCTTCACCATATTCAGCTGCATAGATATTTATGTTTTTTAGCTTAAATGTTTTATTTTTAAATTCACTTATCATATTATTTAGCCTCTTAGAATGATATATTAATTATTTTAAAAATTGATTTAAATTAGGCTTAAAATAGTTAGGCCCTTTCATTACTTTACCATTTTCATTGTAAATAGGTGTATTATTTTCACCTAATTTACTCATATTAGATTCTTGTACTTCATTAAAGCATTTATCTAGGTCTATACCAAATGCATGGCCAGCACCATAAGTAACATATAGAATATCTGTTAATGCATCAGCAATTTCTAACATGTTTCTATCTTTTATTGCATCTTGCAACTCTTCTAATTCTTCATTAATTAAATCATAGCGAAGTTTTACTATTTTCTCTTTTGGAAATTCTGTTTTAGTTTTTACTTCTTGCCCAAAAGTTTTCATAAATGTTGCTACTTTTTGAAAGTTAGTCATTGATATCTCCTATACCATCTGGTGCACCTGGTAGGACTTGAACCTACGACCTTTGCCTTCGGAGGGCAACGCTCTAATCCAGCTGAGCTACAGGTGCATATTTATTATTATAAACTATAATATATCTAAATTACTTTTTTATGTTATTAAATTTTGTTTATAGTACTTATATGAATGAAGATAATAGAAAATATATATGGGCATGCATTCAGAAAGCAGGCGATTATTTAGATGGACAATTACCTTCTCATCCTAATCACCCAAAAGGAAGAAATTCCTATGCTCATGTTGCAATATGCATAAAAAATAAATTTAATATTAGCTACAAAGATATTGATGATAATTTATTAAAAGAAGTCTTGGATTACATAGAATATTTAAAAGATAACCCAAAGTAATTATAAAGTTATTCCCATATTCTATCTGAATATCTATTTAATGCAGAAATTTGTTTTATTGGAATATTAATTTTTCTATTATATATTTCTTCGTGCAACCATTTTACTTCTTCTTCATAATTTTTTGTTTCTGTCCACCAAACTTTACCATTTAATTGGTCGGCTGGTCGCCATTTATAACCTTTTCTTCTTAATATATTACGTTTATTATAGGGTGCATCTATTGCTTTAATTAGGAAGGTAGGGTTTGAAGCATATTCTCTAACTGCAGAAAAAACTGTACTATCTCTATTTGGCAGTGTCTCGGATAATAAAGCTAAACATGCTTCACAATCATTAAACGCGTCGTGACCTTCATAAAACCATCCAAAATTAACTCCTAATAATTCAAGTTTAGCTGAACTAAATCCCTCTTGAAGCCAATCTATAGATTTAAATGTACATGCCCAAGATACATTTTTAAAACAATTCCAGTGTTGTTCAACCATTGGTCTATCATATGAAGCATTATGAGCTATTATTAAATCTGTATTATTAATTATATTTTCAACATCTTTGGATTCAATTTTCTTGTTTATTACCATTTCATTAGTGATGCCTGTAATTAATGAAGCTTCTGTAGATATAGGTATTCTTGGTTCTCTTAAACCGTCAAAGGCTTCTTCTTTTTTTATACTTAAAATTTTACCGGAGGGCACTTCATATTCGAATGGTAAAAGAGCTAATTGAATTACATCATCATGGCCAATTGATAGACCTGTAGCTTCTACATCTAAAACTACTCCTTTTTTTATTTCTCCTGTTGATGGTTCATTATATTGTTTTGGTAAGTTTAATTTTCTTATTAACTTCCAATCAGATTGATTTACATTAGTATTTATTATTTCTTTAAGTTCATTCTTGTAATGACTATATTTATTCATGAGTTATATTCTTTCTATATTAAAATTATCTAATCATCTTATAAGTATGAATTATTTTTTGTTTTATTATTGGTAAACACAATATAAATGATGCTAACCATATCCCATGACTATATCTCGCTACACCTTCATAAAATAAAAATACTAAGTGTCCGCATACCAATGAAAAAGCAAATATTTTATTTTTTAAAGTTAATTTTTTACTAAATATAATAAACAATAAGCAACCAATAATTAATATATACCAAGGCTCGCTGAAAGAAACCCAAACTCCTATATGATCAAAAATTTTATTGCAAGAATCAGGTAAGGCATTAAAGCATTCCCTCCATTGTTCAGGACTATTTCTCATATTATTTCCTATAGTTGCAGAATTCGTAATAGGAACAAATTTATTACCAAAAAAGAAATTGTGGAATGTAAGTAAAAGGATAGGACTAAAACCTATACCTAAAGGTAAAATTTTAATGAAATTTTTTGTGTAGATAAAATGGATCGATATACCAGATAATAAAATAAAGATAGTTGGTAAAAAATTTGGACGTAAAGAAATTGCTAATGCTAATAAAAAACCTGCTTTTAAGAGTTCTGTTTTACTATAAGCATTATCATCATCCTTCCATAAAATACTAAAAGCTGCAATAAAAGTTAATATTGCTATTCCTGCTCCAAACCCTTCAATAGTATATTTAGCAAAATAAATTTGAAAAAAACCAAAAGATTCAAATATGGGAATTATAAAAAAACAACTTAACATAATTAGTTCCCATTTCTTATTAAATATTCTTTGGAGAAGAGATCTAATTACAATAGGTGTTAGTGATATTAAAAGTAATAATCCAAATATACTTTCTCCAAAAAAGGGCATAGAAATACCTAATAAGTAACGCATACCTGGCATCATATAAAAAATATCTTCGCTTCCTCTTAGCCACTCTTTAATATTATTATTATATAAAGCCTCTACCATTTCACGCGCAAAAGAATAATGCGTTAAACCATCATTTCCTCTTCCCATATAAGGCATTCCTGAAAAACTTGATGGGTGCTCTCCTCTAAAATATTGGTCCGCCATATAGATTAGAATACATAAAACAGATAAGGAAATTAGTGAAACGTCATATCTATTTAAATTAGTAAGTAATAATATTATGATAATTGAGGAAAAAATTGATAGTAAATAAAGTAATAGTTGCCGATTATTGTCTATTTTTATGCTAAGTGGAATAGTTTTATTAAAGTCTAATGCGTAAATTTTTAAATATTCTTTAGAGCCCCAATAATTTTTATTTAATACAATACATTTTATTTCTTCAGAATAATATTCTATCCATTCGTTATTTTCTTCAATTATTAATTTTCCACTCCAACAAAGTTTTTCAGAACTAAAACTTTCAGGCAATAAAAAAGAAAATATTAAGGGATAATATGCACCAGATGAGCCATAGTTATTTCCAAAATAATTATATTTAGCATTATTAAGAACTCCAATTCTCATATCATATCTATTTTTAAAATTTATATTTTTAATAGATCTTGTCATTTTAGGAGTATCAAAAAAAGCATCGGCAGAAAAAGCCCAAGGGTTGCTAGTATTTTCAGTGTTATTCGGATATGAATTAAAAGGTTGATCTAAGTTATTCCACTCATTTTTTGCCAAAAGTGCAACTTTATCTGGTAATACTTCTTCTAAATATGAATCATCAGGAGAATAAATTTGTTCTCCCATATGGATGTATTCATTATCCATATTGATTTTAACTATAGTTAAACTAAATACTATTCCTATAGATAATATCAAAAAGTTAGTTTTAATTATGATTTTATTTAATATTATTGCATATAATATAACCAAAATGGCAATAAATGCGCCCCAATTTGATAGTGGTAAACCAAAACATAAAATAATTAACAATAATATTATTATGTTTAAAAAATATTTTTGCATTATTTAATATTTTTCCAATAATTATATGCCTCAATAATCATATCTTTATCTGAATACTTAGGTTTCCAACTAATCTTAGAATAAGTATCTGAAATATCAACGATATAATTTTTATCAGCAATCTTATATTGTTCTTTATAAAGTATAGGAAAACCTATTTTTTCCATTAAGTTTAAAACTATTTTTAATGGGAATGCTGGTAGAGGTATAATTATAGATTTAGAATATACTCTTTTAATTAATAAACTTAATAAATCTTTTACGTTAGGGCCAATTTCTGAACCTAAATTTAGTTCAAAATTAGGAAAGTTTTTTTCTACTGAAAGTAGAGTTGCTTTACTGCAATCATAAACTGATATCATTTGATATGAGTTTTTTCCACTACCTATTAAGGGTACTGGTAAATTATTAAATATTGAAGTAAATAATTTTTTCATTACTCCAAGTCTTCCTTTACCCATAATCAGTCTAGGTCTAAGTATTGTAATTGCTAATCCTTTTTCTCTAGCTAAAAAACACAGTTCTTCTGCTTCTAATTTACTTTTTCCATAAGGCCCTATTGGATTTTTAGGATGATTAGTAGTTAAAGGTATAAAGGCTGGAATACCGTATACCATATCAGTTGAAAAAAATATTAGCCCTTTTACTTTATACTTTAAACAATGATTAATGACATTTTGAGTTCCAGTTACATTTACTTCTCTAAACCAAGATAATTGATTTTTATTAGGAACTTTAAGGTGATATTGTCTTGCGGCTAAATGTATTATTATGTCATTTTTTTCAAATTTAGGTAATATATTTTTTGATATATCACAGAATACTTTTGTTACTTTTAAATTTACATTTTTTAGAGGTTTTTTTAAATCAGCTATAATTATTTTAGATTTGGGCACTTTACTATTGATTAAATCTTCAGATATCTTTAAACCAGTTAATCCTGCCCCTCCTATTAAAACCCATCTAGACATAATTAGTTTGCTCTTGCAGAAAGTGCTAAAATAATTAGCCCCAAGGTAATAAATATAAGAGCTATTATTCTAGTTAAATTAATATTTTCTTGAAAAATAAGCCATGCTAATATTGTAACCACTATGTAGCCTAAGGCTTGGAAAGGATACGCATAACTTACGTCTACTTTAGATAAAACCCATAACCATAACAAAATAGATATACCATAGGAAATAAAACCGCATATAATGTATGGATTTATAGCTATAGAAATAAAAGTCTGAATTACATTATTTTTTAGGTCTATATTACTGAAATTTTTCATTCCTGCTTTTAATAAAATTTGCGCTAAAGCATTTAAAAGAACGCTTGTTATTATGAATATTAAATTAGCTAACATCATTATTTGTAAGGTCCAAATATAATTCTTCTAAATCTGGTTCTTTTGAATTTATAGATTTTATTTTTGAGCCACTAGTATAAATTTTTTCAATAATTTCGCCTTCATTAATTATACTAGGCTTAAAAGCTATTCTGATAAGACTCTTATTTAATATTTCTATATCTACGCCTTCTAATCTAATATTATCAGCCTCTTCATCTTCTAATAATATTATTAACTCTTTTTTATCTAATTTACTAAGCATTTCATTAGTTTGGCCTTCAGCCACTATTTCTCCCTTATTAACTATAGCTAAACTATCACACATAGCTTCAGCTTCTTCTAGATAATGAGTTGTTAATATAATAGTAACTCCAGCTTCATTAAGTTTTTTAACTTCTTTCCATAGAGACTGTCTAAGCGCTACATCTACTCCAGCAGTTGGCTCATCTAAAATTAGAATAGGAGGTCTATGAACCATCGCCTTACCTATCATTAGCCTTCTTCGCATNCCTCCAGAAAGACTTCTTGGATATGCGTCAGCTTTATCTAAAAGGCCGACAGTTTCTAATATTTCTTCTATACAATTTTCTTTTTTNGGNACACCATAATATCCACTCTGATATTTTAGAGTTTCTCTTGGTGTAAAAAATGGGTCTAATATCAATTCTTGAGGAACGACNCCTATTGATAATTTAGCATTTCTTTCATCAGTCTCAATATCGTTACCCCATACTTTAACTNTGCCCTCTGTTTTTTTTACTAAACCAGCAATGATATTAATTAATGTAGATTTCCCTGCGCCATTAGCACCTAATAAACCAAATATTGACTGTTTGGGAATATTTAAGTTTATACCTTTTAATGCTTCAAAAGCATTAGGCTTTTTATGGTTATAAATTTTTCTTAAACCATTTATTTCAATAGCATAATTTTTATTATCAATAGCCATTTATTTTATTCTTTTATATAATATATTTATTGGACATAAGTGTCGGTAACATTTTCATTCATTTAATTCAATATATTATAAGAAGGTTTTTTTATTATGAAAACAAATACTAAAGAAAATAAAATTGGAAAAATAGCAAAATTTGTCTGTTCTGGTGGAGAAGGTGGTAATGGTCATCCTAAAATATATCTTACTATTGGAGAAAATGAATTAACAATTAATTGTCCGTATTGTGGCAAATTATTCAAAAAACCTTCTTAGTTTTAATGAACCTTAAAGATATTACTATTCCTATAAAAGCTAGAAAAGAAGAGAAGAAAAAGGATTGATTATAAAAAAGTTTATATATGTCTCCTGAAAATGCAATCGATACGGCTAGAAATGCTCCCATTGATATTGCAGAATATAATGCTTGGCATTTAGCTTGTGATCTTGCTGGCATAACTTGAGATATAAAATATATTGCAGCTAGATGAGTTAGTCCAAATGTAAANGCATGAAGAGTTTGAATTATAGCAATAAATAAAATATTATCTGCATATACCATTAAACTCCATCTTACAATCGCCAAGCTTCCTGCTATTACAAGATAAAATTTTGGTGATGTATAATGTCTAAATTTATAAAAATAAGCTAAAAGAATGATTTCAAAAACAACTCCTTCTGCCCATAATGCCCCAATTATAGTTTCTGATATACCTATACTTTTCCAATAAATAGTTGAAAAACCATAATATAAACCGTGACTACTTTGAATAGCTCCACATGCTAGTAAAAACGGAAAAAAATTTCTGTTTTTTAATAAAGCATATGTACTTATTTTTTTTCTAGCAGGTAATGATTTTATTGAAGGCATTAAAACGATAGAAATAAATAAGCATATTGCACCAATAGTCATTAACAAGGGCACATANTTTAATCCATAATTTTCAATTATTATACCTCCAAAAAAAGCAAAAATTATAAATGATACTGATCCCCATAATCTAGTATTGCCATAATCAAAATTATATTTTTTAATAGCAGTTGTTGTTAAACTTTCTGTCAATGGCATTAAAGGAGCAAATAAAGCCCAACTAATTATTGCCATAAAAGCAAGTAAGTATAGTGAATTAAAAATATTTAATGAAAATAATATTATAGATGCAATAAATGATAAATAAAGCATGGGTATTTTTCTATTGCCATATTTATCTCCTAGACCNGCAAAAAAAGGATTAGCAAATAATTTAGTTAATACTGAAGTAGCTAAAATAATTGCAATATATCTTTCATTAAAGCCTTTTGAAGAAAGCCACAGAGGAAAAAAAGGAGCATTTATTCCTATAACCATAAAAATAGAGAAATAAACTAAAGAAAACCTAGTTGGTATATTTTTGAATAACATTTAATGCAAATAGCAACAATTTAATTAATTTAGCAAGTTAAAATTAATAATGAGTTATAGAATATTAGTCCATAAAATGATAATTTATCATTATAGGAAAAATTTATGGTAGCTGAAGATAAAAATACAGTTAATAAAAAGTCATTAACGTTAGTTGATGGATCAGGTTTTATTTTTAGAGCTTATTATGCGCTTCCACCATTAACAAGAAATGACGGAACTCCTATAAATGCTGTGATGGGCTATTGTAATATGATATGGCGTCTTATAGCTGAAACTAAAACTTCTTCCTTGGCTGTAATCTTCGACACAGCATCAAAATCTTTTAGAAATGAAATTTATTCTGAATATAAAGCTAATAGATCTGAGGCACCTGAAGATTTAATTCCTCAGTTTTCATTGATTAGAGAGGCTACAGAAGCCTTTAATATTCCATATATAGAGCTTAAAGGGTATGAGGCTGATGATATAATTGCTACATATTCTAATCAGGCTTCAAATGAGGGTTGGACAGTAGATATTATTTCTTCTGATAAGGATCTTATGCAGTTAGTCAATGATAATGTAAAAATGGTTGACCCTATGAAGATGGTCAATATTGGTAGAGAAGAAGTTTTTAAAAAGTTTGGAGTTTATCCTGAAAAAGTAATAGATGTTCAAGCATTGGCAGGAGATAGCACCGATAATATTCCTGGTGTGCCTGGGATAGGAATTAAAACAGCNGCAGAGTTAATTAATGAATATGGNGATTTAGATACTTTACTTGGAAAAGCAGAGGAAATTAAGCAACCTAAAAGAAGAGAAAATTTAATTAATTATGCCGATTTGGCAAGAATTAGTATGAAATTAGTGACATTGTCTAAAGATATTAAAGAAATTGAAAGTTTTAATAATTTTAAAAGAAGAGATATAGATATTAATAAACTTAAAACTTTTTTAATAAAACAAGGTTTTAATAGTCTAATAGGNAGGTTACCAAATGAGGACGGTTTTATTGATAGTAAAAGTGCTTACGTAGCCTTACCGGAAGATAATGATAAAGAAGATATTAAGCCTATAAAAAAAAATAACTATAAGCTTGTCACAGATGAACAGGTATTAGTTACGTGGTTAAAAAATATAGAGATTAATGGTATAGTTTCTATTGATACTGAAACAACTTCTATAGATGCTGTATCGGCTCAATTAGTTGGAATCTCTTTATCAATAGAACCTGGAAATGCAATTTACATTCCTTTAAACCATAAATCTAAAGAAGGTGGACTAATTGCTGATAAGATAAATCAGCTAGATACTAATTTAGTTTTATCTCTATTAAAACCTATATTGGAAGACCCCAGTATTATTAAAATAGGACAAAATATAAAGTATGATATGACTGTATTATATAATGCGGGAGATATAAATATATATCCTTATCATGACACAATGCTCATGTCNTTTGCTTTAGATGCAGGTAAACAATCTGGACATGGGATGGATTCGCTCTCCAAAAAACATTTAAATATAACGCCTATTAGTTATTCTGAAATAACTGGAAAAGGTAAAGACCAAGTTACTTTTGATTATGTANCACTCGAAAAAGCANTAGAATACGCTGCACAAGATGCAGATATTACTCTTCGTTTATATATATTTTTAAAAGATAGATTAGTGAAAGAGAATATGGTTTCACTTTATGAAACTATTGAAAGGCCACTTCCTAATGTAATAGCTTACATGGAAAGAAATGGGGTAGGAATTAATTCTAATTACTTAAAAAACCTNAGTAATACTTTTATAAATAAAATGAATCCTATAAAAGAAAAAATTTTTAATTTAGCGGATGAAGAATTTAATATTTCTTCACCTAAACAGTTAGCAGAAATTTTATATAATAAATTAGGTTTGAAAGGTGGTAAGAAAGGAAAATCTGGTCTGTACTCAACATCCGCGGCGGTCTTAGAAAAATTAAGTCAAGATGGAAATGAAATCTGCCAGCTAATTTTAGAATGGAGAGCTTTACAGAAACTAAAGAGTACATACTCTGATGCTTTAGTTGATCAAATAAACCCTGTTACTAAAAGAGTTCATACACATTTTCAAATGACGGGAGCAATGACAGGAAGGTTTTCTTCAAGTAATCCTAATTTACAAAATATTCCTATAAAAACGGANGATGGAAGAGCTATAAGAAGGGCTTTTATTGCCGAAGAAAATAAAAAAATAGTTGCCTGTGATTACTCACAAATTGAACTTAGATTACTAGCAGAGGTAGCAAATATAGAACCTCTTATTAAAGCATTTAAAAATAATGTAGATGTTCATACCCTTACGGCATCTCAAGTATTTATAGTAGATAAAGAAAACGTTACTAGTGCGATGCGTCGAAACGCAAAGACAATAAACTTTGGTATAATATATGGACAAAGTGCTTTTGGATTAGCCAAGCAACTTAATATTAGTAGAACGGAAGCGAAGGAGTATATAGAACTATATTTTAATCAGTATCCAGGAATAAAAAAATATATGGAGAACACCCAAGATTTTGCTAGAAGAAATGGATTTGTTGAAACAATTTATGGAAGAAGATGCTATATCCCTAGTATTAACGATAAAAACCCTATGATAAGAGCTGGGGCAGAAAGGCAAGCTATAAATGCTCCCTTGCAAGGAGCTGCTGCTGATATTATTAAGAGATCAATGAAATACTTTCCTGAAATTTTAATAAAAAATAATATTGATGCTAAATTAATTCTTCAGGTGCATGATGAACTAGTATTTGAATGCGCTTCAGCAGATGTCGACCGACTAATAGCAATAGTAAAATCAGAAATGATTAATGCTCCTCAGCCAGGCTTTAAGATGAAAGTTCCNCTAGAGGTTGAAATAGGGATAGGTGATAATTGGGATGAAGCTCACTAATTTAAGATATTTTTAGTTTAAATATTTTTAATTAATGTATATAATATATTTTTTAAATCCTGGAGGAAGATATGGTTACTGACTCAAAACTTTTTAGTCCTATAAAAATAAGAGGAGTAACTATTCCCAATAGGATAGTTTTATCTCCATTATGTATGTATTCAGCAAATAATGGTATGGCTTCAGACTGGCAGTTTGCGCATTTAAGTACTTTTGCTAGAGGTAAAACAGGATTAATCTTCGCAGAAGCTACGGCAGTAGAAGCTAGAGGAAGAATTACACCAGGATGTCTAGGTATTTGGACAGATGAACAAGCGGATGCATTAAAACCTATTACTTCTTTCATAGAAAGAATGGGGTGTGTTCCAGGTTTCCAGTTGGCTCATGCTGGAAGAAAAGCGGGAACCAAAACTCCATGGAACGGAGGCCTACCTTTAGATGATGAAGATACTAAAGCTGGTAATCCTCCATGGGAAATTATAGCACCGTCAGATGTTCCAGTTGCTGAAGGTTGGGTAGTTCCTAGAGCAATGGATAATAATGACATTAATGATATAGTAAATGCTTTTGCAAATGCTGCAGTTAGAGCTATAAAAGCAGGTTTTAAAGTGATTGAAATTCATTCTGCACACGGATATTTATTACATAGCTTTTTGTCACCTTTAGCTAATAAAAGAAATGATGAATATGGAGGAGATATATATGGAAGGATGAAGTTATTGCTTCAAGTTGTTGACGCTGTAAGAGAAGCTATACCAGAAGATATTCCCTTATTTTGCAGAATATCAGCCGTTGATGGATTAGAAAATGGATGGGAAATAGATGACTCAGTTATTTTAGCGAGAAAATTAGAAGAGCATGGCGTCGATGTTGTTGATTGCTCAGCAGGAGGTATTTCAGGAGCTCCTTTATTTAGAGTTAATAATTCTGGTAAACCTATGAAAACTAATATGGATAGAGGGCCGGGTTTTCAAGTTCCTTATGCCGACAAAGTTAAGAATGAAGCTGGAATTAAAACAATGGCTGTAGGAGTAATAGTTGATCCTAATCAGGCCGAAGAGATATTACAAAGTGATAAGGCAGACCTTATAGCTGTAGGAAGAGAGCTAATGTATAATCCTTTCTGGGCATTACATGCAGCCCAGGCTTTAAATGCAGATCCCGAATTTGCTATGTGGCCAGAACAATATAAATGGGGAGTAAACAGAAGAGGAAAGTTGGCAGAGTTTAAAGGCATAAGAGATGAAGTTATAGATGAGAAAAAATTAGATTCTCATTTATCTGAAATACATAAACAAAAATAAATTCTTTTATTAAGGACAGGGATAAGTATAAATTTTATGAACTTTCTCTATTTCTTTGATGACTTCTTCGTTAAGTTCACAATTTATAGAATCTATATTTTCTTCAAGTTGATCAATAGAAGTAGCTCCAATTATATTAGAGGTAACAAAATTTTGTTTAGTAACAAAATTTATAGCCATCTGNGTTAAATTTAAATCATATTTTAAAGCTATTTTTTGGTATTCTAATACCGCATTTTCTGCATGTTGATTTGTATATCTAGTTCGCATTCTTTCAAAAAGAGTCATTCTAGCATTTTCTGGTTTTTTACCATTTAAATATTTTCCGCTTAATACTCCTCCAGCAAGAGGAGAATATGGAAGTAGACCTACTTCTTCATTTATTGCTATTTCTGATAGGCCTGCCTCAAATGATCTATTTAAAAGACTATATGGATTTTGAATAGAAACTACTCTTGGTAGGCTAAACTCTTTAGCCGCTTCTATAAATTTCATTACTCCCCATGGAGTTTCATTTGAAAGCCCTATNTATTTAATTAAACCTTTCTGAACTGCTTTTGAAAGAGCCTCTAATGTCACTTCAATTTTTATGTCATCTTCTCTTGGATTATGAATATATCCTAGCTGACCAAAACTATTAACTGGTCTTTCAGGCCAATGGATTTGATATAAATCTATATACTCAGTATTTAATCTTTTCAGACTGTTTTCAATAGCTTCAAAAATATGTTCTTCATTAAGTCGAGGACCTTTTCTTATCCAGTCAAGTCCTGGAGGACCAGAAGGCACATTCGAAGTTCTTCCTGCTATCTTTGTAGCTAATATAATTTTAGACCTATCTTGATTTTTTAACCATGTTCCAATGTATTTTTCAGTCAGTCCATAAGTTTCTTCTTTAGGAGGAACAGAATACATTTCAGCCGTGTCTATAAAATTTATACCTCTTTCGATAGCAAAACTTAATTGATCATGGGCTTCTTTCTCAGAATTTTGTTGGCCCCAAGTCATAGTACCAAGACATATTTCTGAAACCATAATGTCTGTTTTTCCTAAATTATTTTTTTTCAAACCGTGATCCTTTTCGTATATTTAATAGTATATTTTTTATTTTCCGCTATAGTTATTACGATTCTTGTATTAAGTCATCTTTTTTTTTAATTTAAGGTTTTAGAATGAAAAATGAAAACATAGGTATAACACTACACCAGCTAAAAATTTTTTGGACTGTTGCACAAGCTTCATCTTTTACAAAAGCTAGTAAGATACTTGGTTTAGCTCAACCCTCCTTATCCCAACAAATTTCCAAATTAGAGGATGAAGTAGGATCTCTTTTGTTTAAAAGAGGTAGATCTAAAATGAGTTTGACTGAAGCGGGCCAATATTTGCAGAGAAGGTCAGAAGTAGTATTATCAGGTATTGAGGAAACAATGGTTGGATTGCGTCAGTTTGGAAGTGGTCAAAAAGGTCTTATATCTATTGGTTTATTATCCTCAGTCGCAAGAAACTTATTNCCATCCGCATCGGAAGAATTAGCTAAGAAATTTCCTGATATAGAGCTAGATATACTCGAGATTTCTCCTGCTGAGGCNATCGATCTTTTATATGGAAGACAATTGTCTGTTGCAGTACTAGCTGAAGATTCTATTGCTAAAAGTATACTATCCTTTAGTAAATCTGATTTATTTGAAGACCCATATGTATTAGCAGTACCAAAAAATATATCTTTGGAAAATATTAAAAACCTAGAAGATTTAAAAAAGTCAAAAGAAAGTAAAGTTTTGAATAATATTATTCAGTTTGAATTTGGAAATCAGCATAAAAAAAGAATAGAAGAATGGTTTACCAGCGTTTTGCCCGATTCTAGAGTTTTTGCTAAAACAAGAACCTATGAAGTTGCTCTTTCAATGGTTCAATCTGGAAGGGGAGTAGCAATTGTGCCAGCTTTAGCAGCAAGATTAGGAGGAAAAAAGATAGATTTTGATGTTAATTTATATAAAACTAATTTACCACAAAGGAAAATAATCTCTCTTATTCCTTCACAATATGTAAGGATAGAGCCTTACAAATCTTTCATAGATGCTTTAATTGATACTGGGAAGAAAATGCAGTTGCCTAAAGCACGTGATGTACCCCCGATATTAGAATCATTAAGTATTTAATTTGTATTATAGGATATACCAATTACTCTTATAGGTTTAAAATAGAATTTTTTAATGTATATTTTTATTATATTAATTTAAAAAGGGATATTTAAAATGTGGAAATCACCAGTAGTTTTAGAAGTAGCAGTAGGTCTTGAAATCAATTGTTACGCTTGTGCAGAAATTTAATTAAATTAAATTTTTATTAGAAAGCCGGCTTTTAGCCGGCTTTTTTTTTATTTCTTTTTTAAGCCTCTTACCAAATAAATTAAGGGAGCGGCTATAAATGCTAAAATTCCCATTAATAGCATAATTTGATTAAAAGCTATTGCACTGGCCTCATTAGTTGCTAGTTTATATAAAATTTGCATCAGCATTTTCATATTTTCTGGAGAATTGTCTAGATATTGAGGAATAATATGTTTGATTTTACCTATTATAACCTCTGACTTACTAATTGCTTGTGAGGATAAGTTTGTAAAAGAATCATAACTTGTTGATATTTTATATTCAAAAAGAGTATTTGATAGTGCTATGCCTATCGCTGAACCTAATCTGCCCATTAAAGAATATAATCCACTTGCATTTTTAATTTTATTTTCCTCTAGGTCTCCTAATGATAATAATACTAGTGGTAAGAATATTAACTGTGCTGATAGACCTCTAATTATTTGTGGCAAAATTATTTCATAAGTACCTATTTCTGATATCATAAATCCTTGCATCCAGGTACCTATAGCCAGCATTATAAACCCTATAAAAGCGACAGTCCTTCTATTAAAAAATTTAAATAATACTAGTGCAAGGAAACCAGAAGCTACTTGAGAAAAACCCATTATATAAACCATAGACGCGACAGTTGTTCCATCAAGCTCTCTTACGCGAGCGATATATACAGGTAATATATATTGGCTTGCAAATATAATAAAACCCCATATAAAAACTAAAATAGTACATATTAAAAAATTTCTATTTAAAAATACTCTTATATCTACTATTGGGTTTTTCGTTGTTATTTCCCTTATGATAAAAAGAATAAAACTTATTATAAAAATTAAAAATAAAATACATATTACATTAGATTCAAACCAATATTCTCTTCTTCCCTCTTCTAAAATAGCTAGGCCAGTTCCTAAAAATAGAGCAGCTAAAATGATACCTATAAAGTCAATTTTATCCCATAAATATTCTTTTTTATCGAAATCAGCTAATTTATAGACAGCTATTCCAATTATAAACGAAAAAGGCATAGTAATAAAAAATACAAATCTCCATCCAATTTCATCACTTATCCATCCACCCATGTGTGGCCCTAATGCAGCTGCACAAGTAGCTATAACACCTGTGAAAATAGCTACTATTTGTTGTTCTTTTTGTGGGTACAAAGTAAACATGACTGAAAACATAGCTGGCATCATACCTCCACCAAAAAAACCTTGAAAAACTCTAAAAAAAATCATGGATTCTATAGACCATGCTAATCCACAAAATATAGAAGCTACACTAAATCCCATAGAACACATAAAAAAGAAGGTTCTGAGAGACATAGCCCTACTAAGCCATCCAGATAATGGAAGCATTATAACCTCAGCAATTAAAAAAGAAGTTATTACCCAACTTACTTGGTCAGGAGCTGCTCCTAAACCACCTTGAATATGTCTATAAGCTGCCCCTATATTTTGCACGCTAATTAAGCTAAAGAACATGCCAATCGTCATAAGCCAAAAGGCAATTTTATTTTTGTCATTTTTAGAAAGGGAAATTATTTTATTTATTCCTTATTAAATTATAAAATATAAGAATATAAATATTAACTAAATATTTTTGAATAACTAATTGTTTTTTTGATTATAATTATTTCTTAGTTTCAATAGAAACATAAACTGATAAACCTGGAACTATTCTACCTAACATATTTTCTGGTATATCGAATGTAATTTTTACAGGTACTCTCTGAACTACTTTTACAAAATTACCTGAAGCATTCTGAGGAGGTAAAAGACTAAAAGATGCTGAAGATGCTGGAGAAATAGAATGCACTTGACCAACTATAGGGCTATTTTTAAACGCATCAAAATGTAGTTTTACTTTTTGACCAACTTTGATATTTTCAACTTGAGTTTCTTTATAATTAGCCATTACCCATATATCATGGACAGGTACTACTGCCATTAAAGGCCATCCATCTTCTACATATAGACCTGGTTCTGCAATTCTGTTTGCTATAACTCCGTCTATAGGGGCATAAATTTTTGTTGATTTTAGATCAACTTTTGCCATATTCAGTTCAGCTTCAGATTTTTCAAAATTAGCTTCTGATATTTTTAATTCTGCTTGAGCTTTTCTTACTTCTACTATTAGTTCATTTTCTAATGAATTTATTTTTTCTTTTTCTGTCGCTAAAACTTCTAGTTTGTTTTTAATAGAATTAGTTTTTGAATTTGCTGAATCTAATTTATGTGATGTAGTATTAACTTTTGCAATAGCTTCATCTAATTTTGCTCTAGAAATAGAGTTTTTATCAAATAATTTTTTCATTCTTGTCAGGTTTTTATTTGCTAGTTCAAGTTCACTAGAATANGACTGAGCAATAAAGTTAAAACTATTAATTTCACTTTCTACTAACTTTATATTTGCATGAATATTATCAAATGAAGATTGTATTGTAGTAATTTTAGTTTTAGCAGCTTCAATTTTTGTTTTTGAAGCATCAATTTTAGCTTTTGCTCCTTCTAAAGAAGCGTTTAAGGAATTAACTTTATTTTGGTATGGTTCTGGGTCTAATATTACTAGCAGATCATTTTTTTTAACTACTGCATTAGTAAGAGCTGGGACCTCTAGAATATAACTTGACACTCTTGATGACATAGTAGTTATAGATGATCTTACATAAGCATTATCTGTTGAAACTATACTTTTATTAGTATTCCACCATTCTAGACCAAATATAGTCATAAATGCTGAAGCAATTATTAAAATAAAAATTATAGTTAGTTTTTTTAATCTCATTTAAAAATTCCAAAGTCATCCAATATATCTATTTAATATTATAGCTATAAACTTAATATATATTAAATCAAGGATTTAAGCGGACTCCTAAGGTTTAATAGGTATGTTATTTTTGCATGGCTTTNAAACTTTAATANNCTTTTTTGGTGGAGCCGAGGGGGGTCGAACCCCTGACCTCTTGACTGCCAGCCAAGCGCTCTCCCAACTGAGCTACGGCCCCGACTTGAACTATAAATCTGTATCTTCTTCCTTATCAGTTAATTCTATATTTGCAATATCAGTTATATTATTTTCATTATCCTCATTTTCTTCTATATCACTATCTTCACTAATTATATTCTCATCTAAATCTTCAATAGATATTAATTCTGCCATATCATCATCTAATTTAGCATCATCTTCATTAATTGTTTCTTGAGTATCTTTTTCTTTTTCTGGCATTTTTACTTTAGCAATATTTTTATTAAGTGGAGGTCTACCTAATCTTGGCTTAACTACTATAATTATTTCTGTTCCGCATTTTGGACATGTGGGTATTTCTTTATTTAAATCATAAAATTTTGTTCCACAAGAANTACAAATATGTTTATTACCTAATTNAGCNTTATCCATAANATTACTCCATTATTTGTNCATATATATAGTATGCATTTGCCATTTAATAATATAGATGTCAAAAAAGAATTGTAAATTTAATATTAAATTTGTAATTATACCCTATAATAAAGAAAAAAATATGATTAAAAAAAATAGTATTAAAAATAATTTAACTTCTTACAAGGTAAAAGGTTTAAAAGGTATTATTAAACCTCCTTCAGATAAATCTATATCTCACAGAGCTTTATTATTTTCTTCATTAGCTGTTGGAAAGAGTAAAATTACCAATTTATTAAATTCAGAAGATGTATTAAACATGGTAAAAGCTCTTAAAATTTTAGGAATAAAAATTCTTAAAAAAAATAATGAATACTATGTCATAGGCTCTGGTTTAACGGGATTTAAGACCCCTAGTAAATATATTGATTGTGGAAATAGCGGAACTTTGGCTAGAATTCTTATGGGAGCATTAGGCGGAAGTGAAATTATAGCTACTCTTACAGGTGATTCTTCTTTAATAACACGTCCNATGGANAGAATTACTAAACCATTAAAAAAAATGGGTATTAATTTTAACTCTTCGAATGGACTGCTTCCTTTAATAGTACAAGGATCTAATGATCTTCTTCCTATTAAATATAATTCTCCGGTATCTTCTGCACAAGTTAAGACATCNATTTTGTTGGCAGGACTTAATGCAAAAGGGACAACTGAAATAATCGAGCCTTTTTCTTCAAGAGACCATTCTGAAAATCTATTAAAATATTTAGGAGCAAATATAAAATATAATACAAAAACCTCTGGGAAAAATAGAATTTTAATAACTGGAGGAAAAAGTTTAAATAGTAGAATTATTTCAATTCCTGGCGATATTTCTTCTGCAGCATTCAATATTGTAGCAGCGATAATAATTCCGGGATCAAATATAATAATTAAAAATGTTGGTATTAATTATTTTAGAAAGGGAATATTAGAAGCATTAGAAATGATGGGAGCAAAAATTAAATTAAAAAATAAAGATATCAATAATTATGATGAACCAATAGCCGATATTCATGTCAAGCATTCAAAAATTAAAGGTATTAATTTAGATAGTTCATTTTCTGCTAGAATGATTGATGAATATCCTATTCTNGCTATTGCAGCTTCCGTTGCTAGCGGAAAATCTATATTTAGAGGTTTATCAGAATTGCGTCATAAAGAAAGTGATAGGTTTAATGGTATTATCGATGGCTTAATATCCTGTGGTGTTANGGTTGAAGCTAATAATGATGANATTATTATTTTTGGAAGCAANTNCAAAGTTAAAGGAGGTGTATCNATTAATTGTAAATATGACCATAGAATTGCTATGTCTTTTCTTATATTGGGTGCNGTATCAAATGAGCCAATAAAAGTAATTGGCTGCAAATCTATATCTACATCTTATCCCAATTTCATTTCAGAAGTTAATAGTATTGGAATGAATATTAGGGACTCAGTTAATATATGAAGAAAAATATAACCATAGCTATTGATGGCACTGCAGCTTCAGGTAAAGGCACTTTAGCAAAAAAATTAGCAAAAGAATTTAATTATGCTCATTTGGATACAGGTAAATTATATAGAGCTTCTGCATTAATAATTAAAGAAAAAGATATAAATTATCAAAACTTAAAAGAAATAATCAAGATTATAAAAGATTATAACTTTACTGATTTTGATTTTAATAATGATAAATTAAAAAGTGACAAAATTGGTAGATTAGCTTCTCTAATATCAGGTTATAAAGAATTGAGAGAAATCTTATTACTTTCACAAAGAAAGTTTGCTAATAAACGTCATTCAAAAAGATTAGGAGTGATTTTAGATGGAAGAGATATAGGTTCAGTAGTTCTCCCAGAAGCAAATATAAAATTTTTTGTAACAGCATCTTTACGAGTTAGGGCAGAAAGAAGATGGAAAGAGTTGATTTCCTTAGGACAAAGTACTATAAAGCGCCATGTCGAGAAAGATTTAAGAGATAGGGATGAACGTGATAGCAAGAGAAAGCATTCACCTTTAATTATATCTCCAGATGCAGTCTTAATCGACACCACTAATTTGAACGCCGATGAAGTGTTTTTATTGGCTAAAAATAATGTAGAAGAGTACTTAAGATATTAAGTATATTTTAGCTTTTGAGTGGGAAGCATTTTAACCCAGTTATTATAATTGGTGCATCAGATAGTTTTAAGGAATAAATTTAAAATGGTTAATAAACAAGAAATAAATAAAACAGAATCATTTGCAGAATTATTTGCAGAACAAATTAAACAAGATGATAAAAAAGAAGGCCAGGTAGTAAAAGGTACAATAATTTCAATAGAGAACGATATGATAATTATTGATGTAGGCTATAAAACAGAAGGTAGAATAAATTTAAGAGAGTTCTCTGGAAAAGATAATAAGAAAGAACCAGAAGTTGGNGATGTAATAGATGTATATTTAGAAAAAGTAGAGAATAGGTTTGGAGAAGCAGTTTTATCTAGAGAGAAAGCACGTAGAGAGGAATCTTGGGAAACACTTGAAAAGGCNTCAGAAATTAAAGAAAAAGTAAATGGAACTATNTTTGGAAGAGTAAAGGGTGGCTTTTCTGTTGATCTAGATGGAGCGATTGCTTTTCTTCCTGGAAGTCAAGTAGATGTAAGACCTACTCGTGATTCTAATCACTTAGTGGGAAGCACACAATTATTTCACATTTTAAAAATGGATCGAAGAAGAGGAAATATAGTTGTTTCTCGAAGATCTGTATTAGAAGAATCACGTGCCGAAGCAAAAGCTGAATTAGTTTCGACTATGGAGGAAGGGCAAATTCTTGAGGGTATAATAAAAAATATTACAGATTATGGAGCTTTTGTTGACTTAGGAGAAGTTGATGGCCTGTTACATGTTACTGATATATCNTGGAAAAGAATTAGTCATCCTACCGAAGCACTTTCTATTGGGCAAAAAGTTAAAGTACAAGTTATAAAATTTAATTCAGAAACTCAACGAATTAGTTTAGGAATGAAACAGCTAGAAGAAGATCCATGGATAATTGCTCAAAATAAATATAAAGTAGATGATAGGTTTACAGGAAGAGTGACTAATATAACTGATTATGGNGCATTTGTAGAATTAGAATCTGGTATAGAAGGTTTGGTCCATGTATCTGAAATGAGTTGGACTAAAAAAAACATGCAACCTGGAAAGATAGTTTCTACTTCTGAAGAAGTTGAGGTAATAGTTTTAGAAATAGATTCAGAAAAGAGGAGGATTAGTTTAGGTATGAAACAATGTAAACCTAATCCTTGGCTAGACTTGCAAAAAAATTATGAGATTGGTTCAGAAGTAGAAGGAGAAGTTAAATCTATAACTGAATTTGGACTTTTCATAGGATTACCTGGAGATATGGACGGATTAATTCATCTTTCTGACCTAGATTGGAGTTCTACTGGAGAAGATGTAATAGGTAATTTTAAGAAAGGAGATATGGTTAAGGCTAAACTTCTAGAGATAGATATTGCAAAAGAAAGAGTAAGTTTAGGAATAAAGCAATTAACTAAAGACCCAATGCAAGATAATAGTAATCTAAAAAAGGGAAATATTATTACTACGGTTATTAAAAGTATTAGTGAAAAAGGCTTACACGTTGAAATCAGCGAAGGTGTAAATGGTTTTGTCAAGAAAGCAGAATTAGCTAAAGAAAGATCTGACCAAAAAGTCGAAAGATTTGCTGTAGATGAAAAGATTGATGTAAGAATTTTATCAGTAGATTCTAAAAGTAGAGAAGTTTCTTTATCTATAAAAGCAATTCAAGTAGCAGAAGAAAAGCAAGCTCTTAAGGATTATGGGTCAGTAGATTCTGGGGCTTCTCTTGGAGATATCCTTGGAGCAGCGTTAGAGCAAAAAGCTAAAAAAAGTGATAAGGATGCTAAAGATAAACCTAAAAAAGAAGCAAAGTCTAAATCAAAACCTGCTACAAAAAAAACTATCACTAAAGAAAAAAAAGTAGCTAAAAAAGATGAAAAAAAGAAATAAACTTAACTAATAAAGTAGTTTATTAAATTTTAGTTTAGTGGCAGAATGTTTTATATAACTTAGATGATTACTTTTTTGGGAAAGTTAGTAAATGACTAGAAGTGAATTAATAAATTTGATTATAGAACAATGCCCAGATTTAGAAAGTTCAGAGGCTGAAGAAGCTGTTCAATTATTCTTTGATGAAATTATATCAGGTCTTACTTCAGGAAAAAGAATTGAGTTAAGAGGTTTTGGTTCTTTTTTTATAAAAAGTAGAGCGCCAAGAATTGCTAGAAATCCTAGGACTGGTGAAAAAGTTGAGGTTAGTAGTAAATTGTTACCTCATTTTAGGGCTGGAAAAGAATTAAATAATTTAATAAATTCCTAAGTATTTAATTTAGGCGTATTTTATGTTTAAAAAGTTTTTGTCAAAAATATTATTTTTATGTTTTTTAATTTTGGTGATATTTTTTTCAATTTCGAACCCCGAAAATGTTTTAATAGGTATTTGGCCTTTTAATAATAGAATTGAAATACCTTTGTTCTTTTTTACTATAGTGTCTTTAACTTTAGGTATTTTTATAGGAATGCTTGTATCATTATTTTCAACTATAAATAAAAGATAATTTTATTGGATAAATAAATTAATGGATTTTAAAAATAAAATAATAGTAGCTATAGATACAATAGATTCTGATAATGCATTAAGACTAACTAAAATTATTCCTGATGTTGGAGCATTTAAGTTAGGACTGGAGTATTTCTGCGCCAATGGTCCAGAAGGAATAAAATTAATATCTGACACAGGTGTTAAAATATTTTTAGATTTAAAGTTCCACGACATACCTAATACTGTCGCTGGTGCTATAAAAGCTATTTTAAATTTACAACCATATATGATCACGGTGCATACATCTGGTGGTTATGATATGTTAAGAAAAGCTAATGAAATTGTTACAGAATACTGTCATTTAAAATCTATAAAACGACCTTTGATATTGGGCGTTTCGGTCCTTACTAGCATAGATAAAAATGATTTTTCATACTTAGGTATTGAAGGTACAGTTGAAGATCAAGTAATTCGTTTGGCTAAATTAGCAAAGGATGCTGGTTTGGATGGTTTAGTAAGCTCTGCAAAAGAGTTAAAAATAATTAGAAAAGAAATTGGAAAAGATCTCTTACTTGTAACACCAGGCATTAGGCCTATTGGAGGAGAAATTAATGATCAAAAAAGAATAGTTACTCCTAGTCAAGCTATTAATGATGGAGCCAATTTTTTAGTTATAGGCAGACCTATAACTGCTTCTAAAGACCCTCGTAAATCTTTAGACGATATTTCTAAAGAAATTTAGTATGAATCATTTTCCAAAAATTAAGTTTTGTGGATTATTAGAAAAAGAACAAGTCGCCTTTGCTGTCAAAAATAATATTTACTGGGCAGGTTTTATTTATGTAAAAGGTTCATCTAGATTTATTACTTATGAGAATTCTAAAAATATTATTTCTAGTTTTAAAGATAAAATAAATTTTGTAGGGGTTTTTGTAAATGCAGATAATGACCATATAGAATTAGGTATAAATGCTGGGATAGATTATATTCAGTTGCATGGTGAAGAAAGTCCGAAGAGGTGCGAAGAGATTAAAAATTTTTATAAAAAGCCAATAATAAAAGCTATACCTATTGAAGATGAATCTGATTTAAAAAATATAGAACATTATAATAATGTTTGTGATTATTTTCTTTTTGATAAGAAGAATTCAAATAAAAAAGGATATAATGGTGGAACCGGTAAGACTTTCGACTGGAATATTATTGACAAAAATAAAAAATGGCTAAGTAAATTTAAGCCATGGATTTTATCTGGTGGTCTAGATATACATAATATTAACCAAGCTATTAATTTAACTGAAACAAAAGCTATAGATGTTTCCTCAGGTATAGAGTATAATTCTGGAATTAAGAGTATGGAATTGATGGATTTATTTGTTAAAAAAATTAATAATTACGATTATGGGGTTCAGAAATGAAACAATCGGTAAACTCATATAAAAATGGCCCTGATAAAGACGGTTTTTTTGATATATATGGAGGCCGCTTTGTAGCTGAAACTTTAATGCCTTTAATTTTGGATCTAGAAAAGGAATATAATGCTGCAAAAAAAGATAAAGAATTTATTAAAGAACTAAAATATTGGAATAAGCATTATATTGGCAGGCCATCCCCATTATATTTTGCATCTAGAATTACTAAAGAACTTTCAGGAGCGAAAATTTACTTTAAAAGGGATGAGTTAAATCATACGGGTGCTCACAAAATTAATAATTGTATAGGACAAGTTCTTTTAGCAAGAAGAATGGGTAAAAAAAGAATAATTGCTGAGACAGGTGCAGGTCAACATGGTGTAGCTACTGCTACAGTATGTGCTCTATTCGGTTTACCATGTACAGTATATATGGGTGCAAAAGATATTGAAAGACAAGCCCCTAATGTTTTTAGAATGAAATTATTAGGAGCTAAAATTGTACCTGTAGAATCTGGCTCTAAAAGCTTAAAAGATGCCATGAATGAGGCTCTTAGAGCATGGGTCTCAGATGTAGAAGATACATTTTATATAATTGGAACAGCTGCTGGGCCACATCCATATCCTATGTTAGTCAGAGATTTTCAATCTGTTATAGGAGAAGAGACCAAAGAGCAAATAATTGAAGCCGAAGGAAGATTACCTGATAGTCTAGTTGCATGTATAGGCGGAGGCTCTAATGCTTTGGGTCTTTTTTATCCATTTCTAGACGACCATTCTGTTACTTTATATGGAGTAGAAGCAGCAGGAAAAGGTCTAAAAACTAANGAGCATGCTGCTTCCCTATCTTTAGGNTCTCCAGGAGTATTACATGGAAANAGAACTTATTTACTTCACGATGAAGATGGACAAATTATAGAAGCACATTCTATATCTGCAGGATTGGATTATCCAGGTGTAGGACCAGAACATTCTTTTTTAAAAGATATGAAAAGAGTAAATTACGTAGGTATCAAAGATACAGAAGCTCTAGAAGCTTTTAAATTTTGTGCCAAATTAGAAGGTATTCTTCCTGCTTTAGAACCTTCTCATGCTTTAGCATATGTCATGAAAATTGCCCCTAAATTAGATAAAGAAAAAATTATAGTAATGAATTTATGTGGAAGAGGTGATAAGGATGTATTTACTGTTGCAGATGCACTTGGAGTAAAATTGTAATGAGTAAAATAAGCCGAATTAAAAGTACGTTTGAGGAGCTCAAGAAAGACAATAAAAAAGGATTAATTACTTTTATTACTGCTGGAGATCCTAACTTTGATCTATCTCTAGAAATCTTAAAAAAACTTCCTTCCTCTGGAGCTGATATATTAGAAATAGGTATGCCTTTTACTGATCCAATGGCAGATGGACCAAGTATTCAAGCTTCATATTTAAGAGCTTTAAAAGAAGGGCAAACATTAAATAAAACTATTAAACTAGTAGAAATATTTCGTGAATCCAACAAAAGTACTCCTATTGTTTTAATGGGTTACTACAATCCCATATATAAATATGGAGTTAAAAAATTTTTATTTGATATAAAAAAAGTAGGAATAGATGGTTTAATTATAGTGGATCTACCGCCAGAGGCAGATGAAGAAGTATGCATACCATCTAATAAAATAGGAATTGACTTTATTCGTTTAGCAACTCCTACTTCAAGTATTACCAGGCTTCCAGCAATAATTAAAAATGCTTCAGGTTTTTTATATTATGTATCGGTATTGGGAATTACAGGCTCAAAAACTCCAGAAATTAATAGTATAAAAAAAAATGTAGAAATAATAAAAAGTTTTTCGGAAATACCNGTTGCAGTTGGTTTTGGTATTAAAACTCCAATTCAAGCTGCTAGTATAGCTCAAACTTCTGATGCTATTGTTGTTGGCTCTGCAATTATAGAAAAAATTTATGATACACATAAAAAAAACCATAGCAATGAGTTATTTGTTATTGAAGAAGTATCTAATTTTGTAGAAAGTTTATCTAATGCTATAAGTAGTAATAATTAATAAGGAATATTTTATGAGCTGGTTAACAAATTTTGTTCGTCCTAAGTTAAGAGCCTTAATAAAAAAATCTGATAGTCCAAATAATTTATGGATAAAATGCAATAGCTGTGGCCAAATGGTTTACCACAAAGATTTGTTTGAAACTATGAATGTTTGTCCAAATTGCGACCATCATATGAAGATGACAGCAAGACAGAGAATTGAATGGATTCTGGATGAAGGNACAATAAAAGAATTAAATGTTCCTGAAATAAATATAGATCCATTAAAATTTAGAGATAGCAAAAGGTATTTAGATAGATTAAAAGATGCTAAATCTAAAACAAATTCTCAAGATGCTATAATTATGGCTTCTGGCCAAATAGGTGGAAATAGTGCTATGGNNGTAGCCTTAGATTTTAATTTTATGGGAGGATCTATGGGTTCTGCTGTAGGAGAAGGTTTTTTAGAAGCAACAAAAGAAGCAGTTAATTTAAATATTCCATTGGTAATTTTTACTTCTTCAGGTGGAGCCAGAATGCAGGAAGGTATNTTTTCATTGATGCAGCTACCNAAAACTGTAGTAGGAGTAAATAAATTAAAAGAAAAAAATATTCCTTATATAGTAGTACTCACTGACCCTACAACTGGAGGAGTNTCTGCTTCATTTGCGATGTTAGGNGATGTGACNTTTGCTGAGCCTGGTGCATTAATTGGCTTTGCAGGTCCTAGAGTAATTCAAAGTACTGTAAAAGANACNCTTCCAGAAGGGTTTCAAACNGCAGAATATCTTTTAGAGCATGGAATGATAGATGATGTTATTCCAAGAAAAAACTTAAAAGCTGCTATTTCAAATACTATTTTTCTTTTAAAAAATAACAAGAATAATGAGAGAATCTCTAATTATTCATGAATAGTAAATTTTTAGACAGATTAGAAAAATTAACTTCTAAATACCCTAAAGTGATTGACCTTTCTCTTGATAGAGTTAATAGATTATTATCTAAATTAGATAATCCTCATTTAAAACTACCGCCAGTAATTCATGTGGCTGGAACAAATGGTAAAGGTTCAACAATTGCATTTTTATATAATTCATTAAAATGTGCTGGAAAAAAAGTTCATGTTTACACATCTCCTCATTTAATTGAAGTGATAGAGAGATTTATAATAGCTAACAATCAGATTACTTATAAAGAGTTAAATAGCGCTCTCAATCATTGTGAAAAAATAAACAAACAAGAACATATCACACAGTTTGAATTACTAACCTGCATAGCTTTTTTAGTAATGTCTAAAATAGAAGCAGATGTAACATTAATTGAGACTGGATTAGGAGGAAGACTTGATGCTACTAACGTAATAAAAAACCCTATTCTAACAATTTTAACTAGCATTTCATTAGATCACGCTGATTTTTTGGGTAATAACCTATCTTCAATAGCTAAAGAAAAAGCTGGTATTATTAAAAAAGGAATAACATGTATATCGGCTCCTCAATCAGAAGAAGTAAAAAAAGTATTAATAAATAAATGCGAAAAAAGTAAATCAAAATTAATTATTTGTAATAATGGGTCTTTTTTTAGTATTTTAAAAAATGGCTTTATAATAAATGGTCTAGGAAATGAAGATTATTTTTTTCCTATACCTTCTCTCGAAGGTAAACACCAAATCATTAATGCTTCATTAGCCGCTACTGCTTTAATATTATGCTCGGAGTTAAAGGTAAGAATAGAAGATATTAGTAATGGTATTAAAAATACTTATTGGCCTGGCAGATTAGAAAAGATTAATACAGGAAAAATAAAAAAATATATCCCTAATTCGACAAATATTTGGTTAGATGGAGGTCACAATATTGCAGGGGCTGAAGCAATAAAAAATTGGATTTTATCTAAAAGAATAAAAAGCATTATTTTAATATGTGGATTTTTAAGGAATAAAGATGCTAAAGATATTTTATTTATTTTAAAAAAACATATTAAATATATTATATGCATTCCAATTGATAATAAAAATTCATTATCTGAAAATGAATTAAAAAATATAGCTAGTAATCTAAAAATAAAATCTTATAGTAAGAGTTCTCTTAAAGAGGCACTTAAATCAGATCTAATTTTAAGTAATTCAAAAATTTTAATTTTTGGCTCTTTATATTTAGTAGGAGAAACCATGAGATTAAATACATTTTAAATATTTTTATCAATCCATTCAGTCAAATCTGTTTTTGATGACATGCCTACTTTTGTATCTATTAGTTCACCATTATTAAATAGAAGCATAGTAGGTATACCTCTAATTTGAAATTTTCCAGGAGTTTCAGGGTTTTCATCTACATCTAGCTTACCAATAGTAATCTTATCACTATATTCTTNAGATATTTCTTCAAGTATAGGACCTATTTGTTTACAAGGTCCACACCATTCCGCCCAGAAATCTACAATAATAGGTTGACCTTTTTTAATAACATTTTCTTCAAATGTNTCATCTGATATTTCTATNGTACTCATTTAAAANATTCCTTAATTTATGAATTTATATTACATTAAACATCTTGGTATTTTTTTTCAATATCTTCAATTAAATTATTTAAGTTATTTAAATTATTTAGGGTGCCTTGATCATTTTCATCCTCATATTGAGCTCTCAAGTCATCTATTTCTTTATAAGCCTTTGGAATAGTATTCCATTTTTCGTCATTNGTACTAAAAATTTTTTTTGCAATCCTACGATTTATTTTATTAAATATTTCTTCAGGAAGTAATGAAGGGTTTTCTTCATAAATTAGTTTTTCAGCAAAATAGTAGTTTCTTTCTTCCTTAAATTTATTTGCTATTTTTATTTTGTCTTCCCATCTAGCGCTATGAAATTCTTCCATTATGACTTTTTCATGGTTATTAGAGAAAGATTGATAAATTGTTTCCTCAAAATTAATATCCTCTTGAGATGTAAAATCTTCTTTTTCTGAAGCTTGCTTATTTAATAATTTCTCAACTTTAAGTTTGAACTCTAAATTAGAATTAATGATATTAGCCCTTTTAAATAATTCTTCACTTGAAATATGTTTATACGCATCTATGTGTGAAATAAAGTTTGATTCCATTATAATTGGGCTTTTATTACTTCTAATAGATCTAATTATTTTAGGACTTTTAGACATAAAATGTTCTAAAGAGTTTTCGTTCAAATTAATATAATCTTCAGGGTCATGTTTTAAATCAAAACATTGTGCCCACTTATAAACTGGATGATAACATATAAACGATACTACAAAAGGCATAATTTTTCCAAAAAATGTCTCAGTTATACAAAAGAGTTTGTTATTTTCTATTTCATTATTGGCGCTTTCACGGTTAGCTGTTAAAAGACTGGCTTCCCACATCTTAGGGTTTTGCNAATTAATAATTTCAGCTAATTTNATTGTTGCTACAGCATCTCCTAATGCATCNTGCGCATTAAAATCTTTAATACCATTAAAGGGAGCTATTTGATCTAATTTAAANGATAATCTTCCTTTTTCATTGANAGGTATTTTCAGGCTATCAGGATAATATATATGGTTTGCTCTTATAATATTAAGTAGGTCTGATCTTTTATTTCCATTATTTATAGTATAATAAGGATTAAATAGGTTTCTAAATAAAGATTTTCTTAAAAACTCTTCATCAAAAGAAATAGAATTATAACCTATATAGATAGCTTTTCCCCATGATTTAAACTTTTTAATCATTAGCTCAATTAATGAAAAATGAGATAGGTTAGTTTGGGTTAAATCTTTTACAGAACTTTTATTTACTAATATTGCTTTAGGATATGGGATAATATCAGGTAGTAAATAACATCTGGCATCAAATCTATCTATCTCTTGAAAGTTTGAGTTAGTTAAAATTGCCCCAACTTGAATTATTTGATCCCAATTACTATCCCTGCCAGTTGTTTCAAAGTCATAAAATATATAATTCATTTTTTTATTTTTTTAAACCACTCATTTGAGCTATTTAGTGCATTTTTTGTACCAATATGTAACCATTTACCAGTGTTAATCATACCCCAAATAGAATTTTTTTTAATAGCTTTATCATAGCATATATTAAGAGAAAATTTATTAATCTTTATTTGGTCTATTATTTTTGGATTTAATATTTGCCAACCTGTAAAAGCATAACTATCAATATTATTTCTATATATTCTAGAAGGCATATTATTATTATAAAAAGAGAAATCACCCTTGCCATCATAGCCTATCGAATTTTTAAAGTTATCTAGAAGTAATAGAAAATCCATATTTTTTGGTTCAAAATTAAATATGAGCTGGGCAAGAAAATTTTCTAAATTACTAGGTATTATTATTGAGTCACCATTTATGACTAATATAGGTTTTGATGCATCTTTATTTTTTATATTCTTTATTGCTCCTCCTGTATCAAGTATTTTTTCTTCTTTAACTAAATTTATATTCATAGTTGGATTTATATTTTTATATTCATTTATATAATTTTCTACCTTTCCAGAAAGGTGGTGAGTATTAATAAAACAATTTTTTATGTTATTATTTTTTAGCTCTTCTAATATATAGTAAATAATAGGCTTGTTATTAATTTTGACTAATGGTTTTGGGGTTTTAAAAGTTAATGGCTGCATCCTAGTTCCAAAGCCTGCAGCTAGAATTATTGCTTGCGATATTTTAGGTTTACTTATAACCATGTATTTTCCTATAAATAGAGCTTATTTTTTGGTATATATTTTTCAACCCAACTAAGAATGTCTTTTAACTCTGCTTCATTAGCAAATTCTAAAAATATTTTCATAGCTTTATTTACTAATTTTAAGTAGTTAAATTTTTTATCTCTTCTTGTAAGTCTAATAAATATACCTACAATTTTAGCGTTTCTTTGTGCTGTAAGTATATTATAATTCTGCATAAATTCTTTTTTGTCATTAATTTTATTGAGATCAATAAATTTTTGAATAGAAATTTCTTTTGTTTTTTTTGAAACATCTCTTCTTACATCTTCTAGTAAAGATGATATATCGTATGCTTCATTACCAATTAAAGCATCTTGGAAGTCAATTAAACCAATTTTTCTAATATTACTTCTATCTGGTAGCCAAAATAAATTATCTGCATGAAAGTCTCTTAATACAAGTTTATTATTATTTAGTTTATTTAAAACTTTAATCCAAGCTTCTTGCCATTCTTGTATGATTTGATCATTTATTTTTATGTTTATTTCTTTAAGATACCATTCAGGAAAAAGATTAACTTCATTTATTAGATATTTATAATTATACAGAGGTACATTTATGTTTATATTATAGTTATGAATAGTTGATAAACATTTAATAGCATTAGTATACAGTAATTCTTCTGAAATATTATTTTTCATCGCTTGATTAAAAGTTAAATTACCAAAGTCCTCAATTAGAAAAAAACCTTTTTCATGGTCTACTTTAATTATTTCTGGAGAAGAAAGACCAATAGATTTAAGATATTTTGAAACTTTAATAAACTCATAATTTTTATTTTCATCTGAGTTAGATATCATTAATAATAAATTTTTATTATGNATTCTATAATATTTTCTNCTTGATGCATCTTGAGGAATAGGCTTTATCAAACAATTAGCTAAGTTGTTTTCATTTAAAAAGGTATAAATATTTTTTTTATTATTCTTTGATNTTTGCGACATTTAAATATTTTTAAAACCTTCAANTTTTTTTAAAAGTTCTTCTCTTCCATTAATTATTACTTCTCTTCTATTATTTNTTAAATCTTTTATNATAATATCAATTTTTTTATTAGGTATTAAGTGTTCTATTATTTCTGGCCATTCAATTAATATTATTCCTTTATTTAGNGCATCTTCTAGATTTAAATTCCATACATCAGCAGGTTCAGTTAACCTATACATATCGTAATGCCATATAATATTACTTTTATAGTCGTANGTTATTAGCATAGGAAAAGTAGGGCTCAAAATTTTATTATTTTTGGTAAGAAAGCTNATAAAAGCTCTAGCTATGGTAGTTTTTCCAGAGCCTAAGTTACCTTTAAGGCAGAATATATCATCTGATTTACTAATTAGTGCAAGTTCTTGACCAAACTTAATAGTCTCTTCAATATTATTTAATAATAATTTCATTATTTTTTATGAAAGTACTCCTAATATCGATAGTGGCTTGGTTTAAATGGACCAGAAGTATTTAAGCCNAGGTATTCTGCCTGTTTATCATTCAATTTTGTTAATTTTGCACCNACTTTGTTNAAATGNAATAAAGCTACCTTTTCNTCTAGTTCTTTAGGTAANGTATAAACTTTNTTCTCATAATTATTATGGTTTTCCCATAATTCTATTTGAGCTAGCACTTGATTAGTAAATGAAGCACTCATAACAAAACTCGGATGGCCAGTAGCACACCCTAAATTTACTAATCTACCTTCTGCTAATACTATAATTTTTTTACCATCAGGAAATGTTATTTGATCTACTTGTGGTTTAATTTCTTCCCATTTATAGTTTTTTAAACCAGATATTTCTATTTCAGAATCAAAGTGTCCAATATTGCAAACTATTGCTCTATCCTTCATTTCTCTCATATGGTCAATATTTATAACATCGCAATTTCCTGTCGCTGTAACGAAAATATCTGCATTTTTAGATGCATATTCCATAGTTACGACCTCGTAACCTTCCATAGAAGCCTGAAGTGCACAGATAGGGTCTATTTCTGTAACCAATACTCTTGCGCCAGCATTTCTCAGAGAAGCTGCTGAACCTTTACCTACATCACCATATCCAGCCACTACAGCCACTTTTCCTGACATCATAATATCCGTCGCTCTTCTTATTCCATCGACTAGACTTTCTCTACAACCATATAAATTATCAAATTTGGACTTTGTGACGGAGTCATTTACGTTAATTGCTGGCACTAAAAGACTTTTTTCTTTCTCCATTTCGTATAATCTATGTACTCCTGTAGTAGTTTCTTCGCTAAGACCTTTTATATTTTTTAATAAATCAGGATATTTTTCATGCATTATTTTAGTTAAATCGCCTCCATCATCCAGTATTAAATTAGGTTCCCAGTTATTAGGACCTGTTATAGTTTTTTCTATACAGTCCCAAAATTCTTCTTCTGTCTCGCCTTTCCANGCAAATACAGGTATATNATTACTAGCAATAGCTGCAGCTGCATGGTCTTGAGTTGAAAAAATATTACAAGAAGACCATCTTACTTCAGCTCCTAAATATGTTAAAGTTTCTATTAAAACAGCAGTTTGAATAGTCATATGTAAGCAACCTACAATTCTTGCTCCTTCAAGTGGTTTATCATCTTTAAANTCATCTCTAAGAGCCATAAGNCCAGGCATCTCTGTTTCAGCTATTTCTATTTCTTTTCTGCCCCATTCGGCTTGTGAAATATCTGCAACTTTGTAATCTGTAAATTCACTCATAATTTTTTCCTAATTAAATTTCATTGGTAAGAATAGCATATATAGTTTCTATATCTAAAGANCCCCTAATATTTTGTAAAGTTTTCTTTTNTGTTAATANCCNAGATATATAAGCTAATTCATTTAAATGGATTGGAGAATCTATTTTAGGAGATACTAAAGTAAATATTAGGTCAACTGGTTCATTATCGATAGCATTATAATTAATAGATTTATTTAGCTTTAAAAATAGACCTAAAGATTCATTAATATCAGTAAATTTAATGTTAGGAAGTGCTACACCTCCGCCAATGCTGCTATTTTCTATTTTTTCTTTGTCTAAGAAAAATTTGAGTATTTCTTTATTAGAAAAATTTACACTTGCTTCAATAATTTTAGATATTTCAGTAAATAATTGTCTTTTATGATTTATATTTTGTATCAAAAAAATATTTGATTGAGATATAATTTTAGATAATTTTACCTTCTTATTAACATTTTTTTCAGTATTCATAAGTATCATTTATTTAGTCTCTTGATATAATTGGATATAATATTTCTAGANAGAATATAAAGCTGTATNTTAATAAAAATACAAGAACTTATCATACTTCTTATATTTTTTATATATTTAATATTTATTTTTAGATCTTATTAAGGAGTTAGCTATATTTAAACTCTCTCTATATTTTGTTACAGTTCTTCTTGATATTAAAATATTTTCTTCATTTAATATATTAACGATATTATTATCGCTATAAAAAATATTATTTTTTTCTTCGTCAGCTATTATTTTCTGTATTTTGGCTTTTATTGAAATTGAAGAATTATTTATATTTTTATCTTTATAACTAGTTCTACTTCTTAAAAAGTACTTTAATGGCAGTACTTTATTATTAAATTTTATATATTTATTTTTTACAGCTCTACTTACAGTGCTCTCATTCATTAATATTATTTCACTAATTTCCCTATTTGTTAACGGAAGCAAGTCTTCTTCTCCATTAAAGAAAAATTTTTTTTGATAATTTAATATTTTTTCACTAATTAATAATAAAGTATTATTTCTTCTATTAAGATTATTTTGAAGCATTTTTCCATGTGCTATACAATTCTTTATATAATTTTTTGTCTCTTGAATATTCTGATGTTTTTGTTTTATTTTTATATCATTTAAATATTTTTCATCAATTAATACTTCATAATTATTAGTATTATTTAAAGTACATATAATATTTTTCTTGTGTGTCTTTACAATAATATCCGGAATGATTTTTTCTATTTTTTCCATCTCTAAAGAATCTATAGGTGTAGGTTTTAGCATTTTAATATTATTAACCATCTTAATAATCTCA
>NHFK01000013.1 GCA_002171375.1 Alphaproteobacteria bacterium TMED109
TTGCCTTAATAACAATTTAAATAGTTTATTTTTATCAAATAAAAAAAATTATTTTATTTACTTTTTGTGGATAAATATTTAATCCCCATAATACCTATTAACAACTACAATTATACTTTATAATACTTTATATATATTTAATATGGAATAAATGTGAATAAAATAAATAAAAGTTCTGACTTCATAAAAACTTTAAATGGTATAAATACGTCGGATACCCCTATTTGGTTGATGAGACAAGCAGGAAGATATTTACCAGAATATAGAAAAATTAGAAAAGAAGCAGGTTCTTTTCTAAACTTGTGTATGAACCCAAAATTATCTGCAGAAGTAACATTACAGCCGTTAGAAAGATTTGATTTAGATGCTGCAATTATATTTTCAGATATTTTAACTATTCCAATGGCCTGTAATAGAGATTTAAAATTTATAGAAAATGAGGGGCCTTCTTTAAAGCCTATAGAAAAAGAATCTGAAATATTTGATCTACAATTAAAAAATAATAGCGTTCTAGAACCTGTATATGAATGCTTAAATATAGTTAAAAGTCAACTTAATCCAGATAAATCACTTATAGGTTTTGCAGGTGGTCCTTTTACAATAGCAGCGTATATGATAGAAGGAAGAGGAAGTAATGATTTTTCAAAATGTGTATCATTTTTTAATAATTATGAAAAAACATTTTTAAAATTACTTAAAAAATTAGAAATATTTATCTCTAATCACCTCATAAAACAAATAGAAGCAGGGGCAGAAGCTGTACAAATATTTGAATCTCATGCTAGAATAGCAGCTCAGAAAAACAAATTTAGAGAATTTTGTATAGAACCTAATAATAATATTATAAAAAATATAAAAAAAAAATATCCTCATATTCCCATAATAGGATTTCCTAGAAATGTAGATGCTTTATACCCTGACTACGTTAAGAATGTTAATATTGATTGTTTATCGGTAGACCAAAATATTAATATTAAAAAATTATTAGATAATCTAATAATTAATAAAGGCCGTAACATTTGTTTTCAAGGTAATCTAGACCCAGAAATTTTATTACATGGCGGAAATAATTTGATTAATAGCACCAAAAATATTTTAGAAAAATTTTCATCTGTAAACCATATTTTTAATTTAGGCCACGGGGTAATCAAAGAGACGCCTGTAAAAAATATTGATTTATTAATAAAAACTATTAGAGAATGGAAAAAATGAAAAAAAAAGTTGGCGTGATTCTTTTTAACTTAGGCGGTCCCGATGAATTATCTGCAGTAAAGCCCTTCTTATTTAATTTATTTAATGATCCTGCTATAATAGGCGCGCCTTCTCTAATTAGATATTTTTTGGCTAAACTCATTTCATCAAAGAGAGAAANCACAGCNAAAGAAATATATTCCTTTATGGGAGGAAAATCTCCAATTTTAGAAGAAACTAATCAGCAAAAAAAACTTCTAGAAAAAACACTAAAAAAAGANAAACATAATTATAAAGTTTTTATATCTATGCGTTATTGGAAACCTTTTATAAATGAAACNTTAATAAATGTTATGAACTGGCATCCAGATGAAATTATACTCTTGCCTCTTTATCCACAATTTTCAACTACAACTTCTGGGTCTTCNTTAANGTCATGGAAGAAGGAAGTAGATATGAAAAANTACAAAGTGCCAACGAAGATTNTTTGTTGTTACCCAGAAGATAAAGACTTTATATCAGCTCATGTACATGAAATAAATAAAGTACTCAATATAGCAAAGAATAAAAATAAGAAGAAAAAAGATATAAGACTATTATTTAGCGCCCATGGGCTTCCTGAAAAAATTATAAAAAAAGGAGACCCTTATCAAAACCAAGTTGAAAAAACAGTTTCTAAAGTTGTAGATAGTTTAAATAATAATGAATTTCTTCACACTATTTGTTATCAAAGTAAAGTTGGGCCATTAAAATGGATAGGGCCCTCTACAGAAGAAGAAATAATAAAAGCATCTAAAAAAAATGAAGTTATAATACTAATTCCTATAGCTTTTGTTAGTGAACATTCGGAAACCTTAGTTGAGTTGGATATAGAATACAAAGAAGTTGCATTAAACAATGGGTGTGAAGTTTATTTAAGAGCCCCGGCTCTTGGAAAAAACGACTTTTTTATAAAAAGCTTAGCTAATTTAGTGACACAAAATAATAAAAA
The DNA here is from genome assembly GCA_002171375.1 of Alphaproteobacteria bacterium TMED109. Lineage (GTDB taxonomy): Bacteria > Pseudomonadota > Alphaproteobacteria > TMED109 > TMED109 > TMED109. The sequence goes on from NHFK01000013.1 coordinate 2,183, forward strand.
TAAAATCTTAAATACTAGAGTATGCAGTAAAGATTTCGATAAATGTTTTTATAATACTTTTTGGGAAAAAGCGTGATTACTTTTTATCTTTATATAAAAGCTTTTCATATTATAGCTGTTATTTCTTGGATGGCAGGTATGTTGTATTTGCCTCGATTGTTCGTTTACCATTCCAATAAAAAAAACACCAAAGAAATGAATGAAACATTTGAGCTAATGGAAAAAAGGCTTCTTAAATATATTATGAATCCCGCAATGATTTTAACATGGCTTTTAGGAGCGGCTTTAATTTTTTCGCCTCTAATAGATTTAAGCTTTAATTCATTTTGGCTATCAATAAAGTTGATTTTAGTTATTATAATGTCAGGTTTACATGGTTATTTTGGTTATTGCAGAAAAGAATTAATTAAAAACAACACTTTTTATAGTCAAAAATTTTTTAGGTTTCTTAATGAAGCTCCCACACTTTTATTAATAATAATTGTTATACTCGTAGTNGTTAAGCCTTATAATTAATTTAAATTTTGACATTTAATCAGAAATAATAATATTATTATATCAGTTATTAGTAACAATTATAAATCTCATCTATTCTATTNTACAAATCATTTAAATATTTAATCATATAGGACCTATAATGCACTTAAAAGAACTTAAAAAAATGTCACCTGCAGACCTCATTCTTTTTGCAGAAGAAAAAGGCGTAGAAAACGCTTCAAATAGAAGAAAACAGGATTTGATGTTTTCAATTTTAAAAAATTTAGCAGATAACGGGGACATAATTAATGGGGATGGCGTNATTGAGATTCTNCCAGATGGGTTTGGTTTTTTAAGGGCACCAGAAAGTAACTATTTACCAGGGCCAGATGATATATACGTTTCGCCATCACAGGTAAGAAAATTTGGTTTGAGAACAGGNGATACTGTTGAGGGACAAATCCGTCAACCAAAAGAAGGAGAAAGATATTTTGCGTTATTAAAAATTGATCAAATTAATTTTGATTCTCCTGATAAAGTAAAGCATAAAGTACGTTTTGAAAACTTAACTCCATTATATCCGGAAGAAAGAATAAAACTTGAAATAGATTCTGAAAAACCAGATAAAAGCCGAGATAATTCTTGTAGAGTTATAGAGTTAGTAAGTCCATTAGGAAAAGGCCAAAGAGGACTAATAGTTGCTCCTCCTAGAACAGGAAAAACAGTTTTACTTCAAAATATTGCTCATTCTATTGAAAAGAACCATCCAGAAATATACCTTCTTGTTNTATTGATAGANGANAGNCCTGAAGAAGTTACTGATATGCAGCGTTCTGTAAAAGGAGAGGTTATATCTTCNACTTTTGATGAGCCCGCTATGCGTCACGTCCANGTAGCAGAAATGGTTATNTCTAAAGCTAAAAGATTNGTAGAGCANGGCAGAGATGTTGTAATATTATTAGATTCTATTACAAGNCTAGGAAGGGCTTACAATACTGTTGTTCCTTCTTCTGGTAAAGTTTTGACTGGNGGCGTAGACGCTAATGCTTTACAAAAACCAAAAAGNTTTTTTGGTGCTGCCAGAAATATAGAAGATGGGGGCTCTCTTACTATTATAGCTTCTGCTTTAATTGAAACNGGCTCAAGAATGGACGAGGTGATTTTTGAAGAATTTAAAGGAACAGGCAATTCGGAAATTGTGTTAGATCGAAAACTTGCTGATAAGAGAACTTTTCCTGCTATAGATATAGCAAAATCTGGAACTCGAAAAGAAGAGCTTTTAGTAGAAAAAGGCGATTTGTCAAAAATGTGGATGTTAAGGAGGATTTTGGGCCCTATGGGAATGAGCGATGCTATGGAATTCTTAATTGATAAGNTAAAAGGAACTAAAACTAACTCAGAATTTTTTGATAGTATGAATCAGTGATTATAATGAATTTAGAAAGTCCAATAATTTTTTTCTNTTTTTAAGGCTTAAAGACATATAGTTATTTTTAGCTCTAAGNCCTTCTCCTTCATGCCACAAAATAGCTTCCTCAATAGATTTTGCGCGTCCATCATGTAAAAAACGAGTATGCTTATTTACTATCTTTACTAGTCCAATTCCCCATAAAGGCGGAGTTTTCCATTCATAACTTTTTGCTTTTCCTTCACCAACCTCATCGTCTAAGCCTTTACCCATATCATGTAAAAGAAAATCACTATAAGGTTTAATAACTCTATTACTTAACTCTGGGTGATTAGGGTGTTCTCCTGTTACATAAGAAGCTGTATGACAATTTTCACATCCTACTTTTTTAAATAAATTNTGGCCTNGTATAATATTTTCTTCTTTTGCTCTTCTTTGTCTCGGTGGAGCAAGAGTTTGCATATATACTAATAGTCTTTCTATCTGAGCATCTGAAATTTCTGGGTCTCCACCATCTATTTGTTCTAAGCAGGCTTTTTGTGTTTGCGTACAATTTGTTTCAGGAAAAATATTCGATGTTAATCCCATATCTTGAGAGGCTGCTCCTGTTATATGATGGAGCAAACTAGCTCTCGTTGCTTTCCAGCCAAATTTACCTATCATAATATTTTTAGATGGAACATCTATGATCTTATGGGCACGTCCAGATATGCCATCTTTATCTATATCTTTCGGGTCTGCATTTTTAAGGATGTCTTCTTCTTTGATAGCTTCAATAAGCCCTAAACCAAATACTACTGGAGCAACTCTTCCTGAAGATTTGGTATCTTCATGAAGTTGACCAAAAGATAGAGAATGAAAAGAATAAATAGGCTTTGATAAATTTACAGATGCACCATCATCAAATTTTTGGTTCACTACTGTGTAATTTATTGAAGTCTTTCCTTCAAACGGCACCCCTAAGATAGATTTATCATTTAATTGATAGCCGTAATTAGGGTCTGGATAAATTTCACCTTTTTCTGTTCGTGAAAGCTTAATAACCATAGATCTAAATTTACCATCTTTTTTTGGAGGCCTTCCTCTTCCATCTTTAACATGGCAGCCAGAACAACTTACTCTATTAAATACTGGGCCTAATCCGTCTAAGCTTTTTACTGAACTTGGAGCAGGGGTCCAGGAGCGACGAAAAAGATGTCTGCCGCCTGTAAATAAACGCATTTTATTAAGGTCTAAAGAAGGTATAGGCGCGGCAAAAGATTCGCGTGTTTCTCTTTTNACAGAAATCTCCTTATCCATTCTGTCAGCATATTCTTTNCTGCTAATATTATTAGTNGTGAAAAATAATATTATAGCTATAAATATTATTAAGCTTTTATAAAAAGTTTTTATTCGGCTATAATTACTTCCCAATTTAGATCTTTACCTGCCTCTTTAAAGTTTTTTGCAAGAACTAANAAGTTGCTTACAGTTTTTTCTGCTGCTTGTCTACCCGGCCCATTCTTAGGCTCAGATANCATTTTGTCAAAGGGAACTGTAATATTATTTATCGAAATATTTGTCTCATTAATAATTTCTAAAATATTTTCATGCAACTTTAGATTATTTTTTGCAACAAACTCTGAAATAGAAGGGCTAAAACTCTCGCCATTTAGTCCTTTACCAAGATACACATTTATGATCCCATTAAAGTTAGCTTTAACATCGTTATGGGTTTGGTCACTGAAGCAAGAGTGTTCATCTTCAGGGTCTCCAGAATCTAGAGCCGTTGCAATTCTTTCTGAAGATAATTCAAATCCAGCCAATGTTGCTATTCCTGTTAATATAGCTCCACCAGGATCGTTTTTATTTAGAAAAGCTTTTCTTCCTTCTCCATTTTCTAGCCATTCCATAGACAGCCAATTGATATGTTCAAGCAATAAAGCGCTGGTGGCCACCAGGTATGCTCTCCTTCTAATATTAATTTCATTGGTAGGCAAGTAATCACTAGCCTCTCTAATCCCTGCTGTCTCAAGAGAGAAGTCTTGCCCCCAGAGCAAAAATTCTATTGCATGCCAACCTGTTGAAACATCAGCATCGTCTTCTGACATGTTTGCTGCAATAATAGTATCATTATTTATTTCTAGCGAAAGGTTATTAATTATACCTGCGTTAGGGCTGCCTTTTACGTAGTCTATGTAGGCTTCATTTAATGGCCATGCNTTAATAAGGCCTTCAGGCCCTTCTTCACCATATTTATTTACTCCATCTATAGGNCCTCCGTAAAACCGAAAAGCTTCTGTAATGCCATAAATAGATCGTGCTGCAATCCATTTATTTTTCGCATTAGTTAAACTGTTATTATCAGGAGCTTGAACAAATTTAATTATTGCGTTGTGCATTTCTTGTGTGCTTAAAGATACTTCGTTGTAATAATAGCTCACTAAATTTGCATAACTACTTGCTAGGCTATTAATACTGTCATTAGCCGCATAAGTAGATTTAACTATAAACGAAAAAGAGAATAGAAGATAAAAGAACAGAGTAAATTTAATTTTATACATTTTTTTTCCTTATTTTATATAAAAACACACATTTACCAATTATATATGCGACTGATTTGCAGTGTCAATGATATTTTAAACATAAAAAAACAAAGTATTAGGCAAATATAGGCGTTGTATTTTTAACACATATTTTAATTAAATTCACTTCCAGCCTGTATTAGCTTTGACATTGAGAATCAGTCGCATTATATAATTGTGTGCAACTAATACTGATTCTCATTCTCATAAAGAGATTAAATATTAGTATTTTGGGAGTTGTGAGAATTAAGTAAGTTTTTAAATAATTATTAAGGAGAACTATGATGAACAAATTTTTCAAAATGTTCGTTTTTTTAATAGCTTCTTTGTTTGCCTTTAGTGTTAGCGCAGACGAAATGAGCGACTTAAAAGATGCAATGAAAGATTTACAAGATAGAATAGATGATTTAGAAGATAGCGCCGAAGACAGCGGAGCAGCTGGTTGGTGGACAAAAACTTCTGTTGGTGGTTATGGTGAATTACATTATAACAATAACAATGGTTCTGGAAAAATTGACTTTCACAGATATGTTTTATTCTTCAATCATCAATTTAATGATTCTGTTGGTTTTAATTCCGAGTTTGAGCTTGAGCACAGTATTGCTGGTGGTGGAAGCGCAATTAAAGAAAAAGGTGAAGTTGAGCTAGAGCAGGCTTATATTGACCATAATTGGGGTGAATATGGCATGCCTAATACTAACATGAAATATGGCGTATTCTTAATTCCATGTGGTATCACTAATGAAATTCATGAGCCTCCTACCTTTTATGGTGTAGAGAGAAATGTAGTAGAAAAAGAAATCTGCTCTAACACTCGTTGGGAAGGTGGTTTTCAAGGAACTCATGTGGTTCCAGATATGAATCTAACTATAATTGCAGGCGTTCACTCAAGTTTAACTACTTCTTCTGGTGATATCAGAGCGGGAAGAGATAAGGTTGCATCTGCAACTATGAATAAAGAAGCATATTCAGGAGCAGTTAGATGGACTGGTGCTTATCCAGGACTAGAATTAGCTTATTCATGGGAATATGCACCAGATATGAATGAAGGTCAGTCTGGACCACAAGTAACTGGTAAAATGCATGCGGTGCATGCAAATTATATGCCGTCCAGAGGTTTTGGTACTAGGGCTTTTTATGGCTTCTGGGACCTAGATTGTCCTCCAGTACTAACTGATGCAAATCAATGTGCTGAAAATGGACGTAATCACCAATGGGGATGGTTTACTGAAGGTAGTTATCGTTTCGATCTTACTGGTGAGCAAAGCCTAGGCTTTTTTGTCAGAAGGCAAGAATGGGATGATAAAGCTGGAACTAAAAATGCTACTACTACTAAAAACAACATTACTATGAGTAGCTTTGGAGCTAATTGGTGGCTAACAGACCAAGCTGTACTTAAAGTTGATTGGGAAAGAAAGAAAACATANGGCTCATNACNCAGTACAAGGCTTTAATATGGGTATGGGATATAATTTTTAGTATAGATTTTTTTACTAAATATACATAAATTATCTTCTAAGAACAAAGAAGGGTAGAATAATGGTTAATATAAAGCATATAATAACTTCTATTCTATCCTTTTTTTTGTTTCTTTTTGTATTCAATTTATTATTTTCTTTTAGTGCCTCTTCAGAAGATGTATTTTTAAGCAAGGAAAACTTTCTTAAAATTGCTTTCGAAGACGATGTTCCTCGAAGAAAAGGACTTAGATTTAAAGGCGAAGTAAAAGATATAGCTCAAAATATTATGGGTAGTAACTACAAAAAAATTAGAATGAAGTATTGGCGCCAAGATGGTAAAACAGCTTGGATTTTAGAGAGAATAGGAAAGGTAAAGCTTATAACTGCGGGCTTTATCGTGGAAAATTGTCGCATTTCTAGCATACATGTACTAGTATATCGTGAAACACATGGTTGGGAAGTTAAGTATCCTAGTTTTCGCGATCAATTTGTAGGAATAAATATGCTAGCTGGATTTAAATTAGATAAAAGAATAGATGGTATAGCTGGAGCAACTTTATCCGTAAGTAGTATGGAAAAAATGGCAAGATTAGCGCTTGCTATGAATAGTCTGGTTCCAGAAATAAACTGTAAATAATTTATATAAATGCTCAAAAGACTCCATAAAATTATAGGGTTAAGTATTTGTTTAATTGTTATACATTTGTCTATAACTGGTGCTGTATTGATGTATCCTAGCACCTTTAAGCTTCAAGATACGTATTTTACCAATAGTTTCATATATAATTTATATGACATGTATAAACTTTCAGATGTTAAAGTCTTAGAAGGAAATGATGAAGACATTGGGGTCGTTAAAAGCAAAATAATAACATCAGACATGTCTTTAGAGACAGGCATGGCAGACATATTAGGGCTGCTTAAAAAGGAAAACCTTATATTTGTATTAAGTAAAGAAAAAATTCTTCTTATTGAGGAAAGCGATTATGAGCTAAAGATTATCGAAGAAAAAAACATCCCATTTATTGTTAACTCCATAGGCAAAAGCGAAAATACAGTGCTTTTACGTGACGTTAATGAAAACATATATAGTTTAAATACAAGTCTTAATTTTTCTATGCTTAAAGAACAAAATATTAAATATAATGAGAGTATTCTGGCAGTAACTGATGAAGAAACCGCAAGTTACTATTTGCTTCAAGTTCAAGGCCCCGGCGTTCAAGCTCTAAGAGTATTTGCAGATTTGCATAACGGAAGGTTTTTTGGCCCCTTTGTTATGTTTATATTCTTAGTGACAAGCATATTAATAGTATTTTTATCTGTTAGCGGGTCTTATATGGCTTTGAGGCCTTCAATAAAAAGATATTTCTATAGGCTTAAAAAAAACCGCCATTAAATACCTTATGGCATTAACAGTATACATCCAGAAGTTTTGCGCCCTTCTAAGTCTTTATGTGCTTGAACAGCATCTTTAAGGTCGTATTTGGCTCCAATTTTGATAGATATGTTTCCATTTCTAACCATATCAAAAACATGATTAGCGCTCTCTACCAATTTTTCTCTTGTATTATTATAGCTAAATAACGTTGGNCGAGTAACATATAAACTGCCTTTAGTTGCTAGAAGGCCAGGCTCTATAGCTGGTGCATTGCCTGATGAATTTCCAAAAATCACTAAAAGGCCAAGCGTAGAAAGACAATCAAGCCCTTGGATAGCTGTATCTTTTCCAACGCTATCATACACAACAGGTACTCCAGCTCCATTAGTAATCTCTTTTACTTTTTCTACAAAGTTTTCCTCTTTATAAAGGATAGTGTGATCACAGCCGTTGGCTCTAGCTAATTCGGCTTTTTCGCTTGAGCCTACAGTACCTATAACGTTAGCCCCTATTGATTTTAACCATTGACAGGCTATGAGGCCTACCCCACCAGCAGCGGCGTGAAATAATACCGTTTGACCTGATTCTACTTTAAAGGTTCTTCTGACAAGGTATTCTGCTGTCATTCCTTTGAGCATAATAGCTGCAGCAAGCTCATCTGAAATATCATCTGGTATTTTAACCAAGTTATTTATAGGAAACACTCTAATCTCAGAATAGCTGCCTAATGGAGAGGAAGCATAGGCGACTCTATCTCCTACTTTAAATTCAGTAACTCCAGGGCCTGTTTCTTCTATAACTCCCGCAGCTTCCATACCAATAGGTGTTGGAAGAGGAGTTGGATAAAGACCTGATCTAAAATAGGTGTCTATAAAATTTAGGCCTATTGCTGTCTGTCTAATAAGAACTTCGTTCTCTTTTGGGGAGGCAACCTCTATTTTCTCCCATATCATTTCTTCTGGCCCTCCTAATTTATGAACCATTATTGCGTTAGTATGCATTATTTTTCTCCTATTTAAGCTAATGATTTTTTTAATAAGGCTAATGTTCGTGTGTCACTAATTTCTGCAGCAGCTTTATCATAATTTGAGCCTCCTGTTCGTGCAAAGCCATGGTCACAACCACCATAATTATTAATAGTAACTAAGTCGTTATCAGAAAAGCTCTCTTCTAAACCCTTTCTTGTTTCTGCAGGCACAAAACCATCATTTTCTGCAAAATGGAGCATTATTGGCTTTCTGATCATGTTTTTGTTTTCTAAATTTTTTTCTATGCCAACGCCATAATANCCTATAGCAGCATCTATATCTAATTGGCAGCCAGATAAAAAAGCAAGAAGCCCACCCAAGCAATACCCAACCACAGCCGTTTTTCCCGAGGTGTTTTCNTTTTCTCTTAGCCATCTTAAGGAGGCTGCAATATCGTCTACCCCTTTATCAACATCNAATTTTTTGTANAATTCAAATGCTTTTTGTGTGGCGGCTTCAGATTGATCNGGGAGCTCNGTNAGAGGAGGNTCTAGCCTCCAAAATAAGTCAGGAACTACCACTGCGAATCCATGCGCAGCATAACGATTGGCCATTTCNTTNANAAAAGGGCTAACACCAAATATTTCTTGAANAATAACAATTCCNGGCGGCCTTGGAAGGTCGGAAAGGTANGGCCTNGAGGCAAAATAAGCTTTAAATGTACCTTTTTCNTCGGAAGACTGTATATCTATNTAACCTGAGGGCATAATCGTTCTCCTAAAATTTTAATTATATGGTATAATATATAAATAACAAATAAATAAATATATGTTTCACGTGAAACATTTACTTTTTTGGGAGAAAAATGGCTAGCCCTCAAACAATTTATGCTTTATCTAGCGGGCCTTTGCCTGCAGCNATTGCAATAATTAGAATAAGCGGCCCNTCCGCNTCAGAAGCCTTACGATTATTNGGAGTAAAAAAGCTAGAACCAAGAAAACTAGTTTTAACAAAGCTTAANCCTCCTAAAAAAGAAATTATAGACATTTCATTGGTTTGTTATTTCCCAGAGAAAGACAGCGTTACAGGAGAAGAGCTGGTTGAGCTCCANCTNCATGGNTCTANAGCAGTTGTNGANGANGNNTTTTTATTNCTTTCTTCTATNAAGGGCTTCAGGCCAGCTGANCCNGGGGAGTTTACTAAAAGAGCTTTAATTAAAGGAAAAATGGATCTTTTAGAAGTAGAAGGCCTGGCAGATTTAATAGCTTCAGAAACTAAAGAGCAAAGAATACAGTCTTTACGCTTATTAAAAGGCGAGCTTTCTAAAAAGTATTTAGAGTGGAGAAAAGAGCTTGTATGGATTAGAGCGGAAATGGAGGCCTTATTGGACTTTTCTGATGAAGGAGACGTTTCTGAAAAAGCACAAAAAATTAATTTTATTAAAAAAACATCTTTTCTAATAAAAAATATAGAGAAAGACCTTGAAAAAGGTATAACAGGAGAAAGGCTAAGGAGCGGGCTAAAAGTAGCTTTAATAGGGGCTCCAAATGTAGGAAAATCAAGCCTTACAAACGCCTTGCTAAATGAAGACCGCGCTATAGTATCTGCGCATGCAGGAACTACAAGGGACACTATAGAGGCGCGCCTAAATCTTGAAGGTGTTCCTGTAACAATATATGATACAGCCGGTATAAGAGAGGCAAGAAATAAAATAGAGAAAGAAGGCGTAAGAAGATCAAAAAGTACTGCTAAAAATGCTGATATAGTACTTTTCATAAGTTCTGCACTAGATAACAAAAAAGAAGCAGCATTAGACTTATCTAAATTCGGAGAAGCTAAAATTATACATATCTATAATAAAATAGACCTTGTTTCTGATTATGGCAGCCTTAAAAAAAGTGGCTTTTGTATTTCATGCAAAACAAAACAAGGAATAGATGAGTTTTTAAAGAGCCTTTCTAAAGAAGTAAAAAAAATGACTTCTTCGTCTGACCTATCTGTTGGCCCTAATAGAATAAGACACATAAATCACCTAAAAAGCACAAAAGAGAGCTTGGAGCTTGCTATGCAAGAAGCAAAAAAAGATAATATGGACATCTCTGCAGATTTTATAAGGTCAGCTTCCATATCTTTGGGCAGAATAGTTGGCATTATTGATATAGAAGATGTGTTAGACGAAATTTTTTCTGGTTTTTGTATCGGAAAATGAAGGTTTCACGTGAAACATTTTAAAAAATATAGTAAATAGTCATTATGTTAAATATTAATAAAGAAAATATAGAGGTAATTGTTATTGGTGGGGGGCATGCAGGCTGTGAGGCCGCCGCCGCCGCCGCCCGTATGGGCGTTAAAACTCTTCTTATCACGCAAGATAAAGCCAAAATAGGAGAAATGTCATGTAATCCAGCAATAGGGGGCATAGGAAAAGGACATTTAGTGAAGGAAATAGATGCGTTAGATGGCTTAATGGGTTTAGTTGCGGATGAGGCAGGAATTCAGTTTCGTTTGTTAAATAGAAGTAGAGGTGCAGCAGTTAGGGGGCCTAGGTGTCAGGCAGACAGAAAGATTTATCGAGAAGCGATGCAAAAAGCTATTGCGAGCCAAAGAGGTTTAACTGTCTTATCAGGAACTGTTGCTAGTTTTGTGAGTGAAAATAAAGGACCAATTAAAGGGGTTTGTTTAGAAAATGGAGAAACTATTTTAGCTCAAGCAATAATTTTGACTACTGGCACTTTTTTAAATGGCGTTATTCATATGGGAGATAAAACTATAGCTGCTGGTAGGGTTGGAGAACCCCCATCTGTCAGCCTTGCTAATGATTTGCGTCGTTTTAATCTTTCTATGGGAAGGTTAAAAACTGGTACACCGCCTCGTTTAGACGGAAAGACAATAAATTGGGATATTTTAGAAAAACAGTTAGGCGATGAGAGGCCTGAAATGTTTTCTGAATATAATTCTAAACCTAGTAACAGACAAGTAGAGTGCCGAGTTACATATACAAATAAAGAAATTCATAAGT
>NHFK01000014.1 GCA_002171375.1 Alphaproteobacteria bacterium TMED109
CCTGCAATAGGAGGAATTTTAGCAGGTCCTGATCCACAAAACCCTAATGTATTTTTACCTCCGATCGCAGCTGCATTATTATCATCAATTGCATTATTGCTTGCGGTTTTTACATTAAAAGATACAAGGCCTAAAGTAACAGATAATAAAAATAAACGGATTACAAGTTTGGTGGAAGCATTAAGAATACCTAATTTGAGACAACTAATTTTATTATCTTTTATAGTCACTGTAGTTTTTGCCTCTATGGAGTCTACTTTTTCTCTTTGGTCGGAGAGAACTTTTTATTGGGGTGCAGAACAAAATGGATATATTTTTGCATTTGCAGGAATATGTGGAGTTATAGTTCAAGGTTTTTTAATTTCTCCTTTAGTTAAACGTTATGGTGAGTCTAATTTATGTATATTTGGAATATTATTACTAGCATTAGGAATGTTAAGTGTATCTATTTCTTATTTAAATTATCATGCTTATTTTTCTATGGCGTTAATCGCATTCGGATTAGGGTTATTTATGCCAACAATTTCTACATTAATTGTAAATATTGTTTCTGAAGATAGAAGAGGCTGGGTTTTAGGAGTAAATCAATCTGTTTCTTCATTAGCTAGAATAATCGGTCCAGCTATTGCGGGAGTATTATTTGAGTTTTATGGAAAAAATAGTCCTTACATTTTTGGAAGTTTAATATTACTATTATTTTTAGCTTCGNTAAGAAATTTTATAAAGAANTCTGTAAATTNAAAATATTATATTATNTTCATTTCTAATAAATTTTTTAAAGCTTTTTTTTCTGGCTCTGCAATATTATCTTTGATTAGTATTTCTTTAGGAAATAAAAAATCAATAGTTATCTTTTCATTTTTAGGTACTAATATATTTCCTGTGGTTTTTATATAATAATATATAGGAGTATAAAGTTTATTATTCCAAGGAGATAAAAGTGTGCCAGGAGAGTGAAGTAAACATTTTATAGTGCATTTTAAACTTAGTTCTTCATAGATTTCTCTTTTAAGTGCATCTTCAGGGTTTTCATCTTTTTCTACTCCTCCACCCGGGAACTTTGTTGCATGATAGTTATTAATAACTTCATTGCAAACTAATATTTTATGGTTTTTAATAATTAAACCGTAAGATCTAACGTTTTCTCTCATAGTGGTTATTTTAATGCGTCTTTAATTTCGTCAAGAATAGCTTCATCATCTATAGTAGCTGGAATTTTGTAGGGCTTTTTGTCTACTATTGAAGATATTGTACTTCTTAATATTTTTCCTGATCTAGTTTTAGGAAGCCTATTTACTATTATTACTTTTTTAAAAGAGGCTACAGGCCCAATTTCATTTCTAACCATATTTANTGTTTCTTCAATTATTGTATTATTAGGTTTGGTAGAACCAGAATTAATAACTATGAAGCCCATAGGAATTTGTCCCTTTAATTCATCTATAATTCCTACTACTGCGCATTCAGCAATATCTTCATGCTTGGATAATACTTCCTCCATTGCTCCTGTAGATAGTCTATGTCCAGCACAATTTATGATATCATCTGTTCTAGCCATAACCCATATATAACCTTCTTTATCTATATATCCCGCGTCAGCACTNCTATACCAACCATTAAATTCTTCTAAATATGCTTTTTTGTATCTTTTTTTATCTTGCCAAAGTGTAGAACTACAACTAGGAGGAAGAGGTAATTTTATAGCTAAAGCACCTATCTCTCCTGCTGGTTTTATTTTTCCATTTTCATCTAAACATTGTACATTAAAACCAGGAGATGCTTTACCTGTAGATCCGGGTTTAACTTCAAATAAACCTAGTCCTGCAAAATTTCCTGCTATAGCCCATCCAGTTTCAGTTTGCCACCAATGGTCTATAATAGGAACATTTAGATGCTTTTTCGCCCATTTAATAGTAGTAGGGTCTGCTCGTTCCCCAGCTAAAAATTGCATTCTAAAATTCTTAAGGTTGTATTTTTTAATTTCTCTTCCATTTGGATCATCTCTCTTGATCGCTCTTAAAGCAGTTGGAGCAGTGAACATAGCTGAAACATTGTGCTCACTTATAACTCTCCAAAATGCTCCGGAGTCTGGAGTNCCAGTTGGTTTTCCTTCATATAAAATAGAAGTGCTNCCATTCAAAAGTGGAGCATAGACTATATATGAATGGCCAACGACCCACCCTATATCAGATGCAGCCCAAAATACTTCTCCAGGTTTTAATCCGTAAACCATATTCATACTATTTTTAAGAGCTACTGCATGTCCTCCATTCTCCCTTACCATACCTTTAGGATCACCCGTAGTTCCTGAAGTGTATAAAATATATAAAGGATCACTAGATTTTACTGGAACAGGTTTAATGCTATTAGAATTATCTATTAATATCTGTAAATTAAAATCTCTGCCTTTAATTAGTTTAGCTTTACATAGATCTCTTTGAAAAATAAAACATGTCTTCACTTTATATTCAGCTAGTTCGATTGCTTTATCTACCATAGGTTTATATTCAACTATTTTTCCTGGTTCAATACCGCAAGATCCAGCAATAATTATTTTTGGTTTAGAATCATTAATTCTAGTTGCTAATTCATTAGGCGCAAAACCTCCAAAAACTACAACATGTATAGCTCCTAATCTTGCGCAGGCAAGCATAGAAGCTACTGCCTCTGGTATCATTGGCATATAGATTAATACTCTATCTCCTTTTCCAACACCGTGGTTTTGTAGAGCTCCAGCAATTTTTGCAGTTTTATTTAATAATTCTTTATAAGTATAAGTTATTTTTGTCTTGGTAACTGGACTATCATAAATTAAAGCATTGATATCACCTTTACCATTTTCAACATGAACATCTAAACAATTATAACATGTATTTAATTCGCCTTCTGGAAACCAGCTCCAAAATGGAGGATTAGAGGTATCAAGTATTTTTTTAGGTTTTTTATACCAATAAATATCGTTAGCTTTTTCTTTCCAAAATATAGTAGGGTTTTGCTTCCAATTTTCATAATTTTCTTTATAGGACATAATAGTCTTTCTATATTATTTAATTATAAAAAAAGGCGTTAATTAATTCAATTAACGCCTTATAGTTTTATATAAATTTATTTTAGCGTCTGTTACCTAATAGCATTAGAAGCATAATAAACAAATTAAGGAAATCTAGGTATAACTTCAAAGCNCCCATNATTGCTTTTTTTACTTGAGTTTCTCCATTTTCTCCTTCGACATACATCTCTTTCAAAGTTTGAGTATCATATGCTGTTAAACCGGTAAATATTAGAACTCCTACTATACTTATNATGAATTGCATCATTGTAGACTGTAAAAANATATTTACTACCATAGCTATTATAATTCCAATTAAACCCATCATTAAAAATGAACCAAAATTAGCTAAAGATTTTTTTGTAGTATATCCATAAATGCTTGCAGCTAAAAATGTAGAAGAAGATATAAAGAATACTCGTGCTACAGATTCACCCGTATAAGCTAAAAATATAGACGCTAATGATATTCCATAGCAGCCAGATAGAACCCAAAACATTGTTTGGGCAGTAGACGCTTGCATTTTTTGAATACGCATAGAGAGCATCATAACAAGACCAAGTGGTGCAAGCATAAATATAAAGCCTAAAGGAGAGGCAAATAATGCTTGTCCTAGAGNCGTATATTGACCATTTTGGTCTACTGCTGCACCGGAAACTAGCCAAGCTACTAAACCTGTTATAGCAAGTCCTACTGTCATGTAGCCATATATTTTTTGCATATAAGCTCTTAAACCTGCATCTTCAGTACTTAAAGAAGCAGCNTTAGCTTGAGTTTGAGGGTTAGAACTAAAATGTCCAATTTTCATATTAAAAACTCCAATTTTATAAATAAAGTATATATTTTTGTTATANATTATATTTTATTATAATATATAGTATATATTGTGAAAAATCTATATTTTACAAGTTAATAAATTTAACTTTTTTTTATAATTAGGTTATTTTTAGATAAGACAAGATGTAGAATAATATTTATATTAAAGTTGTAATTTATGAAATTAAATCAAAAACAAATAGAANATAAGTTTAAAGACCTAGAAGGTTGGATATTAAATAAAAATATTCAACTAATATCTAAATCATATAAATTTAANGATTTTAAAGAAGCTTTTTTGTGGATGACATATATATCTGAAGAAGCTGAGAGGCTAAACCATCATCCTGAATGGAAAAATGTATATAATACAGTGGAAATAATTCTTACCACTCATGATGTCTCAGGTTTATCTAATAAAGACTTTTTATTAGCTAATTTTATGGATAAAGAATTTCAAAAATTTCTATAATAGAAAATAATTAATGCGTAAATATTTATCATTCCTTAGTCTATATAAAATACCAATAGCCCCCTTAACATTTGGGTTATGTGGAACTCTACCATTCATATTTTTATCAGTAGCCATTTGGATATGTGCCTATGAATTAAAATTAATGGCATTATACAATTTGATAAATTATTCAATTGTAATTTTATCATTTGTTGGAGCAATTCATTGGGGAGCNGCTATGATTAGAGAAGATATTAATTATAAGTGGTACTTTATATCAATTATACCAGCTCTTTTAAGTTGGTTTTTAATTATGGGTTTTATAGCAAATTATTTAATTATTTTTATAATATTGATGATATTATTTTTAATCATATTTTTCATAGATGTTAGAGCTGTAAGAAATAAAATACTTCCGGAATGGTATTTGCCATTAAGGAAGGTTATTACTATTATAGTCTTTTTATCCTTAGGTTCAGTCTGTCTAGCTATAAATATAAATGTAATATAGTATTATTTTTTTTTAATTTGATCTAATAACAAGATTATCATTGTAGCNATAATTATTACTATTGAGCCAATTATTTCATTTAAAAAAGGAAGTTCGTTAAATATTATAAATCCATAAATTCCAGCAAAAATTAATCTACTGTAATCTGCAGGCATCACAACTGTAGTTGTGCTATTTTTTAATCCCCAAATAGTGAACATTTGACCAATAGTTCCACATACAGCCGCTAAAAATATGAGTAATAAACTAAAAAGACTGATAGAATTCCAAAATATAATACAAGGTATTATTAAACCAATTGAGGATATTATTCCATAATATAGCTGAATAGTTAAAGTGGATTCACTAGAGGTTAGTGATTTAACAGTTAATTTTACACAACTTACAAAAAATGCACCAATTAATGCTATTATTGCTGAATAATATGTAATATTAGAATCGTTGTTAGGGTTAATAATTACTATAACTCCTATGAATCCTAAAATAATTAAAATAATTCTTAAAAGGCCAGGTTTTTCACCAATAAATATCATTGCAAGTGGAACTAGAAATAATATTCTTGTATATCCAAGAGTTACTGCTGTTGCTAAAGGCATCAAAGATAAGGCAGTAAAGCCAGCCATAATTGCTCCTATCCCCAATAAGCCTCTATAAATATGTAAGTGTAATCGATTAGTATTTAAAATTTTATATGGATTATTTTTTATTATAATAGGTAAAAGAATTATTAATCCAAAGAAACAGCGAAAAAAGGCTATTTGGAATGGATGAAGTTCCACAGTTAGGTATTTCACTATTGTTCCCATTATAGGAAAAGTAGCCGAAGCTAAAAGTATAAAAAGAAAACCTTTAATATTTGGATTTAAACTATTCCAAAAGCTTTTAAATTTTTTAGATCTATTCATTTAAGATTTAATTACAACTTAATACAATTTTTCCGGTATTTGATCTACTTAAGAGAAAGTTTAGTGCATCACTAGCTTCTTCAAGTTTGAATATCTTTCCAATTTTTGGTTTTAACTTTTTTTCTTCATACATTCTCATGAGTTTAGAAAATGAATCTCCTATAAGAGAAGGATTAATAAAAGCATATTGTCCCCAGTATAGACCAATTGCAGAAGAACTTTTTAATAGTAAGCGATTTGCAGGAATTTTAGGTATTTTTCCTCCAGCAAAACCTATTATTACAAACTTACCTTCCCACGTAAGGGTTTTTATGGCGTCATCAGCTGTTTCTCCGCCAATCATATCTATTACTAGATTAACTCCCTCTGGTGCTAATTTTTTAAGACTATGTCTAAAAACTTCATCGTTATAATTTATAGTGTTATTAGCCCCATGAAGTATACATGTTTCACACTTCTCACTACTACCAGCAGCAGCTATAGTATTTGCTCCATATGCTTTAGCAAGTTCAACAGCTGCCAAACCTACCCCTCCTGCTGCTCCAAGAATTAAACACGTTTGATTTTTTTTAAGTTTACCTTTCCAATCTATGGCTCCAAAAGCTGTTCCATAAGCTACTGGAAAAGATGCAGCAGTAATAAAATCCATACTATCTGGAATCGTATAAACATTTTCTGCGGGCATTACTATTTCATCACAATAACTTCCATACTTTGCTATACCAACTACTCTATCATTAAGCTTAAGGCTTTTCACTTTTGAACCTATTTCTATAATTGTTCCTGATAATTCTAAACCTGGAGAAAAAGGAGGACGAGGTCTTTCTTGATATCTTCCTCTAATTATTAAGGTATCGGCAAAATTTACACCAATATTTTCTATTTTAATTCTAACTGATAGTTCTTTTATAGTTGGTGGATCACATTTTTCTAGCACTAAATTTTCTGGCCCACCGTATTTATTAACAATCATTCTTTTCATGAAATATCCTTAAAGTATTGTTATAATCTTTTTTACTAAAAATAAATTAATATTTTAAAATTCTAATGCATTAATTTTTACATGATATATACCTTTACTTTATAATATTATTTATTTTATATTTTTTATATTTAAATTTTAATAATCGTTTATAGAAATAATCATATGTATAGCTTATTAATAATTATATTTACTGTTTTCTTCTCTACACAATCATATGTTTTTGCTCAAGGATCTAGTGATTTAGGAACTTATGGTGATTGGCAAGCAACTTATTGGAATAATGATGCAGGTATATGTACCATGATGACTTTACCCAAAAAGGAAGAAGGTAAATATTCTAGAAGGGGTGAAGTATATGCTCAAGTGGTAAAAAATACTGGCGCAAATAATACAGGAGTGGTTAACTTTGTAGCCGGATATACTTTTAAAGAAAATTCTGAGGTAAGTATAAAAATAGATAATAAACATTCTTTTACATTATTTACAAACCAATCAACTGCTTGGGCGCAATCTGAAATAGATGATGCATCATTAATAAAGTTTATGAAGTTAGGTAATACGATGGTTGTTAGAGGTATCTCTTCAAGAGGAACTAAAACTAAAGACACATATTCATTAAAAGGGTTTGTTGCTGCTTATAAAGCTATGAATAAAAAATGTAAATAATGAAGAAAAATCTGTCTATAAACTCATTAACTAGAGAAGAGCTTTCAGAATATATTTTTGATTTGGGTGAAAAAAAATATAGAGCTAAACAGTTATGGAAATGGTTATACGTTAATGGCGTTAAATCATTTGATGAAATGTCGGATATAGGAGTAAAATTAAGAAATAAATTAAATTCTGATTATTTATTCAATCGATTATCTATTGATAAACATCAAGTATCAAAAGATGGAACACAAAAATGGTTATTCGAGTTAAAAGATAAAAGAAAAGTAGAAACAGTTTTTATTCCTGAGAAGGATAGAGGAACTTTATGTATTTCCTCGCAAGTAGGATGTACTCTATCCTGTTCTTTTTGCCATACAGGAACAATGCCTTTGGTAAGAAATTTATCTACTGATGAAATTATTGGCCAAATATTATCTGCTAAAGATAGTCTATTAGATTGGGATAATAAAAATAGAAAAATTACTAATTTAGTTTTTATGGGTATGGGTGAACCATTATATAATTATACAGAGGTTACTAGAGCTATAAAAATTTTATTGGATAATGAGGGTTTATGTTATTCTAGGCGTAAAATTACTTTATCGACATCAGGGGTAGTTCCTATGATTCAAAAACTCAAGTATGAATTAGATGTTAGCTTAGCGATAAGCTTACATGCTGTTACTGATAAAGTAAGAAATGAATTGGTACCCATTAATAAAAAATGGCCAATTAAGGAATTATTATCGGTACTGGAGGTTTACCCAGGAGTTAATAATTCTAGAAGAATTACATTTGAGTATGTTATGTTAGAAGGAGTAAATGACTCTATAAGTGATGCTAAAAAATTAGTAAAACTTCTAAAACCATTGCATGCTAAAGTAAATTTGATACCATTTAATCCTTGGCCTGGTAGTATTTATAAATGTTCATCTGATAAAACTATTAAAGATTTTGCTGATGAAGTTTGTTATAATGGAGGTATAACCGCAACCGTTCGTTATGCAAGAGGGCAAGATATATTAGCGGCTTGTGGACAATTAAAAAGTAATAGTGTGAGATTAAATAAAGAAAAAGTATTAAATATTAATGCTGCTTAAATTTAAAAAATAATTTTATTGGAAAAATAATGTCAAAAGTTAAAAAAGTAGTTTTAGCATATTCTGGAGGGTTAGACACTTCAGTAATTCTAAGATGGTTGCAAGAAGTCTATGATTGTGAGGTTGTTACATTTACTGCAGATATAGGCCAAGGAGAGGAAATTGAGCCTGCTAGATTAAGAGCACAAGAAATGGGTATTAAGGAAATTTTTATTGAAGACCTAAAAGAAGAATTTGTAAGAGATTATGTTTTTCCAATGTTAAAAGCTAGTACTATTTATGAGGGAACTTATTTATTAGGTACCGCAATTGCTCGTCCATTAATTGCAAAAAGACAAATAGAAATTGCAAATAAAACAGGATCAGATTCAGTTTCACATGGAGCAACAGGAAAAGGTAATGATCAAGTAAGATTTGAATTAGGATATCTCGGTTTAAATCCTGAAATAAATATTATAGCACCTTGGCGAGAATGGGACTTAGATTCTAGAACAAAATTAATAGAGTGGGCAGAAAAAAGAAATATATCAGTGCCAAAAGATAAAAGGGGAGAACCCCCATATTCAACTGATGCTAATTTATTACATATTTCTTATGAAGGTAAAGCTCTTGAAGACCCTTGGGTCTCAGCAAATGAAGAAATGTTTACTAGGACAGTTTCTCCAATGCATGCTCCAGACGAAGAAGAAGAAGTAATTATTGAATTTAAAGAAGGTACTCCTGTAGCTGTTAATGGTAAGCAATTAAGCCCAGCAGAATTACTTGAAAATTTAAATATTAAGGCAGGTAGAAATGGAGTTGGAAGAGTAGATATAGTTGAAAATAGATTTGTAGGTATGAAATCAAGAGGAGTCTACGAAACTCCTGGGGGAACTATACTACATATAGCACATAGAGGAATAGAGCAATTAATATTAGATGGTCCTGCAATGTTACTTAGAGATGAACTTATGCCAAAATATGCTTCTTTAATATATAATGGATTATGGTTTTCTCCAGAGAGAGAAATGTTGCAATCTCTTATAGATGAAAGTCAGAAAAATGTCTCTGGAGAAGTGAAAGTAAAATTATATAAAGGGAATTGCAGTTTAGTTGGACGCCGTTCTCCAAAAAGTATTTACAGTGAAGGTATAGTTACTTTTGAAGCTGGAAATAATTATGATCAGAAAGATGCTGATGGCTTTATAAAGTTAAATGCGCTTAGATTACAGCAAAGAAAAAGAGTAAAATAATCTAGTTAAAAGGACTACCTAAAAGCATCTCAAATAAAATATTTCTTGCAAAGTGTAAAACTATTATCAATATAACAGGTGAAATATCTATCCCTCCTAGATTAGGAAGAATTTGTTGAATTGGAGAGAGTAATGGGCTTGTCAATTTATTTAAAGCGTAATTAATCTGCCATATAAATCTATTTTGTGTATTGACTATATTAAATGCTATCAGCCAACTCATGATTACTTGTATAATTAAGGCCCAAACAATCAAAGTAACTAAACTATCAATTAAAATTAAAAAAGACTGCATGACATTTCCAAGCTAATTTAAAAATTTATAATATGTTACTGTATATATTATAATATATTTTTTGCCATATTAATTATTTTTTTTACAAATTTGTGCTCTGAATTTGAAAAAGAAGTCATCATAGAAAAATGATTTTCATTTTCTAGAATAGAAAAATCTAGGCAATTACAACTATCTATAATATTTTTAGTGAATAATTTGGTTTGCTCTTTCCAACCTTCTGGTTCTTTATCTCCAACACAGGTTAGTATAATTGGAATATTTTCTTTTGGCGCTTTCGGAGTATTTTTAATAGCTTCTTTTTTAGATAATCTAATTTCTTTATTAACTGATAGATTCAAAACTAATTCTGGTTGATATATTCCGCTGATTAGCGCTGCACCTTTAATTATATTTTTTGGTATATTATGTTCTTCCCAGTTATTTGCCATTATCATGGCACATAAGTGAGCTCCTGCAGAATGGCCAGAAATAGTAATTTTATTTTTATTACCACCAAATTTTTTACAATTATTATATATCCACACTATTGCTTCAGTTACTTGTTTTACTATTTCACTTAATGTAACTGTGGGACATAGATCATGGTTTATAGAAAAATATAATATATTATTTTCAACAAATGGTTTTGCAAGTTGACTATGGTCAGATTTATCTAAAGCTCTCCAGTATCCCCCATGAATAAAAATATGAATATTTGCATTTTTAAATTTTTTTTTTCCAAATATATCAAGTTTTTGGAGTGGACCCTTTCCATAAGGTACATCTAATAAACAGGGTAGATTCTTTCGATATTTTTCTCCCATTTTTTTATATTCTTCAATATAATCTGAAAAATTAGAAACAGCTTCTCTGGGATTAAAGTTTTTTTCTAGCTCATGTAAGGATAAATTTTTCCAATTAAACTTCATAGATGTTCCTCTAATTAGTTTATTATTATAAATTATCTATTAATTTTGAAAAGCTAAAATATGACATTACAAAATGTTTTAAATATGATATTTTTAAAATTGCTATCAACTAGGAGATAATTTTGAATTTAATTTCTAAAATTAATATTAAAGTATTATATGTAATTTTTACTTTATTTATTCTTAGTATGTTAATATTTCCAGTATTCTCTCTAGCCAATTATGCGGAGCCACTCATATTTGGAATGCCTTTCATAATGGTATGGGTTTTGTTTTGGATAATTGTAGAATTTTTAGGCTTAATAGTTTTCGTTAAAATAGATAAAGATATAGAGGATTAATATGATAGCTTGGCAAATTGCATTATTAGCAATGTCTTTGTATTTGATAATTGCTTTCGCTATTGGACTTTCTGCAGGACGAGGAAGATCGTTCTTCTCTATCTCAGAGTATGCAGTGGGTGATAGAGGCTTTGGTTTATTTGTTATGTGGTTTCTCATGGGAGGAACAATATTTTCTGCATTTTCTTTCTTAGGTGGACCTGGATGGGCTTATTCTAAAGGGGCCGCTTCTTTATACATATTAGCCTATTGTACGCTTGGTTTATTGCCTTGGTATATTATCGGGCCTAAAGTAGCGCGTTTAGGAAAAAAAGCTGATTATATCACAATGGGAGATTTTTTAGGAGATCGTTTTAAATCTAAATTTTTAATTATAATAATAGGTGTAGTTTCACTTCTAGCCTTCATCCCCTATTTAACCTTACAAATAAAAGGTATGGGTTATATCTTTAATGTATTAACTTTTGATAATATATCATATAATTTTGGTGCCTTAATTGCTTTAGGAATAGTAGTCATTTATGTTGCTACAAGTGGAGTTAGAGGGGCTGCTTGGAGTGATGTTTTTCAAGCAATATTAATGCTGATTGTAGCCTGGATATTAGGTATATACTTTGTAGAGTCATTACATGGCTCATTAGGGAATATGTTTAGTAAAATTATTGAAAATGATCCTGATTTTTTAACCATAGGAAATGAAGGCTCAAAAATTAGTGCTGCTCGATATAGCAGTAATATAGTTGTTTCTATGCTCGGTTTTGTCATGTGGCCACATTTATTTACTAAATCTTATGCTACTACTGCTCGAAGAATTAAGCTTACAGTTTTAGTTTATCCTATTTTTGCTATATTTTTATTGCCTGTACTTTTTATTGGTTTTTCAGCAATAGGAGTAGTTCCTGATGATGCTTTAGGTCGTCCTGGAGAAGTATTACCTTATTTAATTACGCATCATTTAACAGAATCCGGTATACTTTATGGTATAGTGGGTGCTGGAGCACTTGCTGCAGCAATGTCTTCATCTGATGCTATTACTCATGGAGCGTCTGTATCTTTTGGTCGTGATATTTGTAAAGTTATTTTTCCATCTTTAAAAGAAAACCAAGAACTTTGGATTATGCGACTTGCTGTTATAGGAGTAGGCGCTATTTCTTATTGCATAGCTATATATGGAAGTGATGGTTTAATAGCGTTATTATTAGGAGCTTATGGGGCTATTGTTCAATTGGCGCCAGGGGTTTACTCAGGTTTATTTTGGAAGAAAGCCTCGACTTTAGGAGTCATAATTGGATTAATGGTAGGCATTATTGTGACTATATATTTCCAGTATATAGCTGCTTCAAGTCCATATGACTTACACCCAGGGTTAATTGGTGTGATAATAAATATAGCAATTGTATTTTTTGTAAGTATGATTCAACAACAGAATGAAGAAAATTATATTCATGCTTCAAAGTTTGTAGATGAATAATTATAAATTCTTATTAAACATTATTTGCCATTTCTCTTGCCTTTAAATATCCTGATTCTTGGTATTTAGTAACATCTATAGCTTTTTTTAAGAAGTCTTGATAATGCAAATGTATTTTCATTGCCTCTGGATCCTTTTCAGCATTATCTTGNACTACTTCTTTAGCAACTTTTAAAAATTCTTTCATTATATCCATAGGAAGTATTTTAAATTCAACATCATGGTCGTTAACTATAGTTTGATAACTTACGGCATTACGATATATATATTCGTTATATGAGTCATTATTAGCACTATTAGCTGAGGTTTTTATAATTTCCTTTAAGTCATTTGGCAAATTATTATAAAGGTCTTTATTAATTAACATTTCATTCATGGAACCAGGACTATGTATGCCAGGGCCATAACAAATTTTAGCAATCTTGGGAAAACCAAATGCCAAATCCATCCATGGCCCTCCCCATTCAACAGCATCAACAACTCCTGATTGAAATGAACTCATAACTTCACCTCCCGGAATATTAACTGCAGTAGCTCCCATTCTATTTAAAATCTCATTTGCTAATCCTGCCATTCTGATTTTAAGACCTTTTAAATCTTCTAATGAATTCAGAGTTTTTTTATACCATCCAAACATTTCTGATTGAACAATCCCAGCTTGAAAAGGTTGCATACCATAAGGTTCCATTGCTTCTTCCCAGAGCTTTTGTCCTCCGCCATGCATTATCCAAGAACTTTGTTCAGATGGGCTTAATCCTCCAGGAATTCCCCCAAAATAAGCTAAACCAGGGTTTTTTGATATCCAATATCCTGCCCATCCATGTCCCATTTCAACTGTTCCCTGTCTTACGGCATCGAATACTTCATAAGCTGGAACTATTTCACCTGAACCATATACTTTAATTTCTAATCTTCCATCTGAAGCTTTAGTTATTGTTTCTGCAACTTTTTCTGCTGTTGTGCCAACNCCTGGAAAATTTTTAGGCCAAGTTGTTGCCATTCTTAATTGTATAATATTTTTAGATATAAAAGTTGATGTTTCAGGTTTTGATGGTGTTCCCCCTTTTATATCTTCTTTACATGCTANTAATAAACCTGATGCAGTTATAGCTGNTGCTCCTAAAAGGATGTCTCTTCTCTTAAATTTATTATATTTTTTCATGATAATTAATTCCTTAATGATTTAATTTTATTTATATTTTTTTTCCAATGCTTTCCGTCAAATTTTATAATCTTAACTTTATTAATAGTTTTAGAGTTTATACAATTTAGATTAATACTTATTGAGTCTGGNTGTGACCTAGGAATATAAAATGATTTAATGCCACATATTTTACAGAACATATGTTTTGCCACTTTGGTATTAAATGTATAAGTAGAAAGGTATTTTTTTCCTTTAAGCAACTTAAACTGAGATTTATCGACAACATAATGTTTGTAATTTAAAATTGAACAAATAGAACAGGAACAATCTAAAACTTGAATGTTGTTTTTACCTATTACTTCAAACTGTATTTGTTTACAGTGACAACTTCCCAAATGTTTTATCATATTTTTATTCATTTAAATATGGTAAATGTTTAATAATAAAATGTGTAATTTTTTTTAAAAAAAATAAAAAATAATGTTTGATTTTAATTCTATATTTTTGATCTCTATAATATTTTTATTCGCAGGTTTTGTAAAAGGAGCTTCTGGNATTGGTTTACCTGCAATATCTCTAGCATTTTTAACTATGTTTGTAGGNATTAAAGTAGCAATTGCATTAGTAGTTATGCCTGGTTTATTAACTAATTTTTGGCAAGTTTTTGGTAAGTTTAAAATTAAAAATATTATTATAAGGATGTGGCCATTATTAATATGTTTATTTATTTTTTCTTTANTGGGAGCAAAAGTTCTTGTTAATAATAGTGAAATCTTAACATTATTATTAGGAGTTATATTAACCTTATATGCTTCATTTAGCTTTATAATTAAAAAAAGAATAATTATTCCTCTTAAATATGAAAGAGTAATAGGCGCTTTCTCAGGAGCTTTAGGAGGTTTTTTCGGTGGTTCTACAGGAACATTTATTTTTCCGTTAGCATTATATGTATATTCTTTAAAAATGGATAAGGACGAGTTTCTACAAAGTATTGCATTGGTTTTAATTTCTGCGAGTTTATTTTTAGGAATTGCATTAACAGGAAATAAGTTATGGACAATAGAATTATTTATATATTCTACTTATGCAGCCTTACCATCATTTATAGGAATGTATATAGGCAGAAAATTACAGTTTAAAATTAATGAAGATTTTTTTAGAAAGATATTTCTATTTGTTTTAATTGTTGTGGGGTTTTTAATTATTAATAAAGCAGTAATTTAATTAAGGCATAATACTATTAGGCAAAAATAATGTTATCCCAGGAATTAGCAAAAGGATAATTATTCTAATAATATCCATTGCTACAAAAGGAATAACACCTTTAAATATAGTTTTTAAGTTTATTTTATCTTTAACAATTGTTTTTAATACGTGCACATTAAGTCCAATTGGTGGAGTAATTAAACTTATTTCTACTGCAACTACTACTAATATTCCAAACCAGATTAAATTACCTCCCATATCTTGAACAATTGGATAAAAAATAGGAACAGTTAATAACATCATGGATAAGCTTTCTAAAACCATTCCCAGAATTAGATAAATAATAAAAATACCTATAAGTANGGTATAAATATTCAAATTAAAGTAAGATAAAAAATTTCTTAGATCATTAGGTAGACCTGCTAAATTTATAAAATTTGAGAATAATATTGCTCCAAAGAGTAAAAAAAATAGCATCGAAGTAACTTTTGCTGTTTCTATAAGAGTTTCATTAAATGAATTTAAAGTAATTTTTCTTTTTATTAAAACAATTATTAAGGATCCAAATGCACCTACACCTGCAGCTTCTGTTGCTGTAAAAACCCCAGAATAAATTCCTCCCATTACTAAAAAAAACAGGGATATAATTCCAAAAACCCCTTTTAATGAATTTATTTTATCTATTAAAGGCAGAGCAGATTGAGTTTTGAAAGACTTTTTATTTATTGATACTGAAATTTTAACGGCAATGATATACCCTAATATACCTAGTAGACCTGGAATAATTCCTGCTAAAAATAATTGTCCAATATCTTGGCTAGTTATAATTCCATATAAAACAAGTATCATAGAGGGTGGAATCAAAATACCTAAAGTTCCACCTGCGGCTATAGATCCTGTTGCTAAAGAGTCAGGATAATTATATTTTTTCATNGAAGGCAATGCTATCTTAGCCATNGTTGCTGCCGTTGCTAGGGATGATCCGCAAACAGAACTAAAACCTCCACAGGCAATTATAGTAGCCATTGCTAAACCGCCTTTTTTATGCCTTAGCCATGCATTAGCAGCATTATATAATTCATCAGCCAGNCCAGCTCTGACAACAAAGTTACCCATTAATAAAAATAAAGGTAAAATTGATAAAGTATAATTCATTCCGTTATCAAAAAATATTTGCCCTATCATTGCTAGTGTTGGATCAAGTCCAATTAAAGTAACTAAACCCAAAAAACCAACTATTAACATTGAAAATGCTATAGGTAGGCCTGTAGCTATCATAAAAACTACTAATACTAAACCTGTGATCCAAATAAACATTTATTAAATACTTTGTTTATCTGAAGTAATATCTCTTTCTTTAAACATGTAACTAAACATATTCATTATTGTGTTAAAAGAGGCTAATACTGTTAATAATGCCATAGCAAAAGCTATAGGGGCTTTAGGAATTTCTAGAAAAGTTGTTACTTCTTGATAGGATTTTAGNTCTATCCCATGAAGATATAGTTGTCTTGCAATTACTAATAATAANAAAGTAACAATAAAGTTAATTAATATTTTATGAAGAATTTTAACGTTATTTGGAAGATAATTTGATAATAAAGAAACAGAAATATGTTCTTCTTTCTTTGATATATACGGTAGACCAATATATATCAAAATACCTAAAATAATTTCTGTAATTTCACTTGTGCCGGGCAAAGGAATACCAAGTAAGTATCTTCCAAAAACATCAACCACAGTTATTAAAACTAATGCTGTTAAGGATATAATACAACAACTTAAAAGTAGTTTATTTGAAGTGTAAAAAAGAAATTTTATCATAATTTATGATTATTCGTTTTTTATAAGTTTAATTTCTGCAAGAAGTTTTGAATAAATATTTTGTGCATTTATTTNTTTTTGTTTAGAAATTTTTTCAAGAGTATTTTTAATTATAGGATTAAGTAATTTTTTTACTTTTACCTTATCATTTTCTGATAAAAATTTTAATAATATTCCATTTTTAATTGAAGTCTCAATACCTTTTGCATCTGCTTTGTCCCAAGCTTTTCCTGCCATTTTTGCGAGAAATTCTCCAGAGACTGAGTTTATGGCTACTTTATCTTCTTGAGATAATTTATTCCATTTCTTTTTATTTATAACTAAGAACATNCTCACATTATATAANCCNCCATCAAATATAAACCCTTGNTTAATTATTCTGTCTAACTTAAAAAATGAAATACTTTCTCCAGGTAATTGTATACCGTCTGCCACGCCTCCAGATAAAAGCTCATATGCTTTTGTAACAGGTGCTTGTAAAGGAACTAAACTTAAGGCCTTAGCAGAGCTTTGNGCTATTCCTCCACCAATCCTTACTTTTAATCCTTTGATGTCTTCTAAGTCTTCATATTTTCTATTAAACCATAATTGTCCTGGACCATGAGTAAAAACACCTAACAAGTGTGTACCTTTATGCTCTTCTAAATGTAGCAGTTCTTGCTCATAAATTCGTTGCCAAGCTACAGACAAAATTTCAGAGCTATCACTTAAAAATGGTAGTTCAGCTATTTGAGTGCTAGAGAATCTTCCTGCTGTATAATTATGAACTCCATAAGTAATATCTGCAATACCATTGACTGCAAAATTAAAATGAGCAGGTGGAGGACCTATAGGTGAACTTAATAATTGAATATTTACTCTACCATTAGTGGCAATTTTAACGTTCTCAATCCATGGTATCATAATATCTAATACCCATGGATGTTTAGGTGGTAGCCAGCTAGCCATTCGTAAAGTCGTTTCAGCATAACTCTTGATAGGCATNATAAATAATAATAATATTATTATTAATTTAATCATTATTATTTCACTTTCTTTTTTCTTATTTTAGACTNTCATAATACTCTTTTAATAATTTATAATCAATTTTTCCCAGAGCATTTTTAGGAAAATCTTCAATTAATAATATATTTTTTGGTATTTTGTAACTTGCTAATTTTTCTTTTAAATTACTTTTACATTTAGAAAGATTAAATTTTGACTTGCTATTAATTTTTACAAAAGCAATAGGGATTTCTTGCCATTTATTATCAGGTATTCCAAAAACAGCTGATTCTACAACGTTATTCTCTTTATTAAGTATTTTTTCTATCTCTGCAGGATATATGTTTTCTCCTCCAGATATAATAATATTTTCTTTTCTNCCAACAATATAAAACTGATTTTTCTTATCTTTTTTTCCATAATCTCCAGTCATAAACCAATTATTTTTAAATACATGTTTCGATTTATATTTATCTTTCCAATAGTAAGAGAATAAATTTAGGCCTTTAATACCAATTTCNCCAATAGCTCCCACGGGAGTATCGTTAAAANCTTTATCAAAGATTTTAGCTTTATTATATTTTGCTACTTTCCCAACAGTACCGAAAGGAAACCTGTCATTAGAAATTTTTTGACAAATTGCTATAGGAGCTGTTTCCGTGGAACCATAAACTTGTATAATAGGAATATTTTTATCTTCATAAGCCTTAATTAAATCAGAAGAAACTATAGTGGAGCCTGTTGTAATAGCCTTTAAAGATGAAAAAACACTTGTATCCCAGTTTTTATTATTTAAAAGTAATTCTAAAATTGTCGGAACAAAGACAGTATGTGAATGAATGCCTTTTTTAAGCTCTTTAAAAGTTTCATAAATTCCAAACTTTTTATGAATTGTAACTTGTGCTCCTTTATGNAGGGCTGGGACAGTCTGTATATTTAAACCACCTACATGAAATAATGGAATAACTGTAAGCACATGACTTTTACTGTTAAATTTATGCATATTTATACTATTTAATATATTATAATATATTGCTATTTGAGAAAGCACAGCACCTTTAGGTTTGCCTGTTGTACCCGATGTGTAAACAATTAATAAAGGTAAGTTATAATTCTTAATACATTTTTTTTTATATTTGATCGCTTTTGTAAATTTGATGCAGTCTAGATTAATAATATTTAATTTAGGTGTTTCAGTTTTTAATACTTTTAAAGTATCTGAAAAGTCTGAATCTGAAAACAAATATTTAGCAGCTACATTTTTAAGTATATGTATTATTTCATAACTAGTAAGTCTCCAGTTTATAGGAACTAATATTATGCCAAGTTTTGCGCAAGTATAAAATATTGATAAGAACTCCGTTCTATTATAAACAAGAATTGCAATTCTCTCTCCTTTTTTTATTTTCAAATCATAAGTAAAATACTCTACAAATAAATCTATTTTTTTTAAAAAACCTGAGTAGGTAATTACATTATTTTGATAATTTATTGCTATACGNTTTGGCGATTTAAATGCATTTTTTTCAATATTTTGGTATAAATTATTTTNCATAGGAAAGTTCTTAATCTTTCTCTCCAGCATTATAAAGGGAAGTTTTTCCTATTCTGTCTAAACAAATTTCTGCTGTCCAAGGAAGCATTAATGATCCACANCTTGAGTCNCTAAATATTCTCTCTAAAGATAANGATTTTAGCATTGCTTGCCCACCACAAGTTCTAATAGCTAATTGTGCAATTTTATGAGCTCCTTCCATTACCGTATATTGAGTTGCATAAGCCCTTTTTATTTGTTGAGGGCTTGGGTCAACGCAGGCTTCAGATATACTTTGAAACCATATTGTTTTAATGCTTTCCATTTGAATTTGCATCTCAGCAACTGTTAATTGTTTTGTTGCATACATTCTTCTTTTAACTGGAGGAGTATTGGGAAGCTCACCTCTTAAATACTTAACAGTAAAATCTATAGCCGCTTGAGCTAAGCCTACATAAGTAGGTGATAATGTTAAAAACATATGAGGCCATCTTTTNGCTGCTTCATAATACTTTCCTTTAGGCATTAAGGAAGAATCTTTTGGTACAAATACATCTTTAAAAATTAATGTTCGTGAAATAGTTCCTCTCATTCCTAATGGGTTCCAATCNCCAACTACGCTAACACCTTCTGCATTAGCCGGTATAGCTAGATATAAAGTATCTTTTTGAGNGGATATCTCATCAGTTTTTTTTTCTGTACATAGTATTCCATAATATGAGGCATGGCCTGATAATGAAGCAAATATCTTTTTTCCGTTAACTATCCAACCATTTCTTGTCGGTTGCGCATTAGTTGAGAAGGGAGTAGCTCCTGCTGCTCCACCTCCTCCTTCAGAAAATGGTTGAGAATAAATAGCACCTTCTTTAATTATTCTTTTATAATGTATATTTCTNTTTATATTATGCTCTTTTTGTATNTTATCTGNCATTTTAAGATCATCAGCTAAAATTCCTGTCCATAAAGTCGAGCATACGTGCATATTCCAGGTAAGCGCAGTAGCACCACAATATCTACCTATTTCAGCAGCTGCTAGTGCATAACCTCTAAATCCTGCACCTAGTCCTCCTTGTTTTTTAGGAATACATATACCTAAAAAACCTTCTTTATATAAATCATTATAGTTTTCTATTGGAAAAACTGCTTCATCATCATATTTAAATGCCCTATTTAAAAATTTTTTACTTCCCAAATCTCTTGCTCTTTTAGNTAGACTTTCTTCTTGTTTACTAAGCTTAAAAGCTTTGGCTTCAAATATAGGCTCATCTATAGTTGGTTTCATAATTTTTCCTTAACAAAAGCTTTATAGACTTAATATAAATTCTTTAATGCTTCTATTGAATATTTCAGGTTTTTCTAAATGTATCAAGTGACCACAATTTTTTATTTCTATATATTTACTGTTTTTAATTTTTTTTGACATGCTTTTCATAGTTTTAGCAGGTGCTTGCTTGTCTTCATCTCCAGAAATTAATAATANAGGTATATCNANATTTATTAACTTATGTCTTACATCAAAATCAATTAAAGATAATATTGCAGATTTATATGTATTTTTTGATATTGATGCCATCATATTAGAAGCAAAAGTTATGGTTTTTTGATTCTTATTTGAGCCAATTATGTTTGTAACTGCTTTTATTGAAATATCTTTCATTGATTTACCTTCTTCTAGCGGCTTAAGGCGGGCGTTTATAAAGTTATTTTGCCAAGATAAATCATTGCTTCCAAATTTTGCACTAGTTGCTATTAGAACAGCAGCTTCTGCAAAACTTATATATTTAGTAAGTATTTCTTGAACTATCATACCTCCCAATGAGTGGCCAATAAGAATTGGCTTATTAATATTTTTAGATAATAAAAATTTATAAATTGTTTCAGCATAACTTGTAATACTTACCTCTAAAGGTTCAGGAGATTTTCCATAACCTGGAAGGTCTATAGAAATTACAGAATAATCTTTTTTGAATATTTCAATTTGGTTTTTAAATGTTTCGGACGTACTAGCTATTCCATGAATAAATATTATAGCTTTTTTATTTTCAACGGAGTTGCTTATAAAATTTAGCATTTTATATCTTTCAAAATTAAAATAGCACTAATTAATAATGTTAAGTTAATTATATTATTAATATAGCTTGTTAATAAAAATTTTTAATTTAAAATAAAATTATTTTTTAACTTATTTTTGGTAATTATGAATAAAAAATCTACTAAAATTTTATCTGATAAATCTGCTGCAGCAATTAAGGCTGAATTAGCAAAGTATTCTGAAACCTTTAATGTAAAAGAGACTCAAAAAATAGTTGAAGAAGTCGTTAAAAAAGTAACAGAAGATGCATTAAAGGAATGGATAAATGCAAATATCGATAAAGTAGTTAAACAGTCTATTAAAGAAAAATTAGAGAGTATAGCAAAGAAAAAGTTATAATTTATATTTAATTATTTCAATTCTTTTTTTCTATATGCAAGCATGCAATGTTCTGCACAATATGGTTTTCCTAAGACCTGAGGTTTACCACAAAAACGAAACTCTTCTGTTCCTGGATCTCCAAACGGCCATCTACATCCCTTAATTTTTAAATCAAACATAGTATCACTATTATTGATTTCAGAAGGTTTGCTATCCTTTTTCGTTTCATTCAGGCCTAAACGGTTTGCTTTACCTATAACAGCATTTCGGGTTATTCCTTCACCAAGTTTTTCAGCAATCTCTCGGGCTGGTATATTTTTATTCCATAATTTAGCTAATTTTTTTACTTTTACTTCTGTCCATTTAAATGCCATTTTTTTATCCTGTATTTAATCAATTATTAATAATTTTTGATGAATTATTTGCTAACTNTACTACACTATGAAGTAATACTTCCGTACCTCTAATAGCATCTTCTTTATGAATATCCTCTATCTCGTTATGGCTAATTCCATCTATACATGGAATAAAGATCATTGCAGTTGGCGCTATCGAATTTATATTAACTGCATCATGTCCTGCACCAGAAATTATTTCTTTATTAGTAAATTTAAGTTTATGTGTAACATCCTTAATTGTATTTATAATAGACTTATTAAATGAATTTGATTTTAATTCAAGTATCTGTTTAATTTCTATTTTAACTTTTTTGTCTTTTTCTATTAATTTAATTGCTTTTCTTAATTTTTCGTCCATTATTTTTAATGTATCATCATCTGGATGTCTAAAATCAATAGTTAAAAAACAGTTTCCTGGAATTACATTTCTTGATGGGTTGGCTATTTCGAGAACACCACATGTAGCNCATCCTCCTGGCTGAAAATTATTACCTATTGAGTTAACAAGTAATACAACTTCAGATGATGCTACAAGCGCGTCCTTTCTTATTTCCATGGGGGTTGGCCCTGCATGTGCTTCCATTCCTGTAATATTTACTTCATACCATTTTTGAGCTTGTGCTCCTGTCACAACTCCAATATTCTTATGCTCCATTTCAAGAATAGGACCTTGTTCTATATGTATTTCTATAAACCCTGCAATTGGTCTGGATTTACATGCTTCAGAACCATTATATTTTATTCTTTCTAGTTCAGACCCAAGTTTAATTCCTTCTTGGTCTTGGATTGCTAAAGCACTATTTAAATCATGTAATCCTGAAAAAACAGCTGATCCAGTCATGGCAGGAGGAAACCGACAGCCTTCTTCATTAGTCCACATAACTATTTCTATAGGAGCTTCAGTACTATAATTAAATTCATTTAGTGTTCTTACAACTTCTAGTGCACTTAAAACGCCTAGAGCACCATCGAATCTACCGCCGGTAGGTTGTGTATCTAAATGACTGCCACTCATAATAGGGGGCAAATTATTATTTTTTCCTTCTCTTCGAGCAAATATATTACCCATTTGGTCTACAGTGATTGATAAGTTTTCTTCTTTGCACCATTTAATAAATAAATCTCTCGATGCTTTATCTAAATCTGTAAGTGCTTGTCTATTTACTCCACCTTTATCTGTAGCACCAATTAAAGCCATTTCATTAAGACTATTCCATAATCTTTCCTCATTAATTTTGATATTTGTATGCATATAGAACCCATCATGTTTTATTATTCAATAAATTAAGTCACTTTATTATAGCATAAAATATGACATTTATTAATTTTTTGAATATATATATCACAATTGTATTTATAGAAATAATAAGAGTATAAAATTGAGAGGAAAAAAAATGGAAGTTAGTCTAGCATTTCAACTATCACCTACTATTTGTAATATAATAGATAGTAATGACAAATTTCCTGTAAGGAGGATTCTTTGTGTAGGAGCTAACTATGTTGCACATGCAATAGAAATGGGACGAGACCCTTCTAGAGAACCTCCGTTTTTCTTTGCTAAACCAACTGATGCTATTGTAAATGCTGATAGAGTGTTAGATGCAATTATTCCTTATCCACCTAATACAAGTAATTTTCATTATGAAATGGAGATGGTAGTAGCTATAGGTAAAAATGCTCAAAATATAGAAGTTGAAGAAGCTCCTAATGTCATTTGGGGTTATGGAGCAGGTATAGATTTAACAAGGAGAGATTTACAAAAAGCTGCTAAGGATAAAGGTAGACCATGGGAATTAGGAAAAGGATTTGATAATTCAGCAATAATTAGTTCTTTATGCCCAGTTTCTAAAATAGGCCATCCTAAAGATTCTAGAATTTGGTTAACAGTAAATGATACAATTAAGCAAGATTCAAATATAGATAAATTAATATGGTCAGTTCCAGAAATGATTTCAATTTTATCTAAAACTATGACTTTAAAACCAGGAGATATAATTTATACTGGAACGCCAGAGGGAGTTGGCCCAATTAGTAAAGGTGATAAAGTTTGTGGTGGCGTTGATGGTATAGGTGAAATAAGTATAACTATTTCATAATTGGAGTGAGAATTGAAAGATAACCCAGTACTTTATAATTATTTTAGAAGTTCTACCTCTGTAAGAGTTAGAATTGCATTAAATTTAAAAAATATTAATTATGAATACATTGCATTGCATTTAAGAAAAAAAGAGCATCAATCGGATGAATATTTAAAAATAAATCCCTATGGTTTGCTGCCAACCTTAAAATTTCCTTCAGGAATTATTTTAAATCAATCTCTAGCCATTTTAGAATATTTAGATGAAGTTTATCCTACTCCATCTATTTTGCCTTTAAATCCTATAGATCGAGCAAAAGTAAGGTCTATGGCCTATGCAATAGCATTAGAAATTCATCCATTAAATAATCTTCATGTCTTAAACCATTTAAAAGATGATTTTATGGCAGATGAAGTAAAAATAAAATCTTGGTTTTCAAAATGGGTTCATAAAGCATTCTCACCATTTGAAAAAATTTTAGAAAATGATAAAGAAGGAGGATATTATTGTTTTGGTGACACACCGACTCTGGCAGATATTTGCCTTTTTTCACAGGTAGTAAATAATGTAAGGTTTGACGTTGATTTATCTAAATACCCAAATATAAATAGTATCTATGAGCGCTGTTTAACTAATGATGCCTTTATAAAAGCTTTACCAAAGAATCAACCAGATGCAGAATAATCAATTTATATATTACTTAAGGTGTTTTTGAAATAAGTCATGTATTCTCGACCAATGGATTTCAGCACTTTTTTTATTATAGGTATGTCTATCAGGAAATGCAAAACCATGCTCAGTTCCTTCATAAATTTCCATTCTGAAATTTAGAGTATTTTTTTCAAAATGTTTCTCAATATTCTTTAATGCTTCATCATCTACCCAACTATCTTTTTCTGCAAAAGCTAAGTATAAATTAGCTGTTATTTTTTCTGCCCCTAAGTGAGGAGAATCTTCTTTATCTGTCATTATTTTTACACCATAAAATGATGCAGCAGCTGAGAATTTATTGCTATATGTAGATGCAATAGAGACTATGTATTGACCGCTCATACAGTATCCAACTGCTCCATAACCTTCATGCATTATACCTTTTTTATTATCTAAGAATTCTAAAATATATTTAGTGTCTGATACGACTAATTCGTTAGTTGTGTCATCCATAGTTTTTATCATAGCAGTAAAATGACTTTTATCTTCTCTAATTTTAGCAAATGTAAACGGATAGTTGCCTTCTTTTCCAACTCTATAGAATAGATTTGGTAATAATACATAATATCCCATGCTTGCTAATCTTCTGGCCATATCTCTTAGTTCTTCTCTTATAGCAGGAGCGTCCATATATATAATAATTGCGGGGAAAGGACCTCCTTCATCTGGCATAACCTCAAATGTATCTATTAATCCATCTGTAGTTTTAATATTTATAAAGTTTTCAATCATTATATTTTCCTCAATGTAAGTTGTTTAATCTATATATGGCCTGATATTTTTTTAGGTTGATATGACTTTTCTAAAGATAAAATTTGCTTTTCAGAAAGTTTTAACGATAGGCTATTTAACAGAGTTTTTAATTGCTCAAGTTTTCCGGGTCCAACTATTGGCGCTGTAATTCCTTTTTTTTGAAGTAACCATGCCAATGCTACTTCAACGGGCTGTCTATTTTCTTGATTGGCTATTTTTTTAATAGAATCAAGAACTTTAAAATCTGCTTTACTATAGTAATAGTCATCTGCTAATACGTCATTTTTGGCTCTATCAGTTTTTCCTCCTCCATTTTTACTCCTGTTACCGGCTAAGAATCCTCTTGCAAGAGGGCTCCATGGAGTAATTGCTAAATTATCATTTATGCAAAGTGGAATCATTTCTCTTTCTTCTTCTCTATAAATTAAATTTAAATGATTTTGCATGGAAATAAATTTTGTCCATCCGTTTTTTTCTGCAGTTTCTTGAGCTTTAACAAGTTGCCAAGCAAACATACTAGAAGCACCAATATATCTAGCTTTTCCTGATTTAACTACATCATGTAAGGCTTCCATAGTCTCTTCTATAGGAGTTTCATAATCCCATCTATGTATAATATATAAGTCAACATAATCCATTTTAAGTCTTGATAAAGATGCATCTATTGCATTAAATATATATTTTCTTGATAGACCTTTTTGATTAGGACCTTTTCCCATAGGGTTGTAAACTTTAGTCGCTAATACTACTTCATCTCTATTTGACATTTCTTTAAGAAGTTCTCCAGTAACTTCTTCACAAGAACCATTTGAATAAACATCAGCTGTATCAAAAAAATTTATTCCTGACTCTAAAGCATGTCTGAAGACTGGGGCAGCCTCTTTTTTGCCCAAGGCATAATTTCTCCAACCTTTTTTCATTGCAAACATCATTGTACCAAAACAAATTTTAGATACTTTCATTCCTGACGAACCAAAACGAACATATTCCATAAATTTTTCCTATATCATTGTAAGAGTGATATTCTACTTTTATTTTATTGTTTGCGTCAATTTCATTTAATAAATAAGATTATATTTATTATATTTTTAAATGATGTATTTATTATTTGATAAATACTCTTTTTTTTGAGGTAAATTTAAAAGGAAGTATTATGGTATTATTAAGAGCTTTTCTTATATTTTTTTTATTGATTAATTTTTCAAATGCAAATGATTTATTGTCTTATGAAAAACAAAGTAAAATTTCTATTAAAGAATTAGCGGTTAATTTAAAAAAATCATTAAAAGGAGTTCTGAAAGAATCAGGTCCAATTGCTGCAGTAGAATATTGTAATATTGCTGCTTTGGACATTACTAGTGATGTTTCAAATAAAAATAATATTTTTATAAAAAGGACTAGTTTAAAATTAAGAAATAAAAATAATATGCCAGATAGATGGGAAATAGATGTACTTAATAATTTTGAAAAAAGAAAAAAAAATGGAGAAAATGTAATGTCTCTTAGTTATCAAGCTGTTTATAAAGATAATAATAAATCTTTTTATAGATATATGAAAGCTATACCTACAGGTAAAGTTTGTCTAACTTGCCATGGTTCCAATATAGACCCAAAACTTGCTTCTAAACTATCAGAGTTATATCCGGATGATAATGCGTATAATTATAAATTAGGTGATATAAGAGGAGCTTTTTCTGTTAAAATACCTTTGCCAAATTAAAGTAATATAGAATGATACCAATTTATGATGATAATCCAGCATTAGGGAAACCTTTGCTCGTGGTTGCAATAATATTAGCTTGTATAGTTATTTGGTTTTGGCAATCTGGGCTAGGTTATCAAGCAAATAATCAAATAATTCTGGGTTATGGATTAACACCTGCTGCATTTCTTGGAAATATGGAGCAAGCTGGGCCTTTAATTCCAATTTTCACTTTATTTACATCGATGTTTATGCATGGTGGTTTTATGCATTTAGCAGGCAATATGCTTTATCTTTGGATATTTGGAGATAACATAGAAGGGGCATTAGGTCATATACGTTTCATTGTATTTTATTTTATATGTGGTGTAGTTGCGGCATTTGCTCAAATATTTTCAGCTCCTGAAAGCACTATTCCTATGATTGGTGCGAGTGGTGCAGTTTCGGGAGTTCTTGGTGCATATTTGATTTTTTACCCACGGGCAAGAATTAGAACTTTTGTTTTTTTAGGAATATTTATTACTTTTTTAAGGCTTCCCGCTATTTTNCTGTTAGGTNTTTGGATTTTAGGACAAATTATTAGTGCCAGTATTTCTAATCCTGGTTCTCCAGGAGTAGCTTGGTTTGCTCATTTAGGAGGCTTTTTTGCTGGAATGATATTTGGTCCTTTATTAAAAAAGCCAAATATCAGTATTTTTCAAAAACCAAGGACTAAAGTTAAAGAAAAGCCTATTAGAATTCGTTTTCGTAGATAATAATTTTTTTATTCATTAAATTCTTGTTTATCAGGGATTCTAGTAAAGGCTATTCGTGTTCCAGAAAAAGATTTTATTTTATTGGGTAATCCTCCTATAGTTACACTATCTCTACCAAAACGGGTATTAATATTATCCATAGTTTTTGATAATTNTTCAAAACGATTTGTATCTAAAGTAATTTTTTTATTAAAATTCTGGAATAACTCAGGTTGTAAATCAGATTTTTTTTTAAGATTATACAATGTTATGCTTATTTTTTTAATTTGTTTGAAATTTCTCTNTTTAATTAATTGTGNCCATATTTTTGTTGCTTCCTCTTGTAATTTTTTATTATCACAGGCTCTATAAAATCTACTTTTTCCTTCTAGCCTTAAATTATTTTCTGTTCTTATACTAAGAGATAAACGACTACAGTAGTAGTCCGTTCTCCTTAACCGGCTGGCTGCTTTTAATAATAGGCGTAACATAACTTTTTCTGCTAATTCTACTAGCCTCCATTTGGGTTCTAATACATGACTATGTCCTATAGTTTTTCTTTCTGTTTTAACATCTGCAATTTCTTTTCCTCGTAACATATACCAAAATTTTTCTCCCTGAACATTGCCCCAAATTTTTCTCATATGTTTTGGAGATATTTTATATAGTTCCTGGATAGATAAAATTCCTGATTTATTTAAGCGGTATTCCATTGCTCTACCAATTCCAGTAAGATCAGAAAGTTTAAAATGTTTAATGCGATCTGGAATATCTTTACTGTAAAGTACTTGTAAACCATCGGGTTTTTCTAAATTACTAGCAGTTTTTGCAAGAAATCTATTGGGTGCAATACCTATAGAGCAACGTATATATTGGCCTATATTCTCTTGTATACCAATTTTAATATTTTTTGCAATTTTGCGCGCTTGAGNCTCATTTTTTTGGCTTCCTATTAGTTTGCATGCAACTTCATCTATAGAGGAAATTATTTCGATTGGAATATATTTATCTATTTCTTCTAATATTTTATGATGGTACCTAACATAGTTTTCATGATTTGCTTGTACACATATTATTTCAGGACATAATTTTTTTGCTTCNTAAATCATCGTTCCTGTTTTAACACCATANGCTTTTGCTTCATAGCTTGCAGCTATCGCGCATGTTGCGTCAGTCATTGTAGGAACTATTGCTANTGGTTTATTCTGTAATTTTGGTTGTAGTTGTTGTTCAACACTTGCAAAATAGCTGTTTAGGTCCAGGTAAAGCCAATTCAATATCATTTTATTATTTAAAATTTTGTTCATGTTTTGTTCTAATTAATCACAGTCATGAAGTCAATATTATTATAAGATTTTAATGAGATAATTTAAAAATATTAACAGCAGCAGTGGGAAGATGTTTTGAAGAATGAATAGCTTCATTTAAATCATTTAAATTTGGCTTTTCTCCATAATTAATATTAAGAGAATGAGATAAGATGCCACTTGTTATTAGTATAGTATTAATGCCAATAGAATTTCCGCCTAGAATATCAGTTTCTAAACCGTCTCCAATGACTGAAACATTTTTTAAATTTATATTTGGTGATAGTAGTTTTAAATGTTTTAAGGCTTNAGAAAAAACATTTTTGTATGGTTTTCCAAATTGTATAACGTCTCCACCTAAATTTTGGTATACTTCTGCAATTGCTCCAGCACAAAAAATTTTTTTTCCCGTCTGTCTAACTACAATTTTATCTGGGTTTGCACATATCATAGGTAATTTATTATTTAAGCATTCTTTTAATTCAGTGGTATACAATTCTAGGTTATCGTTAAAATCACGTGGGCCAGTTATAAGTATAAAATCTGAATTTTTAGGAGATAAACTTTCCTCAAACTTAGTACTATCAAGAAGATCATTATCTTCTTTTAATCCAATAAAATAATATTTAACTCCGGGAACTAAATTAGTATTTGTAATAAGTTCACTCTTACATACATCACCAGAAGATATGATTTTATCATATAAATTAGGTTTAATACCAATATTTGCTAATTTTTTTNCAACTATTTCAGATTTTCTAGGAGCGTTAGATAAAAGAATTATAGGAATATTTTTTTTTCTAATTTCTAATAAAGTTTTTAAGACTTCTGGATAAACTGTAATACCATCCCACAATACTCCCCATATATCTAAAATAAGTCCTTCACAACTATCTATCATGAAATTTAAATCATTATAAAAAGGTATTTTAGTTTTATTACTACTCATTTATGTAATGGCCGTTTGCAATTTCATAAGCTTTACTACCAATTATATTAGTTATATGATTTGAATTACTTTTTTTATTTAACTCTTGAATAATTTTATTAATCAAATATGGGCCATTAAATACTAAACCTGTATATAATTGTAAAATACTAGCCCCAGCGAGCATTTTAAAATAAGCATCATCAGCATTAGTTACTCCACCAATACCAATAAATTTAATATTATTTTGAGCATGTAAATAAGCTTTTGCGAGCATTATTGTTGATTGAAGAGTAAGAGGTTTTCCAGAAAGCCCTCCATTTTCATTCTTATTTCCTGATTTAAGTTCATAAGATCTACTGATTGTTGTATTGGAAATACAAAGGGCATCAATATTATGCTTTAAAGCTGTATCAATAATATTTTTAAGCTCGCTATCATTCAAGTCTGGAGAAATTTTTAACCATACTTGCAATGCATGTCCTCTTTTATTTTCTATTTTTTTTCTTTCTTCATTAACATTACTTAGCAAGTTCGTAAGTAGATCACTTGTTTGAATGCTTCTTAGTCCTGGAGTATTAGGGGAAGATATATTAATAGTAATCCAATCTGCATATCTTCCTAAATTTNTAGTTAATATTGAGTAATCACTAATTTGATTTATAGTATCTTTATTACANCCTATATTTATTCCTAACGGAATATTTGAATGATATCTTTCAAGACGTTTAGTTAAATATTTTTCACCTTTACTCGGAAAGCCCAAACTATTTATTATAGCATTATCCTTATTAAGTCTAAATACTCTAGGTTTTTTATTTCCTATTTGAAATTTGGGAGTCACAGTTCCAATTTCGGTATGTGATAAACCTAATTTATCTATTTGATGAAAGACTTCGCCATCTTTATCAAAGCCAGCTGCAAGTCCTATAGGATGTTTAAAATCAATATTCCCTAGTTTTATATTAAGGTTTTTATAGGAATCTATAGAGTTATTTAAAAAAAGACCTGTTTTAATTAATTTAAGAGTAATATTATGTGCTAATTCAGGAGGTAATTTATGTAAAAAACATTTTAATAAAAGGTTATTTAAATATTTCATTTTATGCCTTCTATTGAGAGGTTTAATCAATTATATAATTATTTATTTTATATAACTATAAATATTTTTAAATAAATACTTATATGCTTGCAATAATAGCGC
The DNA here is from genome assembly GCA_002171375.1 of Alphaproteobacteria bacterium TMED109. GTDB lineage: Bacteria > Pseudomonadota > Alphaproteobacteria > TMED109 > TMED109 > TMED109. The sequence continues at coordinate 31,645 of NHFK01000014.1, forward strand.
AAAATGCATATATTTCTTCGCTTTCCAAATAAATAAGTTAGAATGTAATTATAAGGATAGCAGATGATAAAACAAAAAAAGAGTTTTGATAAAGTAGGAGTTATAATGGGTAGCCAATCTGATTGGGATACCATGAAAAATGCTGTGAAAATATTAGAAAAATTGTCTGTTCCTTATGATATCAATATAGTTTCTGCTCATAGAACTCCCGATAGACTCTATGATTATGCTAAGTCTGCAAAAAATAAAGGTTTTAAAGTTATTATAGCTGGAGCTGGAGGAGCTGCTCATTTACCTGGTATGATTGCGTCTTTAACACATATTCCTGTGCTAGGAGTACCAATTTTGAGCAAAGCATTAAGCGGAATGGATAGCTTATTATCTATTGCTCAAATGCCCTCTGGCATACCTGTAGGAACTTTAGCTATTGGTGAAGCTGGAGCTTGTAATGCAGGTATAATGGCAGCCCAGATATTAGCTTTAAATAATAAACCTTTAGAAAGAAAAGTAAAAAATTATAGATTAAAGCAAACTAAATCTGTACTAGAAAAACCGGAAACTAGTATTGAAAAATAAAACTCTAGGTATAATTGGTGGAGGCCAATTAGGAAGAATGACTGCTCTTGCAGCAGCTAAATTTGGAATAGAGTGTCACGTTTTTGATCCAGATTCTAATGCACCAGCATTTCAGGTTTGTTCTAAATCATTTATTAAGAAATATGAAGATATGGCAGCAATAAAAGAGTTTGCTTCAGGAGTTGATGCTATTTTATATGAATTTGAAAATATACCATTAAAGAGTGCTCAGTATATTGAAAAATTTTGTCTATTAAGACCTTCTTCTTTTATTCTATCAGTTTCACAAGATAGATTAGTAGAAAAAAATTTTTTATTAAATAAGGCAAAAGTAAAAACCGCAAAATTTTATGAATGCAGTACATATGAAGATTTAGAAAATTCATATCATTCTATTAATGGAATTTCGGTCTTAAAGACACGCCGTTTTGGATATGATGGTAAAGGCCAAATAAAGTTAAATAATGATGTGGATTTAGGNGAAGTATGGAAAGTTATAGGAAGTAATGAATTAATACTTGAAGAATTTATTCCATTTAAAAGAGAGTTAAGTATTATTGTTGCCAGGGACTATAATGGTAAAATAGAATCATATGATGTTGTTGAGAATAAACATAAAAATCATATTCTAGACCAAACAATTGCACCTGCCCCAAATATATCCAAAGATATAATTAATTTAGCAAAAACAATAGCAGTCAAAATTGCAACTGAGTTAAATTTAATAGGCTTANTAGCTATTGAGTTGTTTGAACTTGATGATGGAGAGCTATTAGTTAATGAAATTGCACCGCGTCCACATAATTCAGGACATTGGACTATGGACGGATGTGTCACAGACCAATTTGAACAAGCAGTAAGAGCAACTTTAGGGATTGAGTTAGGAAGTACAGATAGGTTATTTAATATTACTATGCAAAATTTAATTGGAGATGATATTTTTCTAATAAAAAAATATATGAACGATCCTAAAGCAAGAGTTCATAATTATGGAAAAAAAGAAGTTAGAGCAGGTAGAAAAATGGGCCATATAAATCATATTATATCATAATAATAAATATTATACTTTAACGGACTTTAATTCTTTTATAATTGTAATTAATTTATTAAAGATATTAAAATTAGATATTTTAGATTTAATAGATGCCGATTTCTTTCCAAATTTTAGAACTTCGTCAATTCTTCTATTTAAAAATAATTTAGTTTCTGTAATATTTTTTTTTGAATCATTAAACCAACAAAGTAATGTTGAAAGATATACCCAAGATAATAAAAGTCTTTTGGTATAATGATTATAATCTGTAGAAGTATCTCCAGCNGATTTCCAAATTAAATCTGCTGTATTCCATAAGTTTTTAATAGATCTTATTGGATTAGACGATTCACTGACAAATATATGTTTAATTGCATCTTTATTTTTTTGAAATATTTCTAGTCTTATAATAACTCCATTATAAATTTTATCACGAATTCTTAAATTTTTATTTTTAAGCTGGTTTATTTTTTTTAACATTTCTATATCAGTTTCATTAAAAAAATATTCCTTTAACTCATATATTCCCTCAGGAAATAATCTTCCTAAATTTCCTTCTGGTAAATTACAATTTTCTGNTGCCTTAACAAGCATATTTTTATTAAACCCATAGGTGTTAATATCAATAAGTGCTTGCTTTAAGACTTTTTTTCTTTGCCTTTCATATTTTAATTTTTCTTTATTCATTTTTGCTAACCCAATGTTTTGCTTCGCTTATAAATTGTAATGAAGATAAATCTTTCATTCTATGAGGATAGAGTATACCAAACAAGTGATCACATTCATGTTGGACNACTCTAGCATTAAAACCTTCAGCAATAGTTTCTATTTTATTTCCTTTAAGGTCTAATCCTGAATATTTAATTTTATTGGGACGAACTACTTGTCCCCTCAATCCAGGAACNGAGAGACATCCTTCCCAATCGATACTAGTTTCTTTAGTTAAAATATCTATTTTAGGATTAACTAATGTTATTAAATTAGCTTCTTTCCCATCATCAGATAAGGTTTCAAAAATTACTACTTGAAGGGAAACATGNACTTGAGGCGCTGCTAACCCAACACCATTTCCCAGATCATCAAGTGTTTCTAACATATCATCCACTAATACTTTTATTTTGGGATCTGTTGGGTCATCCACTTTTTTTGCTTTATGTAAAAGTATTGGGTGTCCCATCTTAGCGATTTTTAAAATAGCCATAATATTTTTACCAATTTAATATTCTTTTTTATTAAAAAAAATTTCTTATTACTTCACTTATACTTATTCTTATGTTAATACCACACCTTATATTGATAATAATATATATTATTATCGAAATTAATGTAAGGCGAGGAGCAAGAAGTGCAAGTAATAGTTAGAGATAATAACGTAGACCAAGCTTTAAAAGTGCTTAAGAAAAAAATGCAAAGAGAAGGTATGTATCGCGAAATGAAAAAAGGAAGATCGTTTGAGAAACCTTCAGAAAAGAAAGCTAGAGAAAAAGCAGAAGCTGTAAGAAGATGGAGAAAATTACAAAGAAAGAAAGAGATGACTGAAGAATAAAGCTGTTTCTTAATTTACTAGATTTTTGATTCTTTTTTTATTGTATAAATTTTCCAAATTTTCACATACAAATTTAAACCTTCTATCCCATAATTGACTACTCCATGCTGAGGAATGTGGAGAGAAAGTTATATTATCTAATTTATGTAGAGGATATTTTGATGGATATAACTTTTTTGCAATACTATCTTTTGGATAATTATACCATACATCAATAACTGCAGCTCTAATGATTTTATTTTTTAAAACTTTATATAAATCAGCTTCATTAATTATAGGACCTCTAGCAATATTTATAATTACTGAATTTTTATTCATATTTTTCATTAAATTAAAATTTATTAAATTTTTTGTTTCATCATTTAGTGGGCATGCAATTATGAGATAATCAAACTTATTAATCTCTTTTTTAATATTTTCTATTGAAATAAATTTAATATATTTATTTGACTTATATTTACCAATATTTCTAACTAGGGATGATATATTCATTTTAAAAGCTTTTGCTCTTTTAGCTATTTCTTTTCCTATATGCCCATAACCAATAATACCTAAATTTTTATTAAGCAGCTCTCCATGGAAGGAAGAACTTGAAAAGTATCCTTTCCAGTTTCCTTTTTTTAACTGTGCATTCATTTTATTTAAATTTATTTCAGCTTCTAGCATAGATAGAAGGCAGTACTCTGCAATTGGTACTTCATGCTCAAATGTATTGCTTACCTGGCAGCCTTTAGGAACAGATTCAAAGTGGATATTATCAAAACCGGCTGCTGGTATTTGTATTAATTTTAGTTTGGGTGCATTTATATCCTTATTTGGCCAACGAGTTGTTATAAACACATCAGCATCTAATAATTCTCTTGTAAGTTCTCCAGGTTTTTTATTAACACTAACTATATTATAATTAGATAAAACCCCTTTGGATTTAAAGTTTTTTTCTAAATATTTTTTAAAATCAATATCTAGGCCACCAGGGATCACTATTTTAAGTTTTTTTTTAGTCATTTTTTTAAGCTTTTATTATATAAGTTGTTATATATATAGTAAATTTACTATTTGTAAAAGAATTGTTAGGAGGTGCTAAATGATAGTTGAGCAAATATGGACAGGTAATGCTTATAGAAATTATAATTATCTTATTGCTTGTCCTCATACAGGAGAAGCTATTGCTATAGACCCATTAGAATCTCAGATGTGTTTTGATAAAGCAAAAGAAAAAGGATGGGATATCACTAAAATACTTAATACGCATGAACATGGTGATCATACTGGTGGTAATTTAAATCTAATCAATCTTACTGGTGCAGAAGTGATGGCACATGAAGGTGCATCTAAAAATATTCCTGGAATGACATCAGGATTATCAGAGGGAGATATAGTGAAAATTGGAAAAGAGGTAGAACTAGAAGTTTTAGACACTCCTGGTCATACCATGACTCATATATGTCTCTTATCTAAGACCGAAAAACCAGCTTTATTTTCTGGAGATACTTTATTTAATGCTGGAGCGGGTAATTGCCATAATGGTGGTCACCCAGAGGAACTTTATGAAACATTTTATAGACAATTTAGAAATCTACCGGATACAACTTTAATATATCCTGGACATGATTATTTAAAAAATAATTTAGAATTTACTTTAGATAGAGAGCCTAATAATGAAAATGCTCAAAAATTACTAAATTCTATAAAAAACTCAGAAGCTGGCAGTGTAATAACTAACTTAAAAATGGAAAATAATATTAATACTTTTTTTAGGCTTTCCAATAGCACTATAATTGATAGACTAAGAGAAAATTTTCCAGAATTATCTAGTAATCCATCACAAAAAGAAGTCTTTTTATTACTTAGACAGTTGAGAAACAAATGGTAGCATTAGTTTTACTAAATTAAATGGAATAAAAATGGAAAGATCATTTAAAAAAGAAATTGAAGCATTAAAACTTGGCGAAGGTGATATATTTGAAGGTGAAGGAATATTAGCCGTAACAAAAGCGTTATTACAGTCAGGTGTTTCCTATGTTGGAGGGTATCAAGGCTCACCAGTTTCAAATTTATTAGATGTAATGGTTCAGGCAAAAGATTATATGAAAGAGTTAGGAGTTCATGTTGAGGCCTGTGCTAATGAATCTTCCGCTGCTGCTATGCTTGGTGCTTCTATAAATTATCCAGTAAGAGGAGCAGTTACTTGGAAATCAATTGTTGGAACTAATGTTGCCTCTGATGCTTTATCGCATTTAGCTTCAGTTGGGGTCCTTGGAGGTTCACTAATTATTATTGGAGAAGACTATGGTGAAGGCTCGAGTATAATTCAAGAGAGGACTCATGGTGTAGCTTTAAAATCAACTATATGGCTTATGGATCCTAGACCAAATTTAGAGGTAATTGTAAGAACGGTTCATAAAGCGTTTGAGCTTTCTGAGTATTCTCATACTCCTGTTATGATGCAATTAAGAATTAGAACTTGTCACTTGCAAGGTAAGTTTATTACAAAAAATAATATTAAACCTAAAATTTCTAGTACTAATAAAGTTAGAGAAGTGGCTCCCCATAATTATGATTTAATTGCACATCCGCCTAGTACATATGCGCAAGAGAAACTAAAATATGGACAAAGAGCGAAACTGGCAAAGACGTTTATATCGAATAATTCTTTAAATGAATTTTTTGAAGGAGAAATAAAAGAAGTAGGGCTTATTGTGCAAGGAGGACTCTATAATAATTTAATATCTGCTTTAAAAGAACTTAATATATCAGATAGTTTAGGAAATTCAAAAATATCAATTTATGTTCTAAATATCGTTCATCCTCTTATTCCGGAGGAAGTTATAACTTATGCTAGAAAATTTAAAGCTGTTTTAATTATTGAAGAAGGACAACCGCAATATATAGAACAGGAATTAGGATTATTATTTCACAAGGAAAAAATAGAAGTTAGCCTAATAGGAAAAGATGTATTACCTATGGCAGGGGAGTATACATCTGAAGTAATCCATAAAGGTGTATTTAATTTTATTAAACAGTATATTCCTAATTTTTCTAGTTTTTCTAATTTAGATTATAATATCGAGGTAGATCAGCTTAGAGAAAAAGCATCTTCATCATTAGGTGAAATTGTTCCGCCTAGGCCTCCAGGTTTTTGTACTGGCTGTCCTGAAAGACCATTTTTTGCTGCTTTGAAAATGATTGAAAAGGATACTGGAAAAATTCATGTTTCTACAGATATAGGTTGTCATTCTTTTGCTACCTTTCCACCTTTTTCTTTTGGGCAGTCTATTTTGGGTTATGGAATGAGTTTGGCTGCAAGTGCAGGTGTGCAGAGCTTTTCTTCAAAAAGGCCAATTGCAATAATGGGTGACGGAGGATTTTGGCATAATGGTTTATTAAGTGGTGTAGCATCAAGATTATTAAATAATTCTGATGGTATTTTAGTAATACTCCAAAATGGTTATACTTCAGCAACTGGAACTCAAGACCTTATATCAACTCCTGAGTCAGAGAGTAGGAAGCTTGCTGCGTCTTCTAGTGCTACTAGTTCAGATAAAACAATAGAAAAGGCATTAGAGGGCTTAGGTGTGAAATGGTTAAAAACAGTCCATACTTATGAAGTGGGTTCTGTTAAAAAAGTTTTAAATGAGGCATTAGAAAGTTCTTTTAAAGGTTTAAAAGTAATTATAGCAGAGGGAGAATGTCAATTAGAGAGACAAAGAAGACTTAAGCCTATAAAGAATAATGCTATAAAAATGAAAAAAAGATTTGTAAGAATCCGATATGGTGTTGATGAAGAAACATGTACTGGAGACCATTCTTGTATAAGACTTTCAGGTTGTCCAACCCTTACTGTTAAACCTTCTAGTGATCCGTTAAAATTAGATCCGGTAGCTCATGTCACTGATGGGTGCGTAGGATGTGGTTTATGTGGAGAAAATGCTATAGAGGCAACTTTATGCCCTTCGTTTTATAAAGCTAAAATAATAAATAACCCTAATTTAAAAGAAAGATCAGTAGCTTGGGTTAGAAATAAAGTTATTGGTCTATTATCTTGAGTGATTATAAAACTATATCAATATTAATTACTGCTTTAGGAGGAGAAGGCGGAGGTACATTAATGAATTGGATAATAGACTCTGCTAGAAGTCAAAAACTATTTGTGCAAGGAACATCTGTGCCAGGTGTTGCACAAAGAACAGGAAGTACAAGTTATTATATAGAAATATGTGATAGAAATTTTCATAATGAGAAAGAACCTATTTTATCATTATATCCTAAACCAGGGCGTATAGATATTGTAATTGCTAGTGAATTACTTGAAGCTGCAAGAGTGTTGGAAAGAGGATACATAAACCCTGACAGAACAACATTAATTACTTCTTCAAGTAGAACATATACAAATTTGGAAAAATCTCATTTATCAGATGGAAGGTTTAATTACGAAAAAATAATAAATGCGTGTAAAAAAATGTCTAAAAATTTTATATGTTTAGATTTAAATAGTATAGCAATAGAACATTCAACAATAGTATCTGCAACTATGTTTGGAGCTTTAGCTGGTGCTGGAGTATTACCATGGAAAAAAGATATTTATGAAGATATTTTTCAAGATAATATATTTGGAAAAAACAGTTTGTCAGGTTTTAATTTTGCTTATCAGCAAGTTCAATCTATTTCTGATAATACTCTAATAAGTAAGACAAATATAAACTTAAATTATGATAGAAAAATAAACAATATAAATGAGTCATTATCCGATGAATTTTTGAGTATTATTAATTTAGGAAAAGAAAGATGTACTGATTATCAAAATAATAAATATTCAGAATTATTTATGAAAAGAGTTAATAAACTTATGTCAGTAATAGATAAAAATGATCCTAAAGTAATATCTATAGCGGAAAATATAGTTAGGCGTCTTGCTTTATGGATGACATATGAAGATATACCCAGAGTTGCTCAATTAAAAATTAAACCAGATAGATTTATAAAAATAAAAAATGAAATTAATCTGAAAAAAAATCAAATACTTTTTGTTCAAGATATTTTTAAACCTGGTTTAAATGAAATAGGAGCCATGCTGCCAAATAAGATAGGAAGATGGTTTATTAGAAATAAAAAAATATCTACTCTTTTACCTTTTGTAGGTAAAGGAATGAAAATAAACTCTTCTAAAATATCAGGCTTTCTCATATTAAAAATTTTATCATCATTTCGCCTTATTAGACCTATTTCTCTTCGATATAAAGAAGAGCAAAATAATATAGATAAGTGGATTGATAATATAATTATATCTTTAAGTCATTCTATATCTTTTTCAGAGGGATTAGCAGATATGCCACAAATACTAAAAGGATATGGAGATACATGGGATAGGGGCATAAAAAAATATAATAAAATAAATGAAGCTTTAATAAAAAATAAATTACATAGTATAGATGAAAAAGATGGAGCTATATTAAAAGAAGCAATTTTAATATCTATGAATGATGTTGAGACCGAAAAATTGGATATTTTTCTCCAAAAAAACTTAAAATAGCTTTATATTTTAATCTAGAGCTTGAACTATTTTTTCTAACATTTTTTTTGCGTCATCAAAAAGCATCATAGTATTTTCATTATAAAAAACATCGTTATCAATGCCTGCATATCCAGGAGATAAAGATCTTTTAACAAATAGCACAGTTTTAGCACGCTCTACTTCTAAAATTGGCATGCCTGCTATTGGACTAGCTGGATCTGTTTTTGCGGCAGGATTAGTTACATCATTTGCTCCTATAACAAAAGCTACATCTGTACTAGAAAAATCACTATTTATATCTTCTAATTCAAAAACTTCATCATATGGAACGTTTGCTTCAGCTAAGAGAACATTCATATGTCCTGGCATTCTTCCTGCAACTGGATGGATAGCATATTTAACGCTAACTCCTGAACTTTTTAGCTTATCTGTCATTTCTCTTACAATATGTTGAGCTTGTGCAACAGCCATTCCATAGCCTGGAACTATGACTACATTTTGTGAATTTTGCATGATAAATGCAGCATCTTCTGCACTTCCTGCTTTAGCATTTTTATTTTTATTTCCTGTTTTTTCATCTTCAATAGCTGCACCAAATCCTCCTAATATAACGCTAATAAATGATCTATTCATAGCTTTACACATTATATATGATAAAATTGCACCTGAACTACCAACCAATGCTCCTACAATAATTAATGCTGTATTTTGAAGAGTAAAACCTATTCCAGCTGCAGCCCATCCTGAATAAGAGTTCAACATAGATACTACAACAGGCATATCAGCTCCTCCAATTGGAATAATTAAAAGAATTCCTATTAGTAATGCTAAAATAGTTAAAATGTGAAATAACCTAGGGTCTTCATTATTGGAAAACAGTACTATAAGGGCTACCATAATTATACCTATAAGTAGATTTAAAATATGTTGCCCTTTAAATACTAAAGGTGCACCACTTACAAGGCCTTGGAGTTTTCCAAAAGCTATTATTGATCCTGTAAAAGTAATTGCTCCTATGGCAACTCCTAAGGACATTTCTATTCTACTAGCTGTTTTTATAGAGCCTATATTACCTATTCCATACGACTCTGGAGAAAGTAATGCTGTATATGCTACAAGTACCGCAGCAAATCCAACTAAACTATGAAATGCCGCTACAAGTTGAGGCATAGCTGTCATTTCGATTTTTAAGGCTATAGATGTTCCAATAACACCACCAATAATAATTGCAGTAATAATTAAAAAATAATTTGAGGTATCAGGCTGTAAAATGGTTGTTATAATAGCAATAGCCATACCAATAATACCAAAGTAGTTGCCCTTTCTTGCACTAGTTGGACTAGAAAGACCTTTAAGTGATAGAATAAATAATACTGAGGCTAATAAATATAATAGAGCTGAAAAATTTATACTTATCATTTATCTTTACCTTTATTTTTCTTAAACATAGATAGCATTCTCCATGTAACTACAAACCCTCCAAAAATGTTTATTGATGCTATAATGATAGCTATAAAACCTAGCCATTTTGACATATTTGATATTTCGTTACTTGCTGACCCAAGAGCAATTAATGCCCCAACTATTATTATTCCCGATATTGCATTAGTAACTGACATAAGAGGAGTATGTAAAGCTGAAGTAACAGACCATACAACGAAATAACCAACAAATATAGCTAGAATAAATATAGTTAAATCTATAATAAATGGGTCTATCATATTATTTTCCTTCAAATTTATATATTAAGAACTTTGCCATCATAACTTACACAAGATTTTTTTAATATTTCATCTTCCCAATCGATTTCTATTTTTTTCTCTTTAACCATTAATTGAACAAAATTTAGTAAATTTTTTGCATACAAATTACTAGCATCTTGAGATAATTTACTCGGGAAATCAGCATATCCAATTATTTTAACTCCATGTTCAATAACAATTTCATTTAATTTTGTTAGTTTACAATTACCTCCAGCTTCAGCTGCCAAGTCTACAATTATGGAACCTGCTTTCATATCTTGCACCATAGAATTAGTAATTAATTCTGGAGCTTCCTTTCCAGGAATTAAGGCCGTAGTTATTACTATATCTTGACTCTTGATTGTTTCATGTAATAAATCTTGTTGTTTTTTTTTATAATCATCTGACATTTCTTTAGCGTATCCAGATTCAGTTTCATTATCATCTTCTGAAACTACTTCAATAAATTTTGCTCCTAGACTTTCAACCTGTTCTTTAGCGGCACTTCTAACATCAAATGCGGAAACTATTCCTCCTAATCTTCTGGCTGTTGCTATAGCTTGTAAACCTGCAACACCAGCACCTAGAATTAAAATTTTTGCTGGGGCTATGGTGCCAGCAGCAGTCATCATCATAGGAATAGCTTTTGAAAATTCTGAAACTGAATCTATTACAGCTTTATATCCAGCTAGATTAGACTGAGAAGAAAGTGCATCCATAGATTGGGCTCTACTAATTCTTGGAATCAGTTCAACAGAAAAAGCATCAATATTATTATCTGCTAAATCTTTAATTTGGTTTGGGTTTTGTAAAGGTTTTAAAAAACCTATTACTTTAGTTCCTTTATTATAATTTTTTATATCATCAGCACCTTTTCCATCTTTATGTACTGTATTCACTTTCAATACTATATCTGCATTAGAAATTATAGTCTTTGTATCAGCTATAATATTAGCCCCTGAATTTTTATAATCTTCGTTTGAAAAAAAAGAACTTTCTCCTGCACCTTCTTCTATATCTACTGAAAATCCTAAAGATATGAGTTTTTTGACCGTTTCAGGAGAAGCGGATACCCTTTTTTCTTTTTCTTCAGTTTCTTTTACAATAGCAATTTTCATATTTCTTCCTCTAAAAGAAACAACAATATATTATTTATTTTTGAAAGACAAATTTATTTTTTTACTGTGCCCAAATAGGAATTTTATTTAATTCAACCCCAAATACAGGCCCTAAAATAAGGGCAATAATAACTCCTATAATTATTAAAGATGTTATATTTAGCCATATTCCTGCTTTCACCATATCAGAAATTTTAATATGACCAGAGGCATATGCAATTGTATTTGGTGGAGTTGCAACGGGCATCATAAAAGCACAACTAGCACCTAAAGTAGCAGGTATAATTAGTAGAAGAGGGTCTTGCCCAAGGCCTAGAGCAGTCGCACCAAAAATTGGAATAAATGTTGATGCAGTTGCTGTATTAGAGGTTAATTCTGTTAATATTATTATTATAGCAACACTTAAAAGTACTATTAAAATAATAGAAATACCATCAAAATTGCTACTTAACGCGCCAATCCATGCCGCCAATCCAGATGAACTTATTACGCTAGCAAGTGCTAAGCCACCTCCAATTAATATCAAGGCACCCCATGGTATTTTTTGAACTACCTCCCAATCAATTAATCTTTTTTTACTTATTTCATTGGAAGGTAATATAAACAAAACTATTGCAGCTAATATAGCAATCGAAGAATCATTTATAGCTCCTATAGGAATTATATTTTCTAATAATGAAGATATCCATTTTCTAGAAATCCATAAAAAAGCAGTAATAATAAAAACTACACCTACTAATATTTCATCTTGAGATATTTTTCCTAACTCTTTTATTTTATCTCTTATAATATTTTCCTTTACACTAGTCTTAGAATCTAGGGGAAAGCATAAGTAAGTAAGAATTACCCAAGCAATTGGTAATAATATAATTGAAGTCGGTAAGCCTATTTTTAGCCAATCTACAAAACTTATTTCATAATTATATAATTCTGACAGCATTGCAGCCATGACTGTGTTAGGAGGGGTTCCAATTATTGTTGCTATGCCTCCTATTGTTGCAGAAAAAGCAATACTTAATACTAGTGCCTTATCAAAATTATTATTTTTAGGATTAATTTTATTTTCATTCAATACTGTAATTATAGACAATGCAATTGGTAACATCATTATCGCAGTAGCACTATTACTTATCCACATAGATAGAAATGCAGTACCAACCATAAAACCAAATATTATAGATCTTGGTCCTTTTTTAAATTTAGATATGATGTAATAGGCTATTCTTTTATGTAAACCAGTATGCTGCATCGCAAGACCAATAATAAATCCTCCCATAAAAAGAAATATGATTGGATGACTAAAGCCCTGAGCAGTTTGTTTAATAGAACTTATGTCTAGAATCGGAAACATAACTAAAGGAATTAAACCAGTAGCTGGTAAGGGTATAGCTTCCGTTAACCACCAAGTTGCCATAAGTAATGCAACTCCTAGAGTTAACCAAGCTTCAGAATTTAATGAATCAGGAGCAGGAAAAAAGCATGTTGCTAAAAAAAATATTATACCAATTAATAAACCTACATATTTTTTTTTATTTTTTTTTATATTATTCATATTTTTATTAAGTCAGCTATATTACTTATGTTATATATCTATAAATTAAATAATGAAAGTAAATATATTTTGTAAGTGGAGATAAAATTTATGAGCGATAAGTACGTGTTCGTAATGAAAGAGTTAAATAAAACTTGGCCTGGTGGCAAACAAGTTATTAAAGATGGCTGGTTATCCTTTTATCCTGGAGCAAAAATAGGAGTATTAGGTTCAAATGGAGCTGGCAAATCTACCTTATTAAAAATTATGGNAGGAATTGATAAAGAATTTTCTGGTGAAGCATGGGCGGCAGATGGAATAAAAGTTGGTTACTTAGCACAAGAGCCTGAATTAGATAATGATCTAAATGTTTTTGATAATATAATGTTAGGNGTTTCGGAAGTTAAAGATGCATTNAAANAATTTGAAGANGTTAGTCTAAAGTTTGGTGAAGTTTCCACAGATGATGAAATGAATGANCTTTTAGCAAAGCAAGCAGANCTTCAAGAAAAAATTGATTCTATAGATGGATGGGATATAGATAGACATATAGAGATAGCTATGGATGCGCTTCGTTGTCCTCCTGCAGAAAGCAATATATCTGATTTATCCGGTGGAGAAAAAAGAAGAGTTGCTCTTTGTCAATTACTTTTATCAAAGCCTGATATGCTTTTACTAGATGAACCAACTAACCATTTAGATGCTGAATCTGTTGCATGGTTAGAAAGAACATTAGCAGATTTTTCTGGTACTGTAGTAGCTATTACTCATGATAGATACTTTTTAGATAATGTAGCAGGTTGGATTTTAGAAATTGATAGAGGTAATTTAATTCCTTTTGAAGGAAATTATTCTAATTGGTTAGAGCATAAACAAAAGAGGCTTCAACAAGAAGCCAGAGAGGAAGTATCTATTCAAAAAACAATTGCTAATGAACTAGAATGGGTTAGACAAAACCCTAAAGCAAGGCAATCAAAATCGCAAGCTAGAATAAATGCTTATGAATCTCTAGTAGCAGAGTCACAGGCAAGAGAAAAAGGGCCATCTCCGCAACAGATAGTTATTCCTTCAGGAGAAAGATTAGGTTCTAATGTTATTGAATTAAAAAATTTAAGTAAAAGTTTTGGAGATAAATTATTAATAGATAGTCTTTCATTTAAAATTCCCCCAGGAGCAATTGTAGGAATTATTGGCCCAAATGGTGCTGGAAAAACAACTTTATTTAATATGTTATCTAAAAAAGATAGTGCAGACAGTGGAGGAATATCTATTGGTGAAAGCGTTAATCTTGGGTATATAGACCAAAATAGAGATTCATTAATAGATAAGAATACTGTTTGGTCAGAAATTAGTGGAGGAGATGAGCATATTGATCTTGGAAGGCAAAGTGTCCCAAGTAGAGCCTATGTCTCATGGTTTAATTTTAAAGGAGGTGATCAACAAAAAGTTATAGGACAATTATCTGGAGGAGAGAGAAATAGAGTTCATCTAGCAAAGATGCTTAAATCGGGAGCCAATGTTTTACTATTAGATGAACCAACTAATGATTTAGATGTTGATACATTAAGAGCATTAGAAGAAGCTCTTACCTCATTTGCAGGTTGTGCATTAATAACTAGTCATGATAGATATTTTTTGGATAGGATAGCTACACATATTTTAGCATTTGAAGGGTCTAGTCACGTTGAGTGGTTTCAAGGAAATTACGAAGCTTATGAAGAAGATAGAAAAAGAAGATTAGGAGATTTATCAGACACACCTCATAGAATAAAATATAAACCAATTTCTAGATAGATTAATTTTGAGCATTTTTATTTTCTAAATCAATTATTAAAGCGTGAAGGCCTCCTTTTTTAATAGAGGCACCAAAGTCTGCTCTTTTCGTAGCTAATAAGCTTACACCTTCTATAGCTATATCAATAATTTTTGTTCCTTCTCCTCTGTCACGAAGACGCCAATCTATTCTTAGAGGAGGAGCAGTTTCATGCTCTATATGAGATGAAACAATAGTATCTTTTTTGCCTTTTTTATAAGCTTTATCAATTATAAATAATTGATTTGAATAGACCCCAAGCTGAGACGCATAAACTTTTACAATATGTTTATCAAATGCATTCCCAAATCTTACTAATTGTTCTTTTGACGCGCCTCTTGCAGCTTTTCCTAGTACTGCTCTATGAATTAATTTTTTATCAAAATTATTATTAAGCATTTTTTCAAATAATAATTCTCTTTTATCTAAATTTTCAATTGGAGTTTTTAATATATTAATAGCTTGTTGGCCTACATTTTCAATATATTTGACAGCCTCTGATTCCTCTATAGCATAACTAGGTTTAAGAATATAAAATACTAAAGCTATACTCATAATTATAATTTTAAATATTCTAATCATAAAAAAAATCCTACAAATTATTCTAATAACATTACATCTATATCTATATCGTAAATTGATGTGTCCTCGGATTCTTCATTTGCAATTAACCTAGCTCGCCTTTGCAAATACATAGTTCTCATAATTGCATATGGGTCTAACGAATTTTCTCTAGTTCCTTCGATAACTCCATCTAATTCTACACGAGTATCTAAGGCTTTCGTTACTTTTGTAGCTAGTAAAAAATCTTCGTAATCTTCTCTAATTAAATATAACCCTACGGGATCTACTAGCCAATCTCCAACTTTACCCCCTAAATCTCTGGTAGAAGTAGGACCTAAGATTGGTAAAATTAAATATGGTCCAGGTTCTATCCCCCATGCACCTAGAGTTTGGCCAAAATCTTCATCAACTGGTTCTAAACCGATGTAATTTGCTATGTCAAAAAAACCTAAAAGTCCAATAGTGCTATTAATTCCAAATCTTCCTACTGCTGTAACACCTCTTTCAAAGTCACCTTGTAAAGTTGCATTAATAGCACTCATAGGGGTTTTTAAATTAAGTAAAAAATTTCTAATACTATCTCTGACTTGATCAGGAAAAATATATCTATAACCGTGAGCAATAGGACCTATAACATATTCGTCTGCCCCTTCATTAAATGAATATATTTGCCTATTAAATGACTCAAAAGGATCGTTTTCTTGTTTTCCAGCCGTATCCGGGCTAGAGGCACAACCATAAAAAAATATAGGTAACACCAAAAATATAATTGCAATACTTATTTTTTTCGTATTCATATTTTTTTTTCCATAAATATTTATAGTTATTATACTATATATATCAAACTATCTTCAAGTTTGTTTAATTAAGTTAATTTAAACTGTTGCTTTTTTACCATAACCTCCACCACCAGGTGTTTTTATTATTATAATATCACCTTTTTTAACATTTATCGATTCACTTGAATTTAACTTCTTAATTTTTTTATTTTTTGTTTTGAATAAATTTATTCCTTTTTGGGCTTTTTCTCCATAAAGTATTCCAGGTGGCGAAACTTTTCGTCTATTAGATAGAATTACAGCTGTAAGACTTTTTTCAAATTCAATTTCTCTAATTACTCCATTTCCACCTTTAAACTTTCCTTTACCCCCACTATTTTTTCTAATTGAGAAGTTATTAATTTTTATTGGATATCTTAATTCTAATATTTCAGGGTCAGTTAATCTGGTATTAGTCATATGGCATTGGATAGCATCGGTTCCATTATGACCCCTACTAGCACCTTCTCCTCCACAAATTGTTTCATAATAACCAAAATCTTTATTGCCAAATGTAAAATTACTCATAGTGCCATAGCAAGCAGATTGTACTTTTAAAGCGCTATTAATAACATCTACTATAGTTTGACTAGTTTCTACATTACCTGCAACAACTGCTGCAGGAAATTTAGGACTGAGAATTGAGTTTTTAGGAATTATAATTTTAATTGGTTTAAGGCAACCATCATTTAAAGGAATTTTTTTATTAACTAGAGATCTTAATACATATAATATAGCAGATCTAGTTACAGCTCTGGGTGCATTAAAATTATTAGATGTTTGATTTGAAGACCCCGTAAAATCGAATATAGCATTTTGTAATTTTTTATTAATAGTAATTTTTAACTTAATTTTTGAACCATTATCCATCAACATTTCATACTTACCATTATTTAATTTACTTAAAACGCTTTTAATAGATTTTTCGGCATTAATTTTAACTTGTTTCATATAAAAATTTACAGTTGTTTTCCCATATTTTTTTACAATTCTAATGAGACTATTTTTTCCGGAGTTGGACGCTGCTAATTGAGCTTCTAAATCTGATAAATTTGATTTAGTGTCTCTTGCAGGATAGGCATTATTATTAAAAATTTCTAAAATTATTTCTTCATTTAGCCTTCCTTTACTAACAATTTTTTCTCCATTAAAAACTGCTCCTTCTTCATCAATATGTTTAGACATTGACGGCATGGAACCAGGAGTTATACCTCCTATATCTGAATGGTGGGCTCTACTTGCAACATAAAAACTCGGTTTTTTTTGATTAGATATAAAAATAGGAGTTATAACTGTAATATCAGGCAAATGTGTGCCACCTTTATAAGGGTTGTTGTGAATAAAGCTATCACCATCAAAAATATTATTTATATTTTTTTTAATAACATATTTTATACTTTCACTCATGGCACCTAAATGAATAGGAATATGAGGAGCATTTGCAATTAAACCTCCTTTGTTATCAAATAAAGCACATGAAAAATCTAACCTTTCTTTGATATTTATAGAGTATGAAGTATTTTTTAGAACCGTTCCCATTTCTTCAGCTATGGACATGAATATATTATTGAATATTTCTAAACGAACTGGATCAACTTTTTTATTATTTTTTATTTTATTTAAATTATTATGCATTTTGGAAATAATTATTTTTTTATTTTGATCTACATGACAATTCCAATTTTCAGTAATAAAAATAGATGAATCTTCTTCAAAAATGATTGCAGGTCCAAAGATGAAATCCCCAGCTTTAAGATTTATTCTCTTATAAGTTTTAATGCTTTTAAAATTATTATTTATAAAGGTATCACAGTATCCTTCATTTTTAACCTTTAAGTTTTTTTCAAATTTTTTAGATTTAACTTTATAGATATTATTATTTATTGAGGCTTCAATAGAAATATTATCGATAATAATATTTTTTCCTGAGTGTAAAAAACCATATCTTTTTTTATATAATTTTTCAAAATTTTTTAAACATAAAGAAATTTTATCAAATGGAATAGTGATAAAGCTATCTGTCTTTTCGTATTTTAAACCAATACTTTTTATAATTTTTATTTTTTTTAAATTTNCTGAAGGGTCATTTTTCTTTAATTCTTTTAAGGCCAGGTTTTCAATTTTATTAAAGTCTTCATGAATATAGTTAAAATAGACATAAATATTTTTTTCAATAGTTTTAGTTTTAATACACTTTATTTCTGCATATCCCATTCCAAAAGCACTTAAAACGCTAGCGAACGGATGAACTATTATTGTTTTTAAATTTAATGAATTTGCTATATTGCATATATGCTGCCCAGCCGCCGCACCGTAACCTATTAATGCATGCTTGCTTATATCATGACCTTTTTCTATTGAAATATTTCTTATAGCATTAGCCATGTTTTCATTTGCAATATTTATACTACCAAGTGCTAATTCATAAATTGTCATTGTCTTTCTAAATGTTTTTTGAATTTTTCTTAATATAACTTTTAGTGCTTTTATAGAAGCGTTAATATTAAGAGAGCTTTTCCCTTTACTACCAAATATTTTTGGAAAATTTGAAGTCTGAATATAGCCTAAAACTAAGTTGCAATCAGTAATAGTTGCTGGTCCTCCCAAGCCATAGCAGGCAGGTCCTGGTATAGCCCCAGCACTTTCTGGTCCTACATTAATTTTTAATCCATCAAAACTAACCAGAGAGCCTCCTCCTGCAGCAATAGTATTAATATTAAGCATAGGAACTTTAATTTTATTACCTGCAACAGTATTTTCAAGAGACCTTTCATAACTATTTTCATAGTGAAAAACATCTGTTGACGTTCCTCCCATATCTAGTCCTATTAAACCGCTATATTTATTTATCTTTTTATTTGTTTCAACTGCAGCAATTACTCCACCAGCTGGCCCTGATAATACGGCATCTTTACCTTCAAAGTTTGAGGAAGAAGTTAAGCCTCCTGAAGATTGCATATATAAAATTCTTGTATTTTTTATTTTATTATTAATCTCAGATGTATATCTATTTAGCTTAGGAGTTAAATAAGCATTAACAACTGTTGTATCTCCTCTACTGTTTAATCCTATTAAAGCAGCAGTATCATGACTTAAATAAATGTTTTTAAATCCAATTTCTTCAGCAATAACTCGCAATATTTTTTCATGCTTTGGGTGTTTCCAAGAATGCATTAATACAATTGCTATAGATTTATATCCTTTGTTAAAAGCTATTTTCATACTTTTCTTCGCTTTACTTAAATCAAGCTTTAATAGGACTTTACCTTTTGATGATAATCTCTCATGAATTTCAAATACCTTACTATAAAGATTCTTATTCTTAAGAATTTTCCTNGCAAATATATCTGGTCTAGTTTGATCTCCAATTTGAAGAGAATCCTTAAACCCNTTAGTTATAAATAAGCAAGTTTTATCTCCTGTTCTTGTAAGTAATGTATTTGTAGCAATAGTTGTTCCAATTCTTACTTCATTTATTAATTTATAATTAAGTTTATTTTTTGATTTTGTTGTTAAAAAATAATTTATTCCTTCTATTATTGAATCTTTATAATGAGATGGATTNTAAGAAAGNATTTTTTTTTTATGAAATTTACCTANNGGGTCCTTGGCAACAATATCTGTGAATGTGCCTCCTCTATCTATCCAGAAGTCCCACTTATTGTATANAATNTTATTGGTCAATAAATTTCTCCTAATAAAGATATTAATATATTTCATTTTTTATTATAGTTTAATAATTAAATTATATTTTTATGAGGATAATTTTATGAGTATTTGGGGNAAAATTTTAGGAGGAAGTACAGGGATGGTCTTAGGTGGGCCCCTAGGAGCAGTGTTAGGTTTAGCCTTAGGACATAAAATAGATAAAATTAGAAGTAGNGACTCNAAATTAATAAATGAAGATAATTNATCAAATGAAAATATCTCCTTTCAACAGTANAATGAAAATGAAAAGCAGTTAGCTTTTGCTTCAGGTGTAATTGTAATAGCAGCTAAATTATCTAAAGCTGATGGAAAAGTAACTCAAGATGAAATTATAAAATTTAGAGAAGTTTTTGATTTTGANCCTAAAGATGAAGTAGCAATTGGTAAAATTTTTAATAATGCTAAAAAAANNTCTGAAGGNTNTGAAGTTATATGCAANNCAATTANNANCNGTNTTTGGANNNCAACANGAATTATANATNGANTTTATTAANTCTTTATATAAAATNGCNTTTGCNGATGGNGAGCTTCANNNTAATGAAGANANAATGATNAAAGATATTTCAATTATTTTCAATATGCCAATAGGTGTTTTAGATTCTATTAAATCACAATATATAACAATATCTTCTAGTATAGCTTTGGAAAATGATTATAAAATCTTACTCTCTAAGTCTTCTGACTCAGATGCCGAAATAAAAAAGAAATATTTTAAATTAGTAAAGGAATATCATCCGGATTCTTTAGTTTCGAAAGGATTGCCTGAGGAATTTCTGAAGTTTGCTAATGAAAGACTTGCAAATATTAATGAAGCCTATGAAAGAATTACAAAATTTAGAAAAGATAAAATTTGATGAGTTTATTAGTATGCAATGAATATAAATCTCCAAATTATAATATAAGAAAGAATCTAGATCTCATTGATACAGTTATTATACATTATACAGGTATGCGAAATGCAAAAACAGCATTAAATTATTTATGTAATAAAAAGTCTAAGGTTAGTGCTCATTATTTTATAAATGAAGAAGGTAAATTATGGCAAATTGTAGAAGATAAAAATATTGCCTGGCATGCAGGAGTTTCTAAATGGTTAGATAGAAAAAACCTAAATGAAACATCAATAGGAATAGAATTAGAAAACCCAGGGCATCAACATGGCTATAAGGAATTTACTTTTGATCAATATGAAATGTTAGAGAAATTGATTAATTCTTTAATTAATAAATATAATATCAAGATAGATAGAATACTAGGTCATTCTGATATTGCGCCTTCCAGAAAAACAGACCCTGGGGAAAAATTTAGATGGCATAGATTAGCCGAAAAAAATATTTCAATTTGGCCAAAAAATATCCTTAATTTACCTGAAGATATTTATTCAGATAAATTATTATATAATTTATTATCGAGTATTGGTTATGATGTAAAAAATCATTATAAAGATAGTATAATGGCATTTAAAAGGAGATTTATGCCTAGTGATTTAAACGAAAATATCAATGAAGCATTACTTAAAGTAGCTTATTCCGTTAATCTTGAATTTACTAAAGTAAGGTCTTTGTATTGAATTTTTTTTTAAATATTTTATAATATACATATCAGGTAGCTAAGTGACTGCTCTTAATTTAAATATTAGGAGAGGAAAGTCCGGGCTCCATGGAAACACAGTGCCGGATAATTTCCGGCAGAGGAAACTCTAGGGATTAGTGCCACAGAAAATATACCGCTTAATTTAAGTAAGGGTGAAATGGTGCGGTAAGAGCGCACCGCATTTTAGGTAACTAAAATGGCAAGGTAAACCCCACTGGGAGCAAGACCAAGTAGATACAACGAACTATTAAATTAGTAGCGATGTTTTCAGCGTGTTGTCGGGTAGGTTGCAAGAAGTATTTGGTAACAAATACTCAAGATGAATAGTCACTCAAGACAGAACCCGGCTTATAGGCTACCTGATATATATTTATGCAAATATATAAAATTATTAATCTATGTTTGACGAACCATATATTCCCATGATATTACTATAAAAACCCATATATTTCCAAATTGGGAATTAATATTATGGTGAGGATAATTAATAGTGTCAGATTTTATAGGACGATATTTAAATAAAGTAGATAAAAAAGGTAGAGTTTCAGTGCCTGCTTCTTGGAGGTCTAGTTTAATAAGTAAAGAATTCTCAGGAATAATTGCTCAATCATCTCTTTCTGAAAAATCTATAGATGCATATCCACGCGAATATTTAGAATTATTACAAAATAAATTAGATTCAAATGACCCGCTTTTAGAAGAGAATGAATATGAGTCTACAGTTCTATTTGGTGGTTCTGTATTACCTTTTGATTCTGAAGGTAGAGTTATTTTATCAAACTCGCTGAGAGCGGAAAGTTATATTGAAGCTGAAGCATTATTTGTAGGAATGGGAAGAAGATTTAGAATTTGGAGCCCAAAAACTTTTGATGAATATTTAGCTAGAGCTAAATTATATATGGATAAAAGAAGAAAAAATAAATCTTAAATTAACTAAGGATAAACAAGTGACAAAAATTATTTCTCATAAAAATATTTTGAAAAATAATCATACACCTGTATTAGCTGAAACAGTACTTGAAAATTTAAATATTAGAAATGGNCTTACATATGTAGATGGNACTTTTGGAGCAGGNGGTCACACAAGNATGATACTTTCNTCAGCAAATTGTAATGTTATATCATTAGACAGAGACCCATCAGTTAAAGTTTTTAAANAAGAAATTCAAAATAGATTTCCAGANAATTTTAANTTTATATCTGGTAATATAGGNAGATTAAANTTTCTTCTGAAAAANAATGGNATTACTAGTGTTGATGGAGGTATTTTATTTGATTTAGGTGTTTCTTCTATGCAAATAGATAATTCTNATAGAGGTTTTTCATTTAAGAATGATGGCCCTTTAGATATGAGAATGNATCAAATTGGAAAATCTGCTGAGGATATAATAAATCAAACAGATGAAAAAACATTAAATGATATAATATATACTTTAGGNGAAGAAAAAAAAGCACGAAGAATAGCACGCGCTATAGTAAANTATCGAAAAAATAAATCTATTACTTCCACACTAGAGTTGTCAAATATAGTAAGAAATGCAATTGGAAATAATCCTAAATTAAAAATTGATCCAGCAACTAAAACTTTTCAAGCTATNAGAATTAAAGTTAATAATGAATTAGATGAAATTGAAAAAGCATTGATAGATGCAGAAAAATTACTAGCTCCTGGAGCAAGATTAGTCGTAATTTCTTTTCACTCTTTAGAAGATAAAATAGTTAAGAAATTTTTTAGGTCTAAAAGTGGTTTAAATCCTAATCCGTATAGACATTCTGCTAGTATTTACTCTAAAGATATTAAAAAAAATCCCTCTTTCAAACTGATCACAAAAAAAGTTTTATTAGCTAGCGATGAAGAACTTATTTCTAATATTAGAGCAAGATCTGCTAAGTTAAGATGCGCAGAGAAATTAAATAATATGGATTATGCAGCATGATGCGTTTTCTTACACTTTTCATTATAATTTTTTCTGTTTCAGGAACAGTATGGTCTATGTGGTTAAGTAGTGAACTAAAAAATGAAGATGCTAGATTAAANATTATTAAAAATAAAATAATAGAAATAGATGAAAAAATTAGANTAGCAGAAGCTGAATGGTCTTTTATCACAAATCCTAAGCATATTGAGTACTTAAATAATAAATATCTAAAACTTAAGACTATACCTATTAATGACATTACTTCAATCAAAACCAAGGATACTATTCTTTCCAAAAAATTAGATAACTCTAATAAAATATTAAAGGAGATAAATTAATTATGTTGTTTGCAAATTTAAATAAATCAAATAATGAGAAAAAAAAATTAAATATTTTAANAAAAAAGGAGAATAAATATGTCAATTAATATTAGTGTGCCTCCTACTCACGAGCTAAAGCCAAGAATAACAGTAATAGGTGTTGGAGGAGCAGGNTGTAATGCAGTTAATAATATGATTTCTTCACATTTAGAAGGGGTTGAATTTGTAGTTTCTAATACAGATGCTCAATCTCTAGCAAACTCTCAGGCACAGATGCGAGTTCAATTAGGAGCAAATGTTACCCAAGGTTTAGGAGCTGGAGCAAGACCTGAAATTGGAAGGGCTGCTGCAGATGAATCTCTTGATCAAATATTAGAGCATATTGATGGCACGCACATGCTATTTGTTACTGCTGGTATGGGAGGAGGAACAGGGACAGGAGCTGCTCCTGTTATTGCGAAAGCAGCAAGGGAAAGAGGAATTCTTACGGTTGGTTGTGTAACAAAGCCTTTCCAATTTGAAGGAAGAAATAGAATGCGTTTAGCAGAAGAAGGAATTAATGAGTTACAAAAATCAGTAGATACTTTAATAGTTATTCCTAATCAAAACTTATTTAGAGTAGCTAATGCGCAAACTACTTTTGCAGACGCATTTAAAATGGCAGATAAAGTTTTATATTCTGGAGTTAGAGGNGTTACNGATTTAATGGTAATGCCTGGATTAATAAATCTTGACTTTGCTGATGTTAGATCTGTTATGATGGAAATGGGTAAGGCTATGATGGGAACTGGGGATGCGGAAGGTGAAAATAGGGCTCTAGATTCAGCAGCTGCAGCAATAGCAAATCCTTTATTAGATGACGTATCTTTAGCTGGTGCTCGGGGAGTATTAGTTAATATTACTGGTGGCCCAGATTTAACATTATTTGAAGTTGATGAAATTGTAGATCATATACGTCAACAATCAGATGACGATGTAAATTTAATATTTGGTGCATCTCAGGATGACAGTATGCATAATAGTATAAGGGTATCAGTAGTTGCAACAGGAATAGATTGTCCAAGTAAAACAAATGAAGTAGAAAATATTATTTCGGATGTAAATAATAATATAGATAAGATTAATNAGATTGAAGATCCTCAAATTAAAGAGAGTAATATTTTAGAAAATATTAATANACAACCTTCTTCAGAAATTAATATAAGTAATTTAGATATTAAAGAAGAAGTAATTCAAAAAGAATTAAATGTTAGTCAAGAGTCATTTATTCCTCCTGAACCAGAAACTTATGAAAAAGAAGTAATAGAGGAGGAAGTAAAATTAGATCCTTTCACAGAAGCAGAAGTTTTAAATGCTTCATCTAATGTAAATACAGAAGAAATTGCTAAGAATGAAGAGGCTNCATATGAGCAAGAAATGGAAATAAAGCCTCAAGAAGGTTTAATTAAACGTTTTTCAGCAAAGGCATTATTTGGAGGTTCTATAAAAAAACAAAATGAAATTTCTTCAGATAAGGAAGAATTACTCTCAGATATTAAAGAAAATAAACAGGATCATATTATAAAAGAAAAGGANGAATTATCTCTTGAGGCAGATATTTCCATGAAATCTGTAGATAAAAATAATACTGAAGATACGCTNGATATTCCGGCTTTTTTAAGAAGACAAAAAGAATAATTTTANAAAGAATGAGATAAATTGTGATAAATGCTGANAAGAGCATTAAAGTTGATGGNCTAGAAAAATCAATAGTAGAGAAATGTAAACAAAGAATTATAGCAATTGCAGTTATGTTTTTTGTTTCATTTATAGTAGTAAATATTAAATTAATCGATGTATCTAAACCGCTAAAAGCAAAAGAACATTTTAATAATAGTTCTATTAAATTTAATAAAAGAGGCAATATTTTAGATAGAAATGGAAATATTGTAGCCACTTCAATGCCTACGTGGTCATTATATAAAGATAAAAATAAAATTTATAATATAGAATTAACTAAGAATGAATTATTGAATATACTTCCTGAACTAGATGAAGATAAACTAATAGAAATACTTAAAAGTGATAAAAGTTTTCAATATATTTCAAGACACTTATCTCCTNATATGGCAAAAAATATAAATACACTTGGAGAACCAGCACTAAATTTTGAAAAAGAGTATTTAAGAGTATATCCTTACAATGAGGANCTAAGCCATATAATTGGATATCTGGGTACAGAAAAAGATGGGTTATCTGGAGTAGAAAAAAAATATAATGATATTTTAAACAATGGCCAGAATATCAATTTAACAATTGATACAAGAGTTCAATATAGAGTTTATCAAGAACTTAAAAANGGAATTGAATTATACAAATATAAGGCTGCAGTGGGTATAGTTTTAGATGTTAATTCAGGAGAAGTNATTGCAGGTGTNAGTCTNCCNAGTTTTAANCCAAATGTATATTCTACTTTTNAACCNACNAAAAATAAAATTACTAATACAGTCTATGAAATGGGATCNATTTTTAAATCTTTTACTATAGCAGCTGCATTGAATGAAAATAAAGTTAAGAANGAAAGTGANTTTGATGTTAGAGAGCCATTAAAATTAAAAGGNAAAACNATTACNGATTTTCACGGNGAAGANAGAGTATTNNACCTTGANGNNGTNTTNACTTNTTCNTCTAATATNGGAACTGCNNANATTGCNCAAATGCTTGGTNTNGATNTACAGTATAATTATTTTGAAAACCTTGGCTTTAATAGACCATTGGATACAGGAATATTCGAGTCCGTAAATCCTGTAGTTATTCCAAAAAATAAAGTTACAGAATTAGATTTAGTTTTGATGTCATATGGACATAGTATAAATATTTCTCCAATGCATGCAATATCAGCTCTTTCTGCTACTGTTAACGGGGGTGAATATATAGAGCCAATGGTAGTTATAGATAAAAGATATGATAAAAGACCAAGAATTAGAGTTTTTTCAAAGCAAGTAACAGAAATAATGAAAAATTATTATAGAAATGTTGTTATAGAGGGAACTGCTAAAAAAATACAATCTCCTAATTATAATATAGGAGGAAAAACTGGTACTTCAAATAAATTTATAAATGGTAAGCAAAACCATAAAAAAGTTATATCTTCATTTATTTCATTTTTCCCAATTAGTAATCCTAAATATGCAGTTTTTATTTTATTAGATGAGCCTAAGGCATTAAAAGAAACTAGGGTATGGGGAAGAACGGCAGGTTTTAATGCAGTACCTTTATCAAAAAATATTATAACTCATATTGCTCCTATATTGGGTATAAAAAGTAACAATTTAAAAGAGCTATAAATTATGATTAGATTACATAGTTTACTATCTGCTGAAATCATAAAAACTTATAATATTAATAATGTATTAGTAAAAGGTATATCAAGTAATTCAAAAAAGATAAAAAAAAATTATATATTTGCAGCTTT